>NZ_JBIUYD010000009.1:285802-299227 GCF_044744345.1 Kitasatospora sp. NPDC087315 | reverse complement strand
GTGGCCGAGTAGCCGAGCGGCGCGGTGCCACCGGTGGCCGTGATCTGCAGGTTGGCCGAGCCGTTCAGCGCGGTGGACTGGTTGCCCGGGTTGGTCACCGAGACGGAGCCGCTGCCGGCCGGCCTGGTGAGGAGGCAGCCGCTGACGTTGAGGTCGATGACGCGGCCGGTGCCGAGGCAGGTGGTGAACCAGTAGGTCTCCTCGCCGTAACTCTGGCCCTGGGTCACCGTGGTGGTGCCGTCGGCCGCCACCTCGCACGGGTTGTTGAGCGTGCACATCGCACCGTCGTCGTTACCGGTGTTGTTGATGCCGACGACCTTCCTGGTGGCGGCGTCGACGATCGGCGAACCGGAGGTGCCGTGGGTGGTGTTGCAGCCGGAGCTGTAGCGGATCGAGTCGTGCCAGGTCCACTGGTCCTCGCGCAGGGTGCCGACGAAGCCGTTGATGGAGCAGTTCCACGTCTGCTTCCAGTACGAGGACGGTATGAACATCGAGGAGCCGTCGACCGGGTGGGTGTCACTGATCGTCAGCGCGGTCGCACCGTACTTGGTGCCGATGGACGCGAAGGTGTCGGTCAGCTGGTACAGGGCGACGTCGGTGCCCGTCATGGTCGCGTAGAGCACCTTGTCCGCCTGGACGGTGCCGAGCGACGCACCGGATGCGCCGAGCAGCGTGCCGCTCCGGCTGGCGCTGGTGTTCTGGATGACCTGGCCGGCGGACGGCATCGTCGGCAGGCAGTGGCCGTTGGTGAGCATCAGGGCCCGGTCGGTGTCGACCGAGGAGGGGTAACGCACCAGTGACGCCGAGCAGTTGCTCAGCGCGATGGTGGAGGTCAGATCGCCGGCCTGCACCGCCTGAGCGGCCTGGGCGGGGGCGGCGGCGCAGGTCAGCGCACCCGCGACCACCACGCCGGCACCGGCTACGGCGACAAGTCTCCTGAACATGGCTCTCCTTGTGGGGGATTGGCGGGGCGCACGATCGGTCACGGACGCCCGCGCCGCACGAAAATGCCATGGCCACTTCAATAGAGCAACCGTTCAGACAGAACTCGCGGCCGAAATTCCGCACCCGCGGACCCCGGAGGCCGGCCACTCACGGGCCGTCACCTTCAGATACCCGCACCGCCGGTGCCGACAACCCCGGCCCGGGAGAGTCGCGCCTCCCGGCCTTCGCCCCGCCGGGGCGCGTGGACGCGTCGCACAGCGCCTTCCCCACGGGCGCGCCCCGGTCGCCCCGGCCACCCCGACCCCAACCCCCGCTGCCGACAGGACACTCGGTGAACCGCTGGTACCGTCGACGGCGGACTCACGCGATGGATGGAGACGGTTCATGAGGCTGCTGCCGCTGGTGCTCCGCCGGCCGATGGAAGCGGTGTACGAGCGCCGCCTGGCCAGCACGCTGGCGGGCCTGCCGCGCCCGCAGCACGTCGGGATCATGCTCGACGGCAACCGGCGCTGGGCCCGGAAGGCCGGCCACGACGACGTCCGCGAGGGGTACCGGGCGGGCGGCGCCAAGGCGACGGAGTTCCTGGGCTGGTGCGCGGCGGCGGGGATCGGGCACGTGACGCTCTTCATGCTCTCCGACGACAACCTCGGCCGCCCCGCCGACGAACTCGGCCCGCTCATCGAGGTCATCGAGGAGACCGTCCGGGACATCTCCGCGACCGGCCGCCCCTGGGAGGTACAGGTGATCGGCTCGCTCGACCTGCTGCCCGGCGACACCGCCCGGGTGCTGAAGGAGGCGGCCGCCGGCACGGCCGGGCGCGGCGGACTGAAGGTCGACGTCGCCGTCGGCTACGGCGGCCGCCGCGAGATCGTCGACGCCGTGAAGAGCGCCTTCGAGGAGCACCTCGCGGCCGGCGGCGACCCGGTCGAGCTGGTCGGGCGGTTCGACGAGGAGCACATCTCCCGGCACCTCTACTCCTCGGCCGGGGACCGCACCGACTTCATCATCCGCACCTCGGGCGAGCAGCGGCTGTCGGGCTTCCTGCTCTGGCAGTCGGCCTACGCCGAGATGCACTGGGTGGACTGCTACTGGCCCGCCTTCCGCCGCGTCGACTTCCTGCGCGCGCTGCGCTCGTACGCGGGCCGCGAACGGCGCTTCGGCAAGTAGCGCGGAGGCGGGGCGACGGGGCGAGGTGACGGGCGGGGTGCGCGCCCGGTATCCCAGAGTTCGGGGATAGCCCGGAGATCACCTTCCGAAGAAGAATCGGTCCAGACCAATTCCTTCGGAAGGAAGTGTCGTCGATGGCCCGTCCGCCCCGTTCCCTCACCGTCGCCGCGATCGCCGCCCCGGAGGAACGCAGGCCCCGCCGGCTGCCCCGACTCCTCGCCCTGCCCGTCGTCGTCCTCGCCCTCGCGCTCGGCCCGTTCGCCACCTCGGCCTCCGCCGCCGACCGTGAATTCCTTGACGACTACGCGCAGTTGACGCCGCTCCCCGCGCCCGTCACGCCGCCGCAGAAGTGCGTCCAGCGCCACGTCCAGCTGGAGGTCGGCACCTACGCCTGGAGCCTGCTGACGCCGGGCGGGAACTCCCCCGCCGAGGACGTCCAGCTTCCGACCGACGGGTACACCTGGAGGATGTGCCTGTCCCCCCGGATCGGCGCCTACAACGTGACGACCACCCTCACCCCCGACACCGCCGGTCGGCCCACCCGGTCGAAGAGCGCCCTGTTCGGGGTCGACTCAACCTACATCTACACCTGGGGCTCCCAGCTCTACCGCTGGAAGCCCGGCCCCTGAGCCACCCGTGCCGCGCCCCGGACAACGGGCGCGCGGCACCCCGTGCACCCCGCAACGGTGCCCCCGAACGCGAAGGCCGGCCGTGGGCCCGCAACCACGGTCGGCCTTCGTCCTCCGCTCCACGGGGAATCTCCCCGCTCCCCTACCGTTCGTCAGCCCCTGGTACGGCCGCGCACCCGGTCCAGCGGACATCGTCCCGCGTCGCCGACCGGGCGGCTCGGCGGTCGTCGGCGCGGCCGGCCGGCAGGGCCCGAGGGCGCCCGTCAGAGGTCCGAGATCCGCACGCCCACCCGGGACATGCCCGGCCCGGCCGGAGCCACCTGGACGTCGATCTGCCAGTACTGCTCGTCACGCGGCTCCGAGCCCACCCGGGTCAGGTCCGGCGACGGCTCGTCGGCCACGCAGCCGGTGATCGAGACACCGGGGCGGGTCGCGGCCGGCAGGTGCGAGCGGACCAGGTAGCCCTTGGCCTCGGTCTCCGGCAGGTCGAAGCCGACGGTGAGGTCCCGCTCGGCCATGCCGTGCCCCGACTGGAAACGGACGTTCGCGGCCCCGTCCGGCAGGGTCAGGCCGAAGTGCGCCAGCGCGTCACCGAGTTCCACCGTGGACGGCGCGCAGGCCCGCGGGTCGTCCACGTGGTCGGGGTCGTCCCGCCACGGGCTGCTGAGCAGCCCGGCCCAGATGGCGAGGCAGCCGGCGACCACCGTGACACCCGCCGGCGCCGGCAGCCCGCACCCGACGAGCACACACCCCCAGCCCCGGCCCCGGCTCCCGGCCGCCTCCTCGTACGCCCCCGGCACGATGTCGACGACCACGTCCGCGGGCCCGCCCCCAGCCCGCCCGCCCTCCGCCCGGATGCCGTCCGCCATCGCGGCAAGTCCCCCTCGCCTTGAACCGGTTCGACATGATCGCACGGGGTGGACCGAGGCAGACGTGCGGAGGCCGCAGACCGGTTTGCCCGGTCTGCGGCCTCCGTCAGTCACTTCAGGACGACTTGACGAGCGTCTCCACCGGAGAGCGAAGACAGGTGAACCCCGACTCGGTGCCGCCTGCGTAGTCCAGACAGCGTCCAGGACCGCGACGGCGCCCGGCGTCCACTGCTGTGGGCCCGACTCGACCACCCGTGGATCCGCGTCAGTACCCGCTGGGACCAGGAACCGCTCAGCCCTCTGTCGCAGGTCAGGCGGCAGATCGGTCAACTCCGAGACGATCACGCGAAGCTCTCGGCCGAGCTCCCGCAGCCGGCTGGCCCGTTCGCATCGGCGTCGGGGCGTTACGGCGTCGGGAAGGTGTTCTCGTCGACGTCGCTGGTCTTGGCGTTGCCGCCGACGGTCGGCTGGAGGGTGATGGACCAGGAGGTGTAGGTGCGGCCGGTCTCGAACTCCAGGGTGTCGTCGAACTTGCTGAAGTCGCAGTTCTGGGTGAAGGCCTTCAGGTTGGAGTCCCAGTCGACGCCGCCGGAGAAGTAGATCTCGTAGGTGCCGTCCTCGATGCCCTCGATGGAGGCCTTCTTGCCCTTGCCGACGTAGACGGAGTGGATCGACTTGCCCTTCTGGGCGAGGGAGACCACGGCGTCCGCGCTGCCGCCGTTGTCCACCTTGAAGACGCCCGAGCCCCGGAGGCGGCCCTCGCGGACCATGGCGCCGTTGTCGAGGGAGCGGGTCTGGAGCTGCGGGAACTGCGGCGGGGCGAAGGTGGTCGGGTAGCCTGCGGCGGTCATCTGCGCCAGGGCGGCGGGGACGGCCTTGAGGCCCTCCGACTCGCCGATCCTGGCGAGGGCGGAGGGGACGGCGCAGAGGGTCTTCTTCTTGATGTCGGTGCGGACCTTGGTCAGGTCGGTGGCGAGTTGGGTGAGGGCCGTCACCAGCTGGCGCTGGGCGGTGGTGACGCTGGCCGGCTCGTCCGCGTAGCCCAGGCCGCTGCCGGCCGTGGTCGCCGCGCCGGCCACCTCCTGCAGGACGGTGGAGATGGCGTCGGTGGTCGTGGCCGAGGTGAGCTTGGCGAGCGCCGCGTTGACCGGGTCGACGTACCGGGCGAGCACCGGGCCGTACGGCGGCCGTGTGGGCGTCGGGGTGGGCGTGGGCGTCGGGCTCGGCGACGAGGTGGCGGTGACGGCGCCGGTGGGCTGCTGGTCCGCCGTCGTGGTCGCGCCTCCGCCGGAGCAGGCCGCCAGCAGCAGCGCGGTGCCGGCCGCCAGGCCTGCCTTGGTGATGGACTTCATAACCGCCCCCGGTGAGCTCTCATGCGCGCAGCGTGCACGCCCCCGCCGACATGATCCCGAGCGGACGGGGCCCGGTCAACGGGGCGTGCAAGAGGCGTATGGGAGCGCGTGCGGGGCGCATACGCGGCGCACGGAACGCTCCTCGCCGTCAACTACGATCGGGCTCGTGCTCAGCCTTACGGGACTTCCGCTGCAGATCATCTCCTCCGTCCTCGCGATCGCCGCCTTCGCCGCCACGATGTGGCTCTGGCCGAGATTCGGCGGCCGGGGCTGGAAGCCCTGGGCCGGCCGGCTCGGCGCGTTCTTCGCCACCCAGATCGCGGTCCTGGTCGCGATGGGTCTGATCGCCAACGGCTACTTCGGTTTCTACAGCTCCTGGAGCGACCTGCTCGGCACCAACGGCAAGCCCGGCACGGTGGTCGACCACCAGCCCAGTGCCGCCCTCGCCGTCACGGCCGAGAAGAGCATGTACTCGGCGCAGGGCTCGGCCCGGGACCGCTCCGGACTGATCCAGGAGGTCGCCGTCAAAGGAGCCGCGAGCGGTCTGAGCAGCGACGCGTACGTCTACCTGCCCCCGCAGTACTTCCAGCCGGAGTACGCGCAGAAGCGGTTCCCGATGGCGCTGGTACTGGCCGGCTACCCGGGCTCGGCGGAGAAGCTGATCTCGCTGATGCAGTACCCGGCGTCCACGCTGACCGCGATCGAGCAGAAGAAGCTGCCGCCGACCGTGCTCGTGCTGATGCGCCCGACGCTCTCCGGCAACCGCGACACCGAGTGCATGGACATCCCCGGCGGCCCGCAGGTGGAGACCTTCTTCACCAGCGACCTGCCCAAGGCGCTCGCCGCCACCTACCGACTCGGCTCCGACCCCTCCTCCCGGGCCGTGATCGGCAACTCCACCGGCGGCTACTGCGCGCTCAAGTTCGCGCTGCGCAAGCCGGACGCGTACCGCTCGGCGATCTCGCTCTCCGGCTACTACACCGCGCCGATCGACGAGACCACCGGCGATCTGTTCGGCGGCAACGCCCAGTTGAAGCAGGAGAACGACCTGGTGTGGCGGCTGAAGAACACCCCGGCCGCCCCCGTCTCGCTGCTGCTCGCCACCAGCTACGACGAGAACAACTACGCCGGCACCCAGGCCATGGTGGGGGCGTTCAAGGCACCGACCAAGCTGTCGACGATCACCCTGGACACCGGTGGGCACAACTTCCACACCTGGACCAGGGAGATCCCGCCGGCGCTGGAGTGGCTGGGCCGCCACCTGACGGAGCCTCAGTCCGCCTAGGGCGGCGGCCTCCTGGCGGCCACCGGAGCCCGCCACCGGGACGGCCGCACGGTGCCGGGATCCGGCGGCCGGAAGGCAGGATCACAGACGGCTCATAGCGTCGTCTCACGGTTCTCTCAGCCGCGCGGCCGACCGTATCGTCCATGACCACGACCAGCTTCTCCCCTCCGGCCGGCGAACCGTGGCCCGAGGCCGCGAGCCACCCGCCGCCGGAGGTGCCGCAGCCGGCACCGGACGCCGCCGGGCCCGCCCGGACCCCCGCGGCCGGCCCGCTCTTCCCGGAGTTCCCGCTGCCGCCCACCGGCCTCAGGGGCCCGGCGTCCTGGAGCGGCCGGCTGCGCACCCTCCCCGCCCGCGCCTGGCGCGGGCGGGCGGACGACCCGCGCTGGGTGCGGCCCGCCCTGCTGGCGCTGCTGGCCGCGACCGCGGTCCTCTACCTCTGGGGGCTGAGCGCCTCCGGTTGGGCCAACGCCTTCTACTCGGCCGCCGTCCAGGCCGGCAGCCAGAGCTGGAAGGCCTTCTTCTACGGTTCCTCGGACGCCGGCAACTTCATCACCGTCGACAAGCCCCCGCTGTCGCTCTGGCCGATGGCGCTGTCCGCCCGGGTCTTCGGGCTCTCCTCCTGGTCCGTCCTCGCCCCGCAGGCGCTGATGGCGGTCGCCACCGTGGGCACCCTCTACGCGGCGGTGCGCCGCCGCTTCTCCCCGCTCGGCGGCCTGCTGGCCGGCGCCGCGCTGGCGCTGACCCCGGTGGCGGCGCTGATGTTCCGCTTCAACAACCCGGACGCGCTGCTGGTCCTGCTGCTCACGCTGGCCGCGTACGGGCTGGTGCGGGCCACCGAGACGGCGGGCACCCGGTGGCTGGTGTTCACCGGGGTGATGTTCGGGCTGGGCTTCCTCACCAAGACCCTCCAGGCCTTCCTTGTGCTCCCCGCCTTCGCGGTGGTCTACCTGGTGGTGGCGCCGACCGGGCTCTGGCGACGGGCGCGCCAACTGCTGGCCGCCGGGCTGGCGATGGTGGTCGCGGGCGGCTGGTGGGTCGCGGTGGTCGAACTGGTGCCGGCCTCGGCCCGGCCGTACATCGGCGGCTCGCAGGACGACAGCTTCCTCTCCCTCACCTTCGGCTACAACGGCTTCGGCCGCCTCAACGGCAACGAGACCGGCAGCGTGGGCGGCGGCCGGTTCCCGACCGGGATGACGGAGGTCCCCGGCGGGATGCCCGGCGCGGCGGCCGGCAGCACGCGTGGCGGTGGCTGGGGCGAGACCGGCATCACCCGGCTGTTCGACGGCGACGTCGGCGGGCAGATCGCCTGGCTGCTGCCGGCCGCGCTGATCCTGCTGCTCCTCGGGCTCTGGGCGACCCGCCGCTACGCCCGTACCGACACCGCCCGCGCGGCCTTCCTGGTCTGGGGCGGCTGGCTCCTCTGCACCGCGCTGACCTTCAGCTTCATGTCCGGCATCTTCCACCAGTACTACACGGTGGCGCTCGCGCCCGCGGTGGCCGCCCTGGTCGGCATGGGCGCGGACGGGCTCTGGCGGGCCCGGCACCGGCTGCCGTACGCGGCGGTGCTGGCCGGCACCCTGGCGGTGACGGCGGTCTGGGCGTACGTCCTGCTCGGGCGAAGCGCGGAGTTCCTTCCGTGGCTGCGCTGGGCGGTGCTGGTCGGCGGGCTGGTCGCGGCGGTGGGGCTGCTACTGGCCGGTCCGCCGGCGGCACGCCTGGCGACACGGTCGGCGGGTACGCCCGGCGCTTCGGGGGTCGGCGGACGACTCGGCGGACGACTCGCCACGGTGGCGGGACTGGTGGGCCTGGCGGCGGCGTTCGGCGGGCCGGCCGCGTACGCGGTGGACACCGTCGGCACCCCGCACACCGGCTCGATCGTGACGGCGGGCCCGTCGGTGAAGGGCTCCTTCGGACCGGGTGGCGGCAGGCACGGCGGGCCCGGCGGGCCTGCCTTCGTGGCCAACGGCGGGACGTTCACGCCCCCGCAGGGCGGCACCGGCCAGGGCGGTCCGGGTGGCTTCCCCGGGGGTACCTGGCCGGGCGCGGGCACCCGCGACGGCAACAGCAACGGCACCGACGGCCGGAACGAGCGCGGCGGCGCGGGCAGCACCGGCGGCCGGGGCAACGGCACCACCGGCCAGGGCGGCCCGGGCGGCATGGGCGGGCTGCTCAACGGCGCCAAGGTCGGCAGCGAGGCCGCCGAAGCGCTCAGGCAGGACGCCGACCGCTACACCTGGGCCGCCGCGACCAGCGGCTCGCAGAACGCCGCCAGCTACCAACTCGCCTCCGGCGTCCCGGTGATGGCCCTCGGCGGTTTCAACAGCACCGACCCGTCGCTCAGTCTGAGCGCCTTCCAGCAGTACGTGCAGGAGGGCAAGGTGCACTGGTTCATCGGCGGCGGAGGCTCGCGCCGGACGCCCGGCGGCGCCGACGGCGAGGCGCGGGAGACGCAGACCGCGCAGATCGAGAGCTGGGTGGAGAGCCACTTCACCGCGAAGACGGTGGGCGGCTCCACGCTCTACGATCTGACGGCGCCGACGTCCTGACCACCCCATGACGAAGGGGGCGCACCGCGCGGCAGCGGTGCGCCCCCTTCTCGTGCGGGGCCGACGGGCCCGGCACGTCAGTCCCTCACATCAGCCCGGCACATCAGTCCGTCGGGCAGCGCGTCCCGGCGGCCGGCACGGTGCCGTCCACCAGGAAGGTGTGGACCGCGGTGCGGATGCACGCGCTCCTCCCGTACGCGGTGTGCCCGTCGCCCTCGCGGGTGAGCAGCACGCCGTGGGCGAACCCGGCGGCCAGCTTCTCCGACCACGCGTACGGCGTGGTCGGGTCGCCGGTGGAGCCGACCACCAGGATCGGCGCGCTGCCCTCGGCCTTGACGGTGTGCGGCTTCTCGGCCGAACGGAACGGCCAGGTGCGGCAGTCCGGGTCGAACAGGGCCGACAGCGGGTTGTGCTTGCTGATCAGCGGGGCCTTGGCGGCGAGCTCGGCGAGGGCCGCCTGGAGCTCCGCGTCCGTGGGCGCCATGGCGGCGTCCGCGCAGTGGATGGCGGTGTAGGCGTCGGCGGAGACGCCGTAGTGGCCCTGTTCGTCGCGCTTGTTGTAGTCGTCGGCAAGGGTGAGCAGGTAGTCGCCCTTGTCGTGCTCCATGGCCAGGGTCAGGATGGCGCGCAGGTCGGCGCGGGCCTTCTCGCCCCCGTAGAGGTTGTCGATCACACCGGTCCAGGCGGCGTTGGCGGTGACGGTGCGCCCGTTGGTGGCGGTGAGCGGGTGGTCCTTGAGCCCGTCGAGGAAGCCGGCGAGCTTCTGCGCGGCCTTGTCCGGGTCCTTGCCGAGGGGGCAGCCCTTCTGCTTGACGCAGTCGGCGGCGAATTCCTGGAACGCCCGCTCGAACCCGGCCTGTTGGTCGATGTTGTGCTGGATCAGCGGCACGGACCGGTCCGTGGCACCGTCCAGGACCAGTCGGCCGGTACGGTCCGGGAACTCCTCGGCGTAGATGCTGCCGAGGTAGGTGCCGTAGGAGAGGCCGAGGTAGTTGAGCTTCTCGTCACCGAGGGCCCCGCGCAGGACGTCCATGTCCCGGACGGTGTCGCGGGTGCCGAGGAAGGGCAGCGCCTTGCCGTACTTGGCCTGGCAGGCGTCGGCGAGGGTCTTGCCGTGGGCGTCGCCGGGTTCGTCGGTGGTGAGCCACCCGTCGCGGGCCTTGTCGTCCAGGCAGTTGACGGGGCTGGTGCGTCCGACGCCGCGCGGGTCGAAGCCGACCACGTCGAAGTGGTCGTGCAGCGGCCCGTCGTAGTCCGTCTGCCCGGTCTGGACCATGCGGACGCCGGAGCCGCCGGGCCCGCCGGGGTTGACCAGCAGGGAGCCGACCCGCTGGTCCGGCCTGGCGGAGGGAATCCGGGAGAGCGCGACGTCGATCGCGTCGCCCGCCGGGTGGGCGTAGTCGAGCGGGACCTTGAGGGTCGCGCACTGCACCGCCGACTCGTCGACCTTCTTGGTCGCCGGATCGTCGGCGCAGGGCGCCCAGTTGAGCTGCTGGCCGTAGAACGCCTTGAGCGCCGGGTCCGCCGCGCCGGTGGGCGTGGGCGTCGGGGTGGGCGTCGCGGTCGGGGTGGGCGTCGTGGCGGGGCTCGGTGCGGTGGCGGACGCGGTGGAGGCCGTGTCCGTCCCGCCGGAGCCGGTGCAGCCGGCCAGGAGGGCGGCGGCGACGGCGGCGGGCAGCGCGCGCCGGGAGAACCGGATGATCATCGAGTGCACCGCACACGAATATCACCCGGTCATCACATGAGTCATATCGTTATCGCCGCGCCGCCACCATGCCCCCATCAAAGCCTCCGCACATAAGGACAAAGGCTGATGAAACGTTTCGTCAACCGCCGCACTGCTGCAGCATGGCCTTCTTGTCCGCCTCGGTGACCGGGAGTTGGTACTTCAGCGAGACCTGGGCGAAGCGCACCGCGTAGGAGCAGCGGATCGCGGTGTTGGCCGGCAGCCAGGAGGCCGGACCGGAGTCACCCTTGGAGGCGTTCTGCGAGCCGTCGGCCGGGATGAGGTTGAGCGGGTCGTTGGCGATCTGCACGCGCTTGGCCTTGTCCCACTTGGACGCGCCCATCTGCCAGTCGTAGGAGAGCGGCATCACGTGGTCGATCTGGATCTTCGTGGCCTGCTGCTTGGTCCACTGGACGGTCTTGCCGGTGTACGGGTCGTAGATGGTCATCGCGGTGACCACGCAGTTCGAACCGTCCTTGCGCTCCAGCGACTTGCCGTCGCGGGCGAGCAGGTCGTTGCGGGTGTCGCAGCTGTTGTGGCCGAACGGGACGCCGTCCACGTTGTCCGTCCAGGCGGGGCCGAACTCGTTGCGGTCGTAGCCGTCCTTGGAGCCGTTGGCGGCGGTGGCGACCTTGGCGATGATGTCCCGGCCGGCCTTCTGGTCCTCGGGCGAGGTCAGCGGCGCCAGGCCGGGCTTGGTGCCGTCGGGGTTCTGCAGCGGGCTGGTGCCCAGGTCCCCGGCGGCGGCCGGCGCCCCGGAGGACGCGGCACCGTCGGTGGACGACTTCTTGGCGCCGGAGCAGCCGGCCAGCGCCAGGGTGGATATCAGGAACACGGCGGTGGCGGAGAGGGCGGTACGGCGGGCGGGCACGGATGACTCCCGAGGTGGTGGGCGGCTGACGGCGACCCAGCAGACCAGCCGCCCGACACCCCGTCAAGGCGGCGCAACGCGAAGCGTTCGAGCATGTCGAAGCTCACATTCCGGTACCGGGCCGGGGACCGGCTGCGCGGCGGCGCCGCGGACGGGCAGGCTGGGCACATGCGGAACAGTGAACGACCCGTGGCCGCACTGGTCCTGGCCGCGGGGGGCGGACGGCGGCTGGGCGGTCGGCCCAAGGCCCTCGTCCGGTACCGGGGCCGGCCGCTGGTGGAGCACGCGGTGGCGGTGGTCCGGGCCGGCGGCTGCACGGAGGTGGCGGTGGTGCTGGGCGCGGCCCGGGAGCGGGTGCGGGCCACCGCCCATCTGCCGGGCTGCCGACTGGCGGACAACCCGGACTGGGCGGACGGCATGGGTTCGTCACTGCGTGCCGGGCTGGCCGCGCTGGCACCGGAGGCCTCGGCCGCGCTGGTGATGCTGGTGGACACCCCCGGGGTCACCCCGGCCGCGGTGGCCCGGCTGCTGACGGCCCACCGGGCGGGCGCGGACCTGGCCGCGGCGGCGTACGGCGGGCGGCGCGGGCACCCGGTGCTGATCGGCGCCCGGTACTTCGCCGAGGCGGCGGCGGGCGCGACCGGCGACACCGGAGCACGCGCACTACTGGGGGCGCACGCCGACGAAGTCGCGCTGGTCGAATGCGCCGATATCGCCGTCCCGGACGACCTCGACACCCCGGCCGACCTCGCCCGCTGGGCCGCCGGGTGACCGCCTCCGGCCTGGGCCGGGGCGCCCGCTCCCCCGCCGAGGTGAGAGCGGCTCCTCCTCACCGGGGAGAGATCGGCCGCACACCCCTGATCTGTCCCTGAGGATTGCCCCATTCCGCGCCACGGCCCCCGCGTTTCGGGGAGCATGGGACACGTCCTTCCTCCCGACTCGAACGGACGGTGCCCTCGATGTCCGGACTGCCCGACGACTTCACCGGGCGCGACCCCGCGCAGCACGGGCCGGGGGCGGGCGGTGGCGCCCGGGCGATCCGCTGCCCCGCCTGCCGCCGCGAGCACCTGTACGAGCCGCCGTCGCTGCCCTGCCCCTGCGGCGCCTCGCTGAAGGTGCCGCTGCTGCGCGGCGGCGTGCCGGTCCAGGTGCGGTTCCGCTCCTGGGAGGACTCCTGGCTGAACATGCGCTGCCCGCACTGCGGCCGCTCCGACCAGTGGCCCCAGCCCGAGTTCACCTGCAACTGCGGCGCCACCGTCCGGCTGCCGGTGGACCGCACCACCCGGCTGGGCGGCAGTGCGACCGCGGGGCCGCTCGGCAGCACCGGCCCGCAGGGCACCCGCCCGCAGCCGGCCCACCCGCTGGGTGCCCCGGTCCCGACCCCGCCGGCCGGGTCCGGCACCGCGGCCACGCCCTGGCGGCGGCGCGCGCCGTTCCGCCCGCACCCGGTGCGCACCTCGCAGGACGCGGTGTTCACCGCCGCCCGCTATCTGGAGTGGCTGGGCTTCGACGACCTGGAGCTGACGGAGGCCCAGGAGCGCGACGGGGTCACCCTGCTCGGCAGCCGGATGGTCGCCCAGGTGGACACCTGGACCGAGCCGGCCGACGTGAAGTCGGTGGAGTGCCTCTGGCTGCAGACCCTGCACGCCGAGGAGATGGCCGCCGCGATGTTCACCCTGGCCGGCTACTCCCACCAGGCCACCGTCCGCGGCGAACAGCTGCTGGTCGCCCTGTTCAGCCTGGACCTGGCCGGGGTGCCGCAGCCCGCCAACGGCGCCGCCGAGGCCCTGATGGAGACCGGCTGGACCTCCTGACCCGGCGGCCGGACGCCCTGCCGCACCGGTGAACCCACCGGCCGGTGCGCCCTGCCGCACCGGCGGCCCACCGGCCGGACCGTCCGCCCCGCCGGTGACCCACCGGCCGGGGGGGGCCGGGGGGGGGCCCCCCCCCGCGCCCCCCGCCCCCCCCCCCCCCCCCCCCCCCCCCCCCCCCCCAACCACCCCCCCCCCACCCCCAACACAGAGCTAGTTTG
>NZ_JBIUYD010000009.1:0-285792 GCF_044744345.1 Kitasatospora sp. NPDC087315 | reverse complement strand
CCTCCCCCCCCGGCGGCGCGCCCCCCCCGCCCCCCGCCCCCCCCCCGGGCGCCCCCCCCGCCCCCCCCGCCCCCCCCCGGCGGGGGCGCCGGGGCCCGCCCCGGGCCCCACCGCCGTCGGCCCCGACGAACCGGCCCCGACGAACCGGCCACAACAAGCCGACCGCAACAACCTGCGCTCGTGATCTGGTGCACAAGCTCACCCCCGTGTTGAATTGCCGCCACAACGCGGGCCTCGGGGGGAGGCCTGTGTCCTGCTGGATGGCGCGCACAAGGAGGTGGCGTTGTCGGAGCACGGATCGGGCCCGAGCGGCCAGGACGGACGGGGGCCGACAGCGCCCCAGGAGCCGGGGGACACCGTGTGGCGGCTGCGGTCCCGGGCGTGCTGGCAGGAGGCCGCGGAGCTGTTACGCCCGGCCGCCGAGCGCGACCCCGGGGCAGCGCTCGGCCGGGCCGAACTCCTCATCGAACAATGCCTGTTCACCGCGGCCCACTGGCCCCAGGCGGAGCAGGCACTGCGGCTGGCCGAGGCCGTGGTGTCCACCACCGAACAGCGCGCGGCGGCCTCCTGCGCCCGCGGCTTCCTGGCGTACGTGGCCAGCGTGCTCGGCCCGCGGGACCGGCTGGACGAGGCGCAGGCGGCGCTCGGCCGCACCTCCGCGCTGCTGCCGCCGGACGCCCCCGGGCGGCCGCTGCTGGACTTCCGCCGGGGGCTGGTCGCCGAGAACCTGCTGCGCGACCCGACGGCGGCCTGGATCGCCTACCGCCGGGCGCACGAGGGCGCGGGCGAGCGGGGGGACGAGCTGCTGCGCTCCTACACCTGGCGGCACCTGGCCGCGCTGGCGCTGGCCACCGGGGACCACGACCGGGCCCGGGAGGGGTTCGACGCCTCACTGCGGCTGCGCGAACAGCTCGGCTTCACGGTGGGTGTCGCGCCCGCGCTGGCCGCGCTGGCCGAGGTCGTCGAGCCGGACGAGGCCGTCCGGCTGCGGGCCGAGGCGGCCCGGCTGGTCCAGGCGCTCGGGGGCGTACCGGTGTGGCTCGCGCGCCAGCTGAGCGCGGTGCGCCCACCGGTCACGCCCCCGGACGGACGCGTCGGGCGGGAGGCCCGGGGAACCATCAGCTAAGGTGAGCCTAACCTGGCCGGGGTGAGCAGTGCCCCGGCCGGCTCGCCTCGCCGTTCCCGGGCTCCGCCAGGCCCCGCCCGGCCGGGCCCGGCCGGAGTCCGCACCGTCCGGGGCGGGCCGGGCGGTCCCGGGCGGTCTCCGGTCGACCCGATAGGGCCCGCCCCATGACCGCGAGCAGCACCCGGCCCGGCCCCGCGCCGCACGCCCCCCGCACCACCCCCGCGCACGCCGTCACCCTCATGCCGGGCGCCCCCGCCCCCTGCGCCGCGAGCTACGGCCGGCTCACCGGACTGCTCCCCGCCCTGCGGGTGTACTGCGCCCCGCCGCGCAGCGGCGACGGCTGGGTCTCCGGCGCCGATCTGCTCGCCCGCCCGGAGGCGCTGCGCGAGCTGATCGCCCATGACGCCCGGCAGGGCCTGGCCCGGTACGGCCGCCCGCTGCGCCCGGACGTGGCGGCCGGCTTCGGTCTGCACCGCTTCGTCTGGCCGGTTTCGGTGCTCGCCACCCTGCCGTGGTTCCTGGAGCGCCGGGTGCCGCTGCTCACCCCCGGGGACGTCTCGGTGCGCCGTGGCACCGGCGAGCTGACGGTCCGCCCGGAGGCCTTCCTCTGCCTGCCCGACGACCCCGCCGCCGGCCTGCGCGGCGCCCGGACGGTACCCGACGGGCCCGCGCTGGCCGCCGGGCTCCGGGCGGCCCTGGCCGACCTCCTGACGCCGGTGCTCGCCGCCTTCCGCCCGCAGGTACGGCGCGGCCCGCGCACGCTCTGGGCGATGGCGACGGACGCGGTGGTGGAGGGCCTCTGGTACGTCGGCCGGCTGCTCGGCGAGGAGGAGCGGGCCCGCGCCGAACTCTCCGCGCTGCTCACGCCGGAGCTCCCGGCGTGCGCACCGGGCGCGGGACGCTCGGGTACCGGCGCCCCCGCGCCCTTCACGCCCGGCGCGGGCTTCACCTCCGGAGCGCGCCCCGGCCCTGACGCCCCGAATGCCCAGGACACCCAGGACGCCCGGACCGCCGACCGGACCCGGGCGAGCTGCTGCCTCGTCTACACCGTCCGGCCCGAGGCCATGTGCGGCGGCTGCCCCCGGGTGGCACGGGGTTGACGCAAGGATGACCGAATACGCATCGGGGCAGAGTGCGCCAAGCCCGGAATTCCGGGAAATAACCACCCCAAATTAATGCGACAATGATATTGAATTTGCCCCAGAAATCCCCCTCACCAGCGCATTGAGGGCGAGTCAGTCATTCTCCGGCCGCTTATCCGTCATGATGGTCCCCACCGTCACGGCGGCGGAAAGCGACGCAGGAAAGCGAGGCTGGTCCAGGCGATGAAAATGTCCGACATACCGCTCGGTTGGGCCATCACCGCCGTCGCGGTGCTGCTGGTCACCGCCCTCCTGGTGGCCCTGGCCCGGAACCGGGGCGGCCCCACCACCTCCAGCGGCCCGGATTCCTGGGAGCGGTCCGAGGAACGGCGCCGGCGCAAGGAATCGCTCTACGGCGCCGCCTCGTACACCCTGCTGTTCTGCTGCGCCGCCGTCGCCGCCGCGCTCTCCTTCCACGGACTGGTCGGCTTCGGGATCCAGAACCTCAACCTCTCCGGGGGCTGGGAGTACCTGGTGCCGTTCGGCCTGGACGGCGCGGCGATGTTCTGCTCGGTGCTCGCCGTCCGCGAGGCCAGCCACGGTGACGCCGCGCTCGGCTCGCGCCTGCTGGTCTGGCTGTTCGCCGGCGCCTCCGCCTGGTTCAACTGGGTGCACGCCCCGCGCGGCTTCGGCCACGCCGGCGCCCCGCAGTTCTTCGCGGGGATGTCGCTCTCGGCGGCCGTCCTGTTCGACCGCGCGCTCAAGCAGACCCGCCGGGCCGCCCTGCGCGAGCAGGGTCTCGTCCCGCGCCCGCTGCCGCAGATCCGCATCGTCCGCTGGCTGCGCGCCCCGCGCGAGACCTACGCGGCCTGGTCGCTGATGCTGCTGGAGGGCGTCCGGAGCCTGGACGAGGCGGTCGACGAGGTCCGCGAGGACAAACGGGAGAAGAGCGCCGAGCGCGAGCGCCGCAAGCTGGCCGGCCGCCGCGAGCGGGCCGAGATCAGGGCCATCAACCGCACCAACAGCGTCTGGCGCCAGCGCGGCGGACCGGCCCGGCAGCTGGAGTCCGGCTCGGAGTCCGCCATAGCCGCCGGCCCCTCGACCGACCGGCCCGCCGTCGAGCCACCGGGGCCGGCCGCGGCGCCCGCCGCCGAGGGCACCGTGGTCAAGCCGGGCCTGCCGGCCCGACCTGACCGGCGCACCATCGACCTCACCGTGGAGGAGGACACCGTGGCACTGCCCCGGCTGGACTCGCTGGAGCGCAAGCTGAAGGACCTGGAGCAGCAGTTCGGCTGAGGTCGGCCCGGGGCCTGTCCGACAGGCCCCGGCCCCGGCCTCAGGCCGCGGGCGTCGCGGTGAGCTCGAACCACATCCGCTTGCCGGTGCCCCGCGGCTCCACGCCCCAGCCGTCCGCCAGCGCCTCGACCAGCATCAGCCCGCGGCCGGAGGACGCCTGCTCCCCCGGTGTCCGGCGGGTCGGCCAGAGGTCCGACTCGTCCTCCACCTCGACCCGGAGCCGGGCCCGGCCGCCGTCGGCCGTCGGCTCGCGGTAGAGCCGGGCGGTGAACATCGCATCCCGGTCGGTGTGCCGGATGGCGTTGGTGACCAGCTCGGACGCCAGCAGCTCGGCCGTGTCGACCAGCTCGGCCACACCCCAGCGGCGCAGCGCGTCGCACAGTTCGGCCCGCACCTCGGAGATCCGGGCGAGGTCGGCCTGCCCGATCCGGCGGCGGAGCTGCTGGGCGGCCAGTCCGCCCGCCGGGCCGTCCCAGCGCAGGAGCAGCAGCGCTATGTCGTCCTCGCGCTCGCTGGAGTCGGCGGCCTGGGAGGCGATCCGGTCCGCGAGGTCCTCCAACGGGTCACGGGCGCTCTCCTCCCCGGCCGCGACCGGGCCGGCGAGCGCCCGGGTGAGCCGGGCGATGCCGTCGTCGAGATCCATGCCGCGCGCCTCGACCAGGCCGTCGGTGCAGAGCAGCACCGTCTCGCCCGGGTCCAGGCTGAACCGGGTGACGCGGTACTCCTCGTCCGAGGCGATGCCCAGCGGCAGACCGCCCGCGACCGGCTGGACGGCGGCGGTGCCGTCGGCCCGGCGGACCACCGGGTCGAGGTGGCCGGCCCGGACGGCGTAGACCACGCCGTAGTCGACGTTCACCTCGGCGTAGGTGCAGGTGGCGAAGTGGTCGGTGTCCAGGTCGGCGAGGAAGCGCGAGGCGCGGGCCATCACGGCGGCCGGCGGGTGGCCCTCCGCGGCGTACGCCCGCAGGGCGATCCGCAGCTGGCCCATGATCCCGGCGGCGTGCACGTCGTGCCCCTGGACGTCGCCGATCACCAGGCCGACGTGCCCGCCGGGCAGCGGGACCACGTCGTACCAGTCGCCGCCGATCTGGAGCCCCGAACCGGCGGCCAGATAGCGGACGGCGGTGGTGACGCCGGGCACCGACGGCACGCTGCGCGGCAGCATCACCCGTTGCAGGCCGGCCGCCAGCTCGTGCTCGGCGTCGTGCAGCCGGGCCCGGGCCAGCGACTGGGCGACCAGGCCGCCCAGGGTGGAGAGCAGGGTGCGCTCGTCGGCGTCCAGCTGGCGGTCGTCGTCGAAGCTGACCAGGCAGACGCCGATCGCCCGGCCGCTGGCCACCAGCGGCAGGAACGCCCAGGAGCCGCGGCCGCTCCGGCTGGTCGACTCCCACACCTCCGGGTAGCGCTCGCGGTACTCCTCGCGGCCGGTGACGAAGACCGGCGCGCGGTTGCGCAGCGCCTCGGCCGCCGGGTGGGCGACGGGCAGCACCGAGCGGTCGTAACCGGAGATCTCCCCCGGCCGGTAGCCGGAGGCGCCGAGCACCCGGACCCGGCCCGCCTCGAAGGCGGCCAGCACCAGACCGTCCGGCGGCAGGCCGGGCAGCGGCAGCTCGGTGAAGACCCGGGCGACGTCGCGGACGGTGACGGCCTCGGAGAGCGCGCGGGCGGCCTCCTTGATGAACCGTGAGCGCTCCTCGCGCAGCAGGGCCAGCCGGTCGGCGCGGTCGCGCTTGTGCAGCTCGACGGTGGCGTCCCAGACGAAGCCGACCATCCGTGAGGCGCGGCCGAAGGCGTCCGCGAGCACCCGGCCGCGGAAGCGCACCGCCTTCATCGCCCCGCTCGGCCCGACCGTGCGGTAGTAGGCGCCGCACTGGCCCAGCTCGGCCACCGCGCGCTCGACCCGGCGGCGCACCACGGGGGCGTCCTCGGGGTGCAGCAGGGCCAGGAAGGAGGCGGAGGTGCGGTCGAAGCGGCTCTTGTCCGCGGCGTCCAGGCCGATGATGGCGCAGGCCCGCTGGTCGCCCTCCAGGACGTCGCGGCGGATGTCCCAGTCGAAGGAGCCGATGCCGTTGGCGGCCATCGCCGGCTCCAGCCAGTCCGGCGTGGAGTCCCCGGAGGAGATCGGCAGGCCGCCGGAGAGCATCGGCGCCAGCCGCCCGGCCGCCAGCCCCGGTGCCGTCCGCAGCGCGTGCCTGCGCGCCGCCTGGGCGGGTGGTCTCGCCCGCCCCGACCCGGCCGTGGACGAGCCGGGAGGAAGCGCCGGCCCCGGTGACTCGGGCTCAGTGGGCATGCTGCTCCTGCCGCTGCCGTGGTGGACCGCGCCGACCGTCCGGGCGGGCCGCATGGCGGTGTGGTGGGTGGTGCTGGATCGGACGGTGCCGACGGACGGTGGTCAGTCGAGGTGATGGCTCCCCGCTGCTTCCCGCACGCGGGCACACATTCCCACCATCCTGTCCAATGTTCGGCCGAGCGGCAATGGCAACGGGCCGGAAATCTTCCGCCCGGCCTTCCGTCACGGGCGCCGTTCGGCGGCGAACGACCTGATCTTCCAAGGCCGGCCCCGGCCCACCGGTCCGGGCCGGGCACGGCCGCCGGGGCGCCCGCCCGTCCGGGCCCGCCTCGGTCAGGGCGAGGCCAGCTCGAACCAGGTGACCTTGCCGTCCCCGCGCAGCTGCACCCCCCAGGAGTCGGCCAGCGCCTCGACCAGCAGCAGCCCGCGCCCCGAGGTGGCGTACTCGCCCTCCGGGTCGCGGCGGCGGGGCAGCCGGGTGGTGCCGTCCTGGACCTCGATCCGCAGCCGCAGGTCGGCGCCGAGCGCCGCGTCGAACGCCGCGCCCTGGCCGGTGTGCAGGAGCGCGTTGGTGACCAGCTCGGAGGAGAGCAGCTCGGCCGTGTCGGCCAGCTCGGGCACCCCCCAGATCCGCAGCGCGGACCTCAGCCGGCTGCGCACCGCCCCGACCGCGACCAGGTCGGCCGCCTCCAGCGTCAGATGCAGCCGGCGGTGCAGCGCGCAGCCGGGTGCCGGAGCACTCGGCAGTGCCGGGCCCGCCCGCCCGGTGGTGCCCGGCAGGCCGGACGCCCCGGGCCCGCCCCCCTGGGGCCTCGGCCGAAATGCGTCCCCCGAACTCGTCCGCTGCCGCGGGAATCGCGACTGACCGTCCATCAACACATGCCCCCGCCCTCAATCCGGGCTCCCGCTGCCGGATCCCCTGCCGACCGGGTGGCCCCCTCGTTCTGACCACTCATCCTCATGCCCAGCCTGCGGCGCTTTCAACAGTGTGCGTCCGATCACCTGGGGTGAAAGGGGCACGGGGTGGCCGGCGTGATCCAACTGCCCGGGCCGGACAGGTTTGCGATGCGTACAAGCCATTTTCGAAGCCGGGCCGCGGCCCGCCGCGCCCGCGTACGCCGCCCCCGGCCCGCCGCGGACCCGATGGCGGTGCCCGGCGAGCCGAACGTCCGGGGACGGGCAACGCTGGACAGGGCGGCCGGGTCCGGGTTCAATGACCCGAGATGTTTGAACGCCGTTCTAACGTCATTCCCCCGGCGATCGCGAGCGAGGAACCGTGCGACTGACCCCCACCGAGCGGGACCGGCTGCTGATCTTCACAGCAGCCGAGCTGGCCCGCGCCCGCCGCGCCCGGGGCGTACGCCTCAACATCCCGGAGGCGCACGCCCTGATCGCGGACACCGTCTGCGAGGCCGCCCGGGACGGCCGGCGCCTCGCCGAGGCGATCGAGGCCGGGCGCTCCGTGCTCGGCGCCGAGGACGTGCTGCCCGGTGTGGCGGACGTGGTCACCGTGGTCCAGGTCGAGGCGGTCTTCGAGGACGGCACCCGGCTGGCCGTGGTCAACGACCCGTTCAAGGGCGCGGGATCGCTCGACCACGAGGCCCCCGGCGGCACGCTGCTCGGTGACGGCGCGGGCTACGACCCGGTCGAGGAGACGGTGCTGCTGCCCGTCCACAACACCTCCGCGGTGCCGATCTCGGTCACCTCGCACTTCCACTTCTTCGAGTCCAACCCGCGCCTGGCCTTCGACCGCGCCGCCGCCTACGGCACCCGTCTGGCGGTACCGGCCGGCTCCTCGGTCCGCTTCGACCCGGGTGCCACCGTGGAGGTCGGCCTCGTCCCGATCGCCGGCGAGCGGGTCGCGATCGGCTTCGCCGGCCTGGTCGACGGCCCGCTGGACGCGCCCGGCGCGAAGGAGGCCGCCCTGGCGAAGGCGCGCGCCACCGGCTACCTGACCGGCTTCGACGACGCCGAGGTGCAGTCGTGAGCGGACGGAGCCGACAGATGGACACGGCCGCCGCGGGGACGCGGGCCGACGAGCGAAGCGAGGCCGGAGCATGAGTGCCATCACCCCCCACGACTACATCTCGGTGCACGGCCCGCGGGCCGGGGACCGGGTCCGGCTCGGGGACTCCGGACTGATCGTCCGGGTGGAGTCGGACTCGCAGGCGCCGGGTGAGGAGTTCCTGGCCGGCTTCGGCAAGACCGCCCGCGACGGCCTGCACCTCAAGGCCGCCGCCGTCCGCGACACCTGCGACGTCGTGATCAGCAACGTCCTGGTCATCGACGCCGTCCAGGGCATCCGCAAGACCTCCATCGGCCTGATCGACGGCCGGATCGCCTCCATCGGCCGGGCCGGCAACCCCGACACCCTGGACGGCGTCGACGTGGTCGTCGGCACCGGGACCACGATCGTCTCCGGCGAGGGCCTGATCGCCACCGCCGGCGCCGTCGACACCCATGTCCACCTGCTCTCGCCGCGGATCATGGAGGCCTCGCTGGCCTCCGGCGTGACCACGATCATCGGCCAGGAGTTCGGCCCGGTCTGGGGCGTCGGCGTCAACTCGCCCTGGGCGCTGCGGCACGCGTTCAACGCCTTCGACGCCTGGCCGGTCAACATCGGCTTCCTGGGCCGGGGCTCGTCCTCCGACGCGGCGCCGCTGGTCGAGGCGCTGGCCGAGGGCGGCGCCTCCGGCTTCAAGGTCCACGAGGACATGGGCGCCCACACCCGTGCGCTGGACACCGCGCTGCGGGTCGCCGAGGAGTACGACGTCCAGGTCGCCCTGCACACCGACGGCCTCAACGAGTGCCTCTCCGTCGAGGACACGCTGAAGGTGCTGGAGGGCCGGACCATCCACGCCTTCCACATCGAGGGCTGCGGCGGCGGACACGTCCCCAACGTGCTGAAGATGGCCGGTGTGGAGAACGTCATCGGCTCCTCCACCAACCCCACCCTGCCGTTCGGCCGTGACGCCCTCGGCGAGCACTTCGGCATGATCGTCTCCGCCCACGACCTCAAGGTCGACCTCCCCGGTGACGCCGCGATGGCCCGCGACCGGATCCGCGCCGGCACGATGGGCGCCGAGGACGTCCTCCACGACCTCGGTGTCATCGGCATCACCTCCTCCGACGCCCAGGGCATGGGCCGCGCCGGCGAGACCGTCCGCCGCACCTTCGCCATGGCCGGCAAGATGAAGGCCGAGCTCGGCCCGCTCGACGGCACCGGCTCCTACGGCACCACCGACGGCGGCGACGACAACGAGCGCGTGCTCCGCTACATCGCGAAGCTCACCATCAACCCGGCGATCGCCCACGGCCTGGCCCACGAGGTCGGCTCCATCGAGATCGGCAAGCTCGCCGACATCGTGCTCTGGCGCCCCGACCACTTCGGTGCCAAGCCGCAGCTCGTCCTGAAGGCCGGCTTCCCCGCCTACGGCGTGGTCGGCGACCCCAACGCCTCCACCGACCGCTGCGAACCCCTCGTCCTCGGCCCCCAGTTCGGCGCCCACGGCGCGACCGCCGCCGACCTCTCCGTCGCCTTCGTCGCCCAGGCCGCCGCCGACGGCGCGTACCTGGACCGCCCGGCCGACGGCATGCCCACCCGGCGGCGCCGGGTCGGCGTCCGGAACACCCGTGGCATCGGCCCGCGCGACATGGTGCGCAACGCCCGGATCGGCGACGTCCAGGTCACCGAGACCGGGCTGGTCTCCCTCGACGGCTCCCCGCTGCGCTCCGAGCCCGCCGACAGCGTCTCGCTCAGCCGCCTGTACTTCCTCTGAACGCCCTCACCCGCCTTAGGACTTGACGATGACCCCGACCCCCGCCTCGCTCGGCTACCGGATGCCCGCCGAGTGGCACCCGCACGACCGCACCTGGATGGCGTTCCCGACCGCCAACCCGACCTTCGACAGCCCGGAGCACCTGCACGCCGGCCGCGAGGCCTGGGCCCGGGTGGCCAACACCATCGTCCGGTACGAGCCGGTGACCCTGGTCGTCAACACCGGTGAGACCGAGGAGGCGCGCAAGTACGTCGCCCCCGAGGTCGAGATCGTCGAGCGCCCGCTGGACGACGCCTGGATGCGCGACATCGGCCCGTCCTTCCTGATCGACGACAGGGGCTCGGTCGCCGCCACCGACTGGATCTTCAACGGCTGGGGCGCGCAGTCCTGGGCCCGCTGGGACAACGACCAGCACATCGCCGAGCACATCGGCGAACTGACGGGTGTTCAGCGGTTCGCCTCCCGGCTGATCAACGAGGGCGGCGGCATCCACGTCGACGGCGAGGGCACCGTGCTCGTCACCGAGACCGTCCAGCTCGGCGAGGGCCGCAACGCCGACTGGACCAAGGAGGAGGTCGAGGCCGAGCTGCACGCCTTCCTCGGCACCACCAAGGCGATCTGGCTGCCGCGCGGACTCACCCGCGACTACGACGAGTTCGGCACCCGGGGCCACATCGACATCGTCGCCTCCTTCGTCCGCCCCGGCGTCGTGGTCGCGCACGTCCAGCCGGACCCGTCCCACCCCGACCACGAGGTCTGCCAGGAGCTGGTGGCGGTCCTGCGCGCCGCCACCGACGCCCAGGGCCGGCCGCTGGAGGTCGTCGAACTGCCCGCCCCCACCGTCCTGCTGGACGAGGAGGGCGAGCCGGTCGACTACTCCTACATCAACCACTACGTGGCCAACGGCGCCGTGATCCTCTGCGGCTTCGACGACCCCCGTGACCAGGAGGCCGCCGCCGTCCTGGGCCGGGCCTATCCCGGCCGCACGGTCGAACTGGTCGACGCCCGCGAGATCTTCGCCAACGGCGGCGGCATCCACTGCATCACGCAGCAGCAGCCGAAGGCCGTCTGACCCGACTGCCCCGACTGGGCCCTGTCCGGCCGATCCTGCCGGACAGGGCCCGCACGGCATGCCCCCACAACACAGGTACGACGCAGGCACGGCACGGCACAGAGGAGACGAGCAGATGACGGAGCCCCGCCCGCGCCGGCCGGCGCGCCCCCGCGAGGAGGTCTTCGCCACCGCGCGGGCGGCGATCGCCGAGCACGGGCTCGCCAGACTCACCATGGCGGGCCTGGGCAGACAGCTCCAGATGAGCGCCGGACACCTCCTCTACTACTTCGGCAGCAAGGACCAGCTGCTGCTGGAGACCCTGCGCTGGAGCGAGGAGCAGCTCGGCACCCGCCGCCACGCCGCCCTGACCGACGGCGTCCCGACCGACGGCGCCCTGACCGACGGCATCCGGCCCGGCGCCGGACCGGACGTCTGGGCGCGGCTCGGCGAGTACGTCCGGCTCTACCTGCCCGAGGGGCCGGGCGACCCGCGCTGGATCCTCTGGGTGGAGGTGTGGGGCCGCTCCCCCGCCAGCGAGGAACTCCGGCAGGGGCAGCTGGAGATCGAGGCCCCGTGGCAGGCGGACCTGGTCGTCCTGATCGAGAACGGCACCGCCGCAGGCCACTTCGCGCCCGGCCCGGCCGTTGAGCGCGCCTTCCAGATCCGCGCCCTGCTGGACGGTCTCGCCGTCCCGCTCGCCCTCGGGCTGCCCGGCGCGCGCCGCACCAAGGCGCTGCACCTGGCGGATTCGGCCTGCCGGGCCCTGCTGGGGGCGGCCAACTGACCGCTCGCCCCGCTCACTCCGTCCAGATCGCGGCCGCCGTGCGGTCGTCGGCGTACCCCTTGGCGCGGACCTGCACCTGGCGGAGGAAGTCCACGGTGCCCGGCGGGTGGGGGTGGGCCCAGTGGGCGGCGAGGAAGTGGGCGACGGCCGGTTCGTCGGCGATCGGACGCGCCAGGCCCGGGCTGCAGAGCAGCAGGATGTCACCCGGGGTGGCCGGGACCATCCGGAAGCGGAACGGGCGCGGCTCCGGCACCGGGGCGTCGGGCAGCGGCGGCTGGCCGTCCGGGTGGTGCAGCAGACGGGCCGCGTAGGCGTCGATCCAGTGGCCCGAGCGCAGCAGGAACAGCCCGCCGGGACCGACCCCGAACGCCGCCCGGTAGGTGGCCGCCGGGTCGAGCGAGAGCAGCAGACAGTGCAGCGAGGCGGGGGACGGCGCGTCGTCGCCCGCCGCCCGGGGCGCGAGCGCGCGCAGCGGGGCGGCGGCGCTGGTGGCCAGCCGCTGGAGGCCGTACCGGAGCCGGTCGCGGGCGCCGTCCCGGAGGTCGGCGGCAAGCCCGGACCGGCTGCGGCCGATCGCGGCGGCGAGCTGGCGGCAGGCCTCGGCGGTAGCCGTGGCGACGGCCTCCGGGGCGGCGTCGGTGGCGGTGCCGGTCCCGGGCTCGGCGCTCGGGGCGGTCGCGGACTCGGTGGCGGAGCGGTCGAAGCTGCCGACGGCCGCGAGCAGCAGTCCGTCGGGGCCGTCGCCGAACCTGGTGACCAGCAGGGTGTCGCGGCGCGGCTCGCCCCGGTGGCGGGCGGAGTCGCCCCGGACGGAGACGGCGCGCAGCGTGGCGGAGGCGTACTGGGCGCCCTCCAGCGCGGTGTCCGGCACGACGGCGGCCAGCGTGCCGGGGGCCGTCTCCGGGACGGCGGTCGGCTCCGGCCCGTACGTGGGCGGGCGCTCACCGACGTGCGGCACGACGGGCCCGGCGCCGGGGCGCGGCGAGCGGGGGGTGGGGCGGGGGGTGGGGGCCTCGGGCGCGGGGGCCTCGGGGGCCGCCGCCTCGGGGGCGGGTGGCCGGACGGCCGGGGCGGGTTCGGGTTCGGGCTTCGTCAGGACCGGGGCGGGCTCCGACGCGGGCTCGGGCTCCGGCTTCTGGGCAACCGGCACCGGCTCCGGCTTCTGGAGAACAGGCTCGGGCTCGGGTACGGCCTCGGGCTCCGCCGCCGGTACCGGAGCGTCCGCCGGCTCCTCGGCCCGCGCGTCGGCCGCCCAGGACGGGGCCGGGAACCTGTGGGTCTCCTCCGCTGCGGGCTGCTGGCCGATCACCCCGGCCGCGGTGTCGAACCAGTCGTCGATGCTGTCCCGCGCCGGTCCCTCGTCCCCCGTCGGCGCCACCTCCGACAGCGGCGCCGCTTCGGCCGGCTCCTCGGCCGCCGGGGGCTCGGCCGGCTCCGGCGCTGCCGGCACCTCCGCCACCGGGGTGTCCGCCGCCGGAACCGCCGGCTCGCCCGTCCGCTGCCGGCCGATCAACCCGGCCGCCGTCTCGAACCAGTCGTCGACGCTGCCCTCCCCCGACACGGCGTCCGGGGTGTCGGGAAGGGTGCCCGCCGGGCCTTGGTAGACCGCATCCCACCAGCCGTCCTCCGACCGCTGCTGCTGCTTCGCGGGTGCACCCTGATTGCTCATCTGGCGGCTCCTGGTCGGTCCGTGGTCGCGCCGCCCCCGGCGGGGCCGGACTCGACGTCATTCTCCCCAAGTGCAACGACGCTGTCCGGGTTTCGGCGACAACCGGACACGGACACGCACTGATCGGATGATCCCGGCCACCGGGTCGGTCCCCGGGTTCGCCCCCGGTTCCGCCGCCGTTCCATTCGTGCTTACCGGAACCGTCCCGAGCAGGGCGTTTCCGGGACGTTCCGGTCCGTCGGCCGCCGAAAATGGCCCCGGAGCAGGGGCATCGGTTCACCCGTTCGGCTGATTAAATGTGCGCATGACCGCGTCGGCCCCCAGATCACCCCGACCGGGGAGGGCCGCACTCACGGGCCACCCGGTGGGTGCGCTGTGGATCCTGCTGCTGGTCGGGCTGCTCACCTCACTGCCGTGCGCGGGGCAGGCCCAGGCGGTCACGGGCCACCGCCACGCCTCTTCGCAGGTGGCCGCCGCGGCCACGACCGCCCTGACCACCACCCTCGCCGGTCCGGCCGCCGGGGCGGCGGGGGCGCCCGGCGTACGCCAGGCCCGCGCGGGCGGGCCCGACCGGCAGTCCGCCGCCCCGCACACCGGCCCCGCCCACCGGACCGCCGACCGTCCGGACGCCGGGGGCCACCGCCACTGGACCTGGTGCTCGGCCGACGGCGAGCTGCCGCAGCGCAACAACGGCTGCTCCAGCCACCCGTACTGCGCCCAGGACGCCCAGCTGCCCAACCCGCCGCCGCAGCCGCAGCCCGCGGTGGCGCCCCGGACGGAGGCGGCCGAGACGCTGCCCCGGCTGCCCCGCGCCGGGCTTCTGGTCGGCCCGCACCCGGCGCCCGACCTGCACGAACTCCAGGTACACCGGTCCTGAGCGGAGCCCACCGCCTGGTCCCCCGCGGCTTTCGCCGACGGCGGTGACCGGCGGGTCCGCCCTTCCGCTCTCTCTTCAGACCGCCGTGCCCACAGCGCGCGGCGGGGACAAGGACAACCCATGGGTTCCGCCTCCAAGCAGTCCAACAAGCCGACCGGCAAGCAGGCCGGCCTCGACCGCCGCGCCCGGATCGCCGAGCTGCGCGCCGTCGAGGAGCGCCGCGACCGCAGGAACAAGATCGTCGCGTCGGTGGTCGCCGGTGTCCTGGTGGTCGGCGCGATCGCCACCGGCACCTGGGTCGTGGTGGACGCCAACCAGGACAAGAAGGCCAAGCAGGCCGCCGCCGCCGCGCCGATCGACGGCGTGCAGACCTTCGGCGACCTCAGCCGCAACCACGTCAAGGACAAGGTCACCTACCCACAGACCCCGCCGGTCGGCGGCGACCACAACGCGATCTGGCTGGACTGCATGGGCCACGTCTACGACCAGCCGGTCGAGAACGAGCGCGCCGTCCACTCGCTGGAGCACGGCGCGGTCTGGGTGACGTACAACGGCAAGGCCACGCCGGAGGACCTCAAGACGCTCTCCGACAAGGTGAAGACCACCCCGTACTCGCTGATGAGCCCGTACCCGGACGAGAAGGGCACCATCACCCTCAGTGCCTGGAGCACCCAGCTGATCGTGGAGAGCGCCAGCGACCCCCGGGTGAACGAGTTCTTCACCAAGTACGTCCAGGGCCAGCAGACCCAGGAGCCCGGCGCCTCCTGCACCATGGGGGCGATGTGACCGCCGAGGCGTCCGAGGCCCCGGCCGAGGACGACGGGGCCCCGGCGGCGAGCCGCCGGAGGCTCTGGTGGCCGGCCGCGCTGGCCGCCGCCCTGGCGCTGGCACTCGGCGTGCCCGCCCTGGTGGCGAGCGGGACGTCGGCCTCCGGCTCGTCCTCCCTGACCGCGCCGGCGACCGACTCGCCCGAGGCCGGGTTCGCCCGCGACATGGCGACCCACCACCAGCAGGCCGTGGACCTGTCGTTCATCGTCCGGGACCGGACGGCCGACGAGCCCGTCCGCACCCTGGCCTTCGACATCATCAACACCCAGGCCAACCAGCGCGGGATGATGATGGGCTGGCTCGACCAGTGGGGGCTCTCCCAGCACTCACCGGCCAAGCCGATGGTGTGGATGGCGATGGACCACGGCTACCAGGCGCACGACGGCTCGCTGATGCCGGGCATGGCCACCAACACCCAGCTGGCGAAGCTGCGCACGCTCAGCGGGCGCGACGCCGAGGTGTTCTACCTGCAGCTGATGCTGGAACACCACAAGGGCGGGGTCGAGATGGCCCAGGGCTATGTGGACCTGGCGAAGAACGACACCGAGAAGCGGCTCGCCCAGTCCATGGTGGTCGGGCAGACCTCGGAGATCCAGCTGATCACCGACATGCTCAAGGAGCGCGACGCCGCCCCCGGCGTCCCGGCCTCCTGAACGGCTCGCCCCACCCGGCCGGGGGGGGGGGGGGGGGCGCCCCCCCCCCCCCCCCCCCCCCCGGCCGTTCGCCGCAGCGCGCGGGTCAGGCCCGGCGGACGGTGACCAGGCAGTGCGGGGGCTGGTGGCGCGGTTCGAGTGGCAGGCCGCCCAGATCGGTGGAACGCGTCATCCCGTTGTGGTGGACGACGGCGTTGGCCCCTGAACCCCACGGCCAGGTGCGTCCGGGCAGCGTGCGGCGGCGGAACGGGCAGCCGGTGGATCCTGCGGTTCCGCGCGTGGCGCCGATGGGGCGGAGGGCTACAAGGTGTCCGACCGGGAGCGGGCGACCGGGCGACCGGCCGGGGCGGGGCGCCGGGCCGGGCGGGTCAGGGCGACCGCGAGGGCCGCGACGACGGCGAGCCCGATCAGCACCGTCCGACCGCCGGACGCCGTGCCCGCCAGGTGGACACCGAGCACGGGCAGGGCGGTGCCGAGCGCCGTACCCAGGCTGCGCGCCATGTTGACCATGCCGCCGCCGACCGCCGAGCACCCCGCCGGTATCGCCCGCATCACCAGGGCGTTGTTGGCGGGCAGCAGCAGGCCCAGCCCGTACCCGGTGACCAGCAGCGGCGCGGCCGCCGCCGTGCCGGTGGCCGGAACCAGCGCGAACAGCAGCAGCCCGGCACCCGCGGCGGACGCGCCGAAGCGGCAGCGGGTGACGTCCGACCAGCCCCGGGGCAGCAGACCGCCGCCGACGGTCGCGGCCACCACGAACGCGGCCGGCAGCAGGGTGATCACCAGGCCCGCCCGGCCCACCGGCACACCCGACCCGGTGAGCAGTACCGGGCCCAGCACCAGCGGACAGAACAGCAGCAGGTACCCGATCAGCGCGACCAGCAGGCCGGACCGCACACCCGGGGTGTTGACCAGCCCGGGTGCGAGGATCGGCCGGGCGGCCCGCCGCTCCTGCCGGACCAGCCCGAGGGCGAGCAGCACGGCGGCGAGCAGCAGCACGGCCACCGCCCAGCCGGGCAGCGGCAGGCCGGAGGCGGCGGAGAGGGCGAGCAGCAGCGCGGTGGACGCGCCGGTGAGCAGCAGCAGCCCGGGCAGGTCGAACGGGCCGCCCGAGGTCACGCCCGCGGCGCCGCCGGGCCAAGCGGTGCCGATCCGCGCGGTACCGACCGGAGCGGCGCGGTCGGGGTGGGTGCGCGGCAGCAGGTACCAGCCGGCCAGGATGCCGAGCAGGCCGATCGGCACGTTGATCCAGAACACCCACCGCCAGGAGGCGTGCTCCACCAGCAGCCCGCCGAGGCTCGGGCCGAGCGCCAGGCCGAGCCCCTGGGCGGCGGCCTGGATGCCCAGCGCACGCCGCATCGCCCGCTCGGGGACACCGCGTGCCACCAGGGCGACGCTGTTGGCCTGCATCATCGCGCCGCCGACCGCCTGGACGGCCCGGCAGGCCACCAGGATCCAGAGACCGCCGGCGAACCCGGCACCGAGCGAGGCCAGGGCGAAGACACCGAAGCCGCCGAGGTACACGGTCTTGCGGCCGACCAGGTCGGAGAGCCAGCCGATCGGCGCCAACAGGGCCACCAGCACCAGCAGATAGGCCAGCGCGACCCACTCGACGGCGGCGAAGCCGGCTCCGAAGTGTCGTCCGAGCTCCGGAAAGACCAGCGCGGTGACGCTGGCGGTCAGCTGTCCCAGGAACGCGCCCAGGCAGACGGTGGCGACGGCCAGCCAGTGGGCGTGCCGCCAGCCGGCGACACCACGCGGCCGGGGCCGCTCGGTGAGCAGCCGGCTCGCAAGGGCGGTGGCGTTCATACAGCGAAATATATCGGATACAGATATGTTCTTTCTACGAGCTATTCGGTATGCGATCAGAACGCCGGGAAGGCCGCCACCAGGCGCTACGCTGTCCGCCATGCCGTCGTCACCGCCCGTTCCCGATCCCGCCGCCGGACCCCGGACCGAGGGCGGGACCTGTCCGGACGTCCTGGACCCGGCGGACCCCGGCGGCCCCACAGACCCGGCAGACCCCACGGACCCCGGCGGCGGCCCGGCGAACGAGCGCGCCCGGCGGCTCACCGACGTGGTCACCCGGCTGCGCCGCGCACTGCGCAGCAGCATCCGGACCGACTACCCGTGGGAGTCCCTGCCGATGGCGCAGGTCGAACTCCTCCAGACGCTCGCCGCCGCACCCCTGCGGGTCGGCGAACTGGCCGCCCGCCAGCGGCTCGCCCCGAACACCGTCAGCGGCCTGGTCGGCAAGCTGCTGGAGGCCGGGTTCGTGGACCGCCAGGCCGATCCCGGCGACCGCCGCACCGCCCGGATCGCCCTCACCGAGGCCGGTCAGCGACAGCTGGACGACTGGCAGCGCGCCCACGAACGCCGCATCGCCACCGCCCTCGGCACCCTCTCCCCCGCCGACCGGGAGGCCGTCATGCAGGCACTCCCGGCGCTCGAACACCTCGCCCGCGCCCTCGCCGAGCCCGGCGCCGGCGCCCCGCCCGAATAATCCGCTGTCGCCCGGCGCCGCACCGCGGCTACGGATCGAGCCCTGGACGGACGGCGATCCTGCGGCTGCCGCACCGGGTCAACACCCCGGAGACGAGGCGGCACGTCGGCGGCCCGGTCGTACCGTCAGAACAGCACCCCGTGCTCCGGCTCACCGTTGCCGGGCTGACCGTTGCCCGGCGCGCCGCTCTCCAGCTGGAGCAGCCAGCGCTTGTTCTCCACCCCGGCGGCGAAGCCGGTGAGGGTGCCGTTGGCGCCGATGACGCGGTGGCAGGGGCGGACGACGAGCAGCGGGTTGGCGCCGACCGCGCCGCCGACGGCGCGCACGGCCCGGGGTGAGAGGCCCGCCGCCTCGGCGAGCTGGCCGTAGGTGACCGTCTCGCCGTAGGGGATGTCGTCGAGGGCGTCCCAGATCCGGCGGCGGAACTCGGTGCCGACGGGGGCGAGCGGCAGGTCGAAGGTGGTGCGCTCGCCGGCGAAGTAGGCGGTGAGCTGTTCGACGGCCCGGGCGAGGGCGTCCGGGTCGTGGACCCAGTCGTCGGCGGGTTCGGCGAGCGCGTACTTCTGCCCGGGGGCGGTGACGGTGGCCAGCGCGGCCGGTCCGCCGTCCTCCGGCCGGACCCCGCTCAGCAGCAGGGGCCCGAACGGGCTGTCCATGGTGGTGAAGACGGTGGTGCTCATGCGCGGGTGTTCTCCGTTCCAGTGCTGATATCGCTCGCGGCGCCCGCCCAGAGCCGGTGCACGGCGTACGAGCGCCAGGGTGCCCAGGCCTCGGCGGCGCGGGCGGCGGACTTCGGGTCGCCGGGGGCGCCGAGCCGGGTGAGGCCGTGGCGGATGCCGACGTCACTCGGCAGGAAGACATCGGGGTCGGCGAGGGCCCGCATCCGCAGATAGCCGACGGTCCACGGGCCGATGCCGGGCAGGGCGAGCAGCTGGGCCGCCGCCTCCGCGCGGTCCACGCCTCCGTCGAGCCGGACGGCGCCCTCGGCGAGGGCCGCGCAGAGGCCGGTGAGCGCCCGGCGGCGGGCGGCGGGCATCGCGAAGTCCTCGGGGTCGGCCACCGCCAGGGCGCCGGCGGTCGGGAAGAGCAGCCGCAGTCCGCCGTCGGGTTCGGGCAGCTCGGTGCCGTACTTCCCGGCGAGCCGGCCGGCCAGGGTGCGGGCCGCGCCGACGGTGATCTGCTGGCCGAGCACGGCGCGGACGGCCAGCTCGTGCGGGTCCACATGGCCGGGCGAGCGCAGGCCGGGGCGGGCCCGGACCAGCGCGCCGAGCACCGGGTCGGTGCCGAGCTGCTCGTCCACCGCGTCCGGGTCGGCGTCCAGGTCGAACAGGATCCGCAGGCGCTGCACGGCGGTCGGCAGGTCACGGAGGTCGGCGAGGAAGAGCCGGCAGTCCAGCCAGCCGCGGGTGCGCGGGTGCTCGGCCGCGAGGCCGTCCACCTCGGCGATGCCGTGGCCGTACGGGAGCGCGAGAGTGCGGCGATAGGTGCGGACGCCGGGCCGGGCGCCGGGGACGACCTCCTCCACGCCGGGGACGGCACGCAGGGCGAGGAAGTCGATCAGGTGGTCGCTGTCGACCGCCCCGCGGTAGGCGAGGCGCAGGGTCAGGCCGCCGGCCGGGGTCGCGGTGCGCCGCCCGGCGGTCACCTCGGCGCGCAGCCCGCTGGGCGTGCGGTCGTAGACCTCGCGGACGGTGTCGTTGAACTGCCGCACCGAGGCGAAGCCGGCCGCGAAGGCGATCTCGGTGACGGGCAGCTCGGTGGTCTGGAGCAGCAGCCGGGCGGTCTGGGCCCGGCGGGCGCGGGCCAGGGCGATCGGCCCGGCGCCGAGTTCGGCGCTGAGCTGGCGCTGGAGCTGGCGGGAGCTGTAGCCGAGGCGCTGGGCGAGGCCGGCGACGCCTTCCCGGTCCACGATGCCGTCGCCGATCAGCCGCATCGCGCGGCCGACCAGGTCGGCCCGGTGGTTCCACTCCGGCGAGCCGGGCACCGAGTCGGGGCGGCAGCGGCGGCAGGCGCGGAAGCCGGCGCCCTGGGCGGCGGCGGCGCTGGGGTAGAAGGTGCAGTTGGCGCGTTTGGGGGTCACGGCGGGGCAGCTCGGTCGGCAGTAGATGCCGGTCGAGGTGACGGCCGTGAAGAAGACGCCGTCGAAGCGGGCGTCCCGGCTGTCCACGGCTCGGTACCGGATGTCGTCGTCGATCACGCTCTCCAGTCTGCGGCACCGGAGGCCCCTCGACTGGCGGGAATCGGACATGGGCGTCGCGGACCCGGACCGGCTGCGGACCGGCTGCGGACGGGCCGCGGGCAGGGTACGGGCGGGGCGGAAAACCACGAGCCGTGCGGGCCGGCCCGCGACTACCCTGACGGGGCCCTTCAACCCCCGGCCCGGCCAGGCCCCGCCCGGCCCGAACGGTGCCCGGCCCCAGTGCCCGATGCCCGATGGCCGATGGCCGACGCCCGACAGGAGCCCCCATGAACGCGCAGCCGTACACCGGTCCGGACGACCCCAGGGTGGCCGCCCTGGACGTGGAGAAGTTCGCCTTCCCCGGGCCGCTGCGCGACCGGTTGGTCGCGGCGATCCTGAGCGGCGCCAAGACCAGCACCACCGGGCTGCTCGCCGAGTACGAGCACGAGGGCGAGCCGCTGCGGCAGGCGGGCGCGCACGGGGCGGTGATCGATTCGGACGGGCGGCCGGTGGCCGTGATCGAGCTCACCGACGTCCGGGTCGTCGCGCTGGCCGGGGTCGGTCTGCGGCACGCCGTGGACGAGGGCGAGGGCTACACCACGGTCGCCGACTGGCGGGCCGGCCACGAGCGCTTCTGGCACAGCCCCGAACTGCGGGCCGCCCTGGACGACCCGGACTTCGCCGTGGACGACACCACGCCCGTCGTGCTGGAGCGCTTCCGCGTGGTGGCCGACCTGCGCTGACCCGTGCCGCAGGCGCAGGCCCGGGTGGGCCTGCGCCGCAGGGGCCGGGCAGGCCGCCGACGGGCCGACCTGCCCCTGCTGGTGGCGCCTGGCCGCCCGGCACCCCGCCGCAGGGGGCCGGGTGATCGCGAACGGCTGCCCGGCCGGCCTCACCTCTTCACGGGACCTCCCGCGGCCCGCACCGACTTGGAGATGGCCTTCCACTTCTTCAGCCGGGCGGAGGCCAGCCGGGCGTCCGAGCGGGAGGCGATCCACTCGTTCTCGCGCTGGAGCTTGAGATAGCTGTCCATCCGGCGCTGCGGCAGGGTGCCGTCCTCCAGCGCGGCCCGCACCGCGCAGCCGGGCTCGGTGTGGTGGCCGCAGTCGTGGAAGCGGCACTCCTCGGCCAGCTCCGCGATGTCGGCGAAGGCCATCGCCACCCCCTCGCCGCCATAGAGGCCGACCTCACGCAGGCCGGGCGTGTCGATCAGTACCCCGCCGCCGGGCAGCGGGATCAGCTCGCGGGTGGTCGTGGTGTGACGGCCCTTCTGGTCGGCCGCGCGGGCCTGCTGGACGGCCATCACCTCGGCGCCGGCCAGCACATTGGTCAAGGTGGACTTGCCCACGCCGGACTGGCCGATCAGCGCGGTGGTGCCGGGCGTGCAGGCGCGCAGCACGTCCACCCCCTCGCCCGTCCCGGCGCTGACGGTCAGCACCGTCACACCGGGCGCGATGCCCTCGACGTCGGCGCGGATGAAATCGGCGTCGTCGACCAGGTCGGCCTTGGTGAGCACGACCAGCGGCTCGGCGCCGGACTCCCAGGCCAGGGCGAGGAAGCGCTCGATCCGGCCGAGGTCCGGTTCGGCGGCGAGCGAGGCGGCGATCAGGACGGTGTCCACGTTGGCGGCCAGCACCTGGCCGTCGGACCGCTTGCCGGCGACCTTGCGGATGATCGCGGTGGAGCGCGGCAGCAGCGCGGCGACGGTGGGCATCGGCGCGGCCGCCAGGTCCACCGCCGCCCAGTCGCCGGTGCAGGGGCAGTTGATCATATCGGCGTCGCCGACCGGCCGGGTGTCGGCCCGGACGGTGCGCAGCTCACCCGTCCCGGGATCGGTCAGCACGGCGTCGCACTGGCCGCGGTCGACCCGGACGATCCGGGCAGGGGTCAGCCCGGCCTCGGCGAGCGGCGCGAAGAGCTCGTCGAGCGCGGACGTCCAGCCGTAGCCGGACAGCGGGGTGCCGGAGGAGTCGGAGAAGTCGGAGAAGGTGACGGATTCGGAGGCAGCGTTGAACAACGCAGTGGGCCCTTCGGGAGGAACGTGATCCCGGCGGGCTGCGGCTGCGTGAGACGAGGAGTCGGGCGTCTCGGGTGCGTCAGCCGGCGGCCGGGAGGGGGAGGTGGTCTATGCGAGCGCTGCCCAGGGCAGCCGTGACGGCAGTGACAGCCACGAGGCTCACCTCCTGTTTCTCTCCTTGGGCCGCGACAACGGCCCCGAATCGGACTGGTCACACCGTAGCCAACGCCTCCGAGGCCGCCAACCGATTTTTGACCTGCGGTTTTCGACGGCCGCCGCACCGGCGCGGCCGCCCGGACAAGCCCTACGACGGACCGCCGAAACGGTGCCGCAGGCCGGGGTCGTCCAGCCACCAGGGCCGCATGCCCTGCTCCTCCTCGGCCGGCCCGCCCGCCGCCTTCGCCTCGGCGGCCGCCGCCTCGAAGCGGGCGTCCAGCGCCGCGTCCACCGCGGCGTTCTCCTCCCGCCCCTGCACGATCATGCGGCGGACCAGCGCGACCAGGAACGGCAGCCCGACCAGGTCCCCGAGCACCCAGAGCACGTTGCCGCCCCAGGTCTGGTCCTGTGCCGGGCTCGGCCCCCACGGCCGGCCGAGCGCCTCGTAGTAGTGCCCGGCGACCAGATGGCCGCCGTAGATCAGCACCAGGCCGAGCGCCGCGTCGAAGATCACCTCGGCGAAGGTGATGAACAGCCCGACCAGGTGCGGGTACTCGTGCCCGACCGGGTCGATCTGCAGTCGCGGCCAGAAGTACGCCAGGCCGAGCGCGACCAGCACGAGGTGCAGGGCGGCGTTTCCCAGCCCGCTGGCCAGCGACTCCTGGTACCAGGGGGTGAAGTAGAGCAGCCACGGCGGGGCCATCAGCAGCGCGGTCGACACGGCCGGGAACATCAGCACCTTGGACGGGCGGCCGCGCAGCGCCCGCAGGATCCGCTCCCGGCGGGCCGGGGGCGAGGAGCGCACCAGCAGCGAGACCGGTGCCCCCAGCGCCAGCAGCAGCGGGACCAGCATCAGCAGCAGCACCACCTGCACGGCCCGGTCGGTGAACAGCACCCGCTCGTACACCCCGAGGCCGGAACAGGTGGCCCAGACCCAGAGCAGCAGCCCGCCGAGGAAGGCCGCGGTCCGGGTCGGCTGCCAGCCCTCACCCGACACCGCGCCCGTACCGGCACCCGCACCCGCACCCGCACCCGCACGCGTGACGGTCCGCACCGCGTACAGGTACCAGCCGCCGAGCAGCACCGCGAGGGTGAGCACCAGCGGCTCGGCCGTCCACGAGGTCGCCAGGTCGGCCCACTGCCAGGGCGGCGGTCCGTGGTAGCCGATCGCCTGTACCGAGCCGTCCATCCGTCCGTTCACCCCGTCCTCGCTCCACCGCGACCGCGCCGCCGTCACCGCCCGCCGTCAGCGCACGGCCGTCAACCCGCGGCCGTCACCCGGGCGGGCGACGGCGCCCGGCCATGATGGCCGATCCCGAGTGGATCACCACCGCCAGGGTCCCCCGGACGGGCGAATCCCGGCGCAGGCCCACGGCCACCCACGGCCACCCGGCTCCCGGCCGACGGCCCAGGGCTACGGCCCGGAACCGGGCCCGCAGGACCGGCCCACCGGGGCCGGCCCCGAAAACCGCAACCGCCCGGCCACCGCCTTCGTCTGGGAGGATGCACCGCGGCATTCCGGCCACGGGGGTGGACAAGGGGACAACAGGGTGCGAAGCAGTGCACGCGGCGAGGGCCGCCGGCTGGCCGCGCGCCACCGCAACATCGAGCTCGGCCTGCTGGCCCTCGCGGTGGTGGTCTGTCTCGCCGGACACGTCGACGCCGACCTGGCGATGACCGGGAAGCTGCCGCCCGGCCTGCTGGTGCACGGCGGCGGCCTGGGTCTGCTGGTCCTGGCCGCCCATCTGGCGGTCCGCCGGTTCGCCCCGTACGCGGACCCGCTGATCCTGCCGCTCGCGGTGCTGCTGAACGGGCTCGGGCTGCTGCTGCTCGACCGGCTCGACAAGTCGTACGCGGCCGTGCACGCGGCCAAGGGCGACTACCAGAAGCTGCCGACCGCGCCGTCCCAGCTGACCTGGGTGGTGATCGCGGTGGTGGCGGCCGTCGCGCTGATCGTGACGATCCGGCACCACCGGTTCTTCCAGCGCTACGTCTACCTGATCATGGCGGGCGCGCTGGTCCTGCTGGCCGCTCCCGCGTTCTTCCCGGGCGACAGCTTCGGGGCCAAGCGCTGGATCCGGGTGGCCGGGCTCTCGTTCGAGCCGGACGAGTTCGTCAAGGTCGCCATCACCGTCTTCTTCGCCGGCTATCTGATGGCCTCCCGGGACGCGCTGGCGCTGGCCGGCCGCAAGGTCTGGGGACTGACCCTGCCGCGCGGCCGGCACGCCGGGCCGGTGCTGGCGATCTGGGTGGCCAGCCTGCTGGTGCTGGTCTTCGAGCGCGACCTCGGCACCTCGCTGATCTTCTTCGGTGTCTTCGTGGTGATGCTGTACGTGGCGACCGAGCGCACCAGCTGGATGGTGCTCGGCCTGCTGATGGCCGTCGGGGGCGCGGCCGTGGTCGGCACCCTGGAGCCGCATGTGCACGGCCGGGTGGAGGCCTGGCTGCACCCGCTGGACATCTACCTGCCGGTCCACGACAAGGCGCTGGTCTCCGACCAGCCCGCCGAGGCGCTGTTCAGCCTGGCCACCGGACATCTGACCGGGACGGGGCTCGGCGAGGGCCGGCCCTGGCTGATCGGCTTCGCCGGGCGCAGCGACTTCATCTTCACCACCATCGGCGAGGAGCTGGGCCTGACCGGGGTGACGGCGGTGCTGCTGGTCTACGGGCTGCTGGTGCAGCGCGGGCTGCGGACGGCGGTCGGGCTCTCCGACCCGTTCGGCAAGCTGCTGGCGACCGGGCTGTCCGCGGCGCTGGCGCTCCAGGTGTTCGTGGTGGTGGGCGGGGTCAGCGGGCTGATCCCGCTGACCGGCAAGGCGCTGCCGTTCCTGGCGGCCGGCGGCTCGTCGATGGTGGCGAACTGGCTGATGATCGCCCTGCTGGTCAAGCTGAGCGACTCGGCCGGCCGGACCGCCCTGGAGCCGCCACCGGTGTCGAACCTGGTGACGGCGGCGGTGCCGGCGGTCTAACGGCCCGACGGCCCGGCGGAGACGCCCTACCGCGCTACCGCTGCTCCCACGGCGGCCGGGGCGGATAGCTGGGCAGGGTGCGGTCGGGCGGCGGCGCGGTGGGCCGGTCGCTGTCCGGCGGGGGCGGGGTGGGCCGGTGGTGCGGGCCGCCGCGCGCGGTGATCCGGCCGCGGACGTTGTCGGCGGCCAGCACGTCGGCCCAGCGCTCGGGGTACTCGGAGGGCACGTCGACGTCGTCGCCCTCGTCCTCGTAGTACTCCTCCTCGGCGCCCTCGGCGAGGCCGAGTTCACGGGCCCGGCGGGCCCGCTCGACGGCGCGGCGGGCGGCGACCTCGCGGACCACCGCGGCGGCGGCCTCCTCGTTGGCGCGCTCGTTCTCGGCGCGGGCGTCGGCGGTCTCCAGGGTGGGCCAGCGCCGGTCTATGGCGGCGTTCATGGCGGCGCCGATGAGCACCGCGAGCGCGACCACGAAGATCCACAGCAGCACGGCCACCGGCGCGGCCAGCGAGCCGTACACCGAGGGGCCCTCGACCGAGCTGACCAGGTAGAGGCGCAGGGCCACGCTGCAGAACACCAGGACGACCAGGGCCACCAGCGCACCGGGGATGTCCTCCCGCCAGGGCGTGGAGACCGGCACGGCGAGGTGGTAGAGCGTGGTGAGGAAGACGATCAGCAGCAGGATGGCGAACGGCCAGTAGGCGGCGTTGACCAGTGTCGCGATGTCGGGGACGGCGTTCAGCACCAGCCCCGGGCCGGCCAGCAGCAGCGGCAGCACCAGGGAGCCTATGACCAGGGCGCCGAGATAGAGGCCGAGCGACATCAGCCGGGTCTTGACGATGCCGCGCTTGCCGTCGAGCCCGTACATCACGGTGATGGTGTCGATGAAGATGTACAGCGCCCGGGAGCCGGACCAGAGCGAGAGCAGGAAGCCGATCGAGATCAGGTCTGGCCTGGTGTGGTCGAAGACGTCGTTCAGCAGGGGGACCACGACCTGCTTGATCGACGAGTCCGACAGGACCGTCCCGGCCGCCTTGACGATGTCCTGCTTCAGCCTGTCGATGGTGCCCGCGCCGAGGAACTCGTCCAGGTAGCCGAGGGTGCCGGCGAGGCAGAGCAGCAGGGGCGGGATCGAGAGCAGGGTGAAGAACGCCGCCTCGGCCGCCAGGCCGGTGACCCGGTACTCGACACAGGTGTTGGTGGTGTCCTTGACCAGCCCCCAGGCCGTACTGCGCCAGGTGGCCTGCTTCCTGACCCCCCGCCGGGAGCCCTTTCCCCGACGACGGGAGGGCCGCTCGGGGTTCGGTCTCGTCGTTTCGCCTGCTGGTTGCACAGGGCTAACGGTATCGGGCCGGAACCGGTCCGTTGATCTCCGTGTCGCGGTACCGGCGCGAGGGCCCGCGCCGGGGGCGGAATCCGACGAGCGGCGGGAACGCTCCAGCATCTCGACATACGAAACCTTTACGTCCATTATACGGACGTTAGTGGACCGCGAGTCGTGCTCCGTGCGAATCTCTTGTCCATGCCTAGCGCCGGAACCACCCTAGTTGGTCGACTCCACGTCGATCTCCTTCGCGTGTCCAGCGCCATCTGTCCGGTGACCTGAGCCTTACCCCGCCGCCACCCACCGCCCCCGGCGCCACCTCTCGCCATCCCCGCCGAAGCGGATGCGCAGGCGCCCGCCCGGCCACGGCCACTGCTCCCCCGGTCCTGAGAAACCCGCAGGTCACAGCAGCAGCGCACGGCCGAGCACGCCCAGCGACCCACCCGGCGTCAGAGCCACCTGCCTCCGAAGGACTTCACCATGGCCACCACTCCCGAGACCGCCGAGCCCACGGCCGACAGCGCCGGCGCGCGCCGCCCCGCGGCGGCTCGCAAGGTGACCCGCCACCGCGGCGAGGGCCAGTGGGGCATGGGCCACTTCACGCCGCTGAACGCCAACGAACAGTTCAAAAAGGACGACGACGGTCTCAACGTACGGACACGTATTGAGACGATCTACGCGAAGCGCGGCTTCGACTCGATCGACCCCGCCGATCTGCGCGGCCGGATGCGCTGGTGGGGTCTCTACACCCAGCGCAAGGAGGGCATCGACGGCGGCAAGACCGCGATCCTGGACCCGCACGAGCTCGACGCCGAGTACTTCATGCTCCGCGTCCGCATCGACGGCGGCCGGCTCACCGTCGCCCAGCTGAAGGCGATCGCCGAGGTCTCCGAGCAGTACGGCCGCAACACCGCCGACCTGACCGACCGGCAGAACATCCAGTACCACTGGATCAGGATCGAGGACGTCCCCGCGATCTGGCAGAAGCTGGAGGCCGTCGGCCTCTCCACCACCGAGGCCTGCGGCGACACCCCGCGCGTCATCCTCGGCTCCCCGGTGGCCGGCATCGCCGAGAACGAGATCATCGACGGCACCTCCGCCATCGAGGAGATCCAGCGCCGTTTCATCGGCAACCCGGACTTCTCCAACCTGCCGCGCAAGTTCAAGTCCGCCGTCTCCGGCTCCCCGCTGCTGGACGTCGCGCACGAGATCAACGACGTCGCCTTCGTCGGCGTCGTCCACCCCGAGCACGGCCCCGGCTTCGACCTCTGGGTCGGCGGCGGGCTCTCCACCAACCCCAAGCTCGGCGTGCGCCTGGGCGCCTGGGTCCCGCTGGACGAGGTCGCGGACGTCTACGGCGGCGTCATCGGCATCTTCCGCGACTACGGCTACCGCCGGCTGCGCAACCGCGCCCGGCTGAAGTTCCTGGTCGCCGACTGGGGCGTGGAGAAGTTCCGCCAGGTCCTGGAGGACGAGTACCTCAAGTACCGGCTCGTCGACGGCCCGGCGCCGAGCGAGCCCAGCGGCCGCTGGCGCGACCACGTCGGCGTGCACCGGCAGCAGGACGGCCGCTACTACGTCGGCTTCGCGCCGCGCGTCGGCCGGGTCGACGGCCGACTGCTCGGCCGGATCGCCGACCTCGCCGCCGAGCACGGCAGCGACCGGCTGCGCACCACCGCCGAGCAGAAGATGATCGTCCTCGACATCGCCGAGGACCGGGTCGAGTCGCTGGTGGCCGGTCTGGAGGCGCTGGACCTGCGGGTCACCCCGTCGCCGTTCCGCCGCGGCACCATGGCCTGCACCGGCATCGAGTACTGCAAGCTCGCCATCGTCGAGACCAAGGAGCGCGGCCGCACGCTCATCGACGAGCTGGAGAAGCGCCTGCCGGACTTCGAGGAGCCGCTGACCATCAACATCAACGGCTGCCCCAACGCCTGCGCCCGCATCCAGGTCGCCGACATCGGCCTCAAGGGCCAGCTGGTCACCGACGAGAACGGCGAGCAGGTCGAGGGCTACCAGGTGCACCTGGGCGGCGCGCTGGGCCTGGAGGCCGGCTTCGGCCGCAAGGTCCGCGGGCTCAAGGTCACCAAGGACGGCCTGCCCGACTACGTCGAGCGCGTTCTGACCCGCTACCAGGCCGACCGCGCCGAGGGCGAGCGCTTCGCCCAGTGGGCGGCCCGGGCCGGCGAGGAGCAGCTCTCGTGAACGAGCGAAGCGGACGAGCCGGCGAGGTGGGCGCATGAGTGAGCGAGCGGCACCGTTCTTCTGCCCGTACTGCGGCGACGAGGACCTGCGGCCCTCCGAGGCCGGGCACGGCGCCTGGGAGTGCCACGCCTGCCGCCGGGCCTTCCAGCTGAAGTTCCTCGGCCTGCTGTCGACGACCAACGGGGGTGGGCCGCATGACCGGCACGACGCCTGACCACGAGGCGCTCGCCGTCCGGGCCGCCCGCGAGCTGGAGGAGGCGACCCCGCAGGAGATCCTGGCCTGGGCCGCCGACACCTTCGGCAAGCGGTTCTGCGTCACCTCCTCCATGGAGGACGCGGTCGTGGCCCACCTCGCCTCCTCGGTCCTCCCCGGCGTGGACGTGGTGTTCCTCGACACCGGCTACCACTTCCCGGAGACCATCGGCACCCGGGACGCGGTGGCGGCGGTGATGCCGGTCAACGTCATCACCCTCAAGCCGCTGCAGACCGTGGCCGAGCAGGACGCCCGGTACGGGCCCGCCCTGCACGACCGCGACCCCGACCTGTGCTGCGCGCTGCGGAAGGTCGAGCCGCTCAACCGCGGCCTCGGCGGCTACGACGCCTGGGCCACCGGGCTGCGCCGCGACGAGTCGCCCAGCCGGGCGAACACCCCCGTGGTCGCCTGGGACGCCAAGCGCCGCAAGGTCAAGCTCGCCCCGATCGCCCGCTGGACGCAGGAGGACGTGGACGCCTACGTCAACGCCAACGGCGTCCTGCTCAACCCGCTGCTGTGGGAGGGCTACACGTCCGTCGGCTGCGCGCCGCTGTCCTGCACCCGCAAGCCCGCCGAGGGCGAGGACGCCCGGGCCGGCCGCTGGTCGGGATCCGGCAAGACCGAGTGCGGCATCCACCTCTGATCCACCGTCAACACCCCTATGGAGACTTCACCGTGACGACAGCCCCTGTGTCCATCAGCGGCTCCGCCGCGGGCCCGGCCGCCGACGGAGCCGCAGGGACGGCCCGCGCGGCCGCCCCCCGCGAGCGCGGCGCCACCGTGTGGCTGACCGGGCTGCCGAGCGCCGGCAAGACCACGCTCGCCTTCGCCCTGGCCGAGCGGCTGCGCGCCGAGGGCCACCGGGTCGAGGTCCTGGACGGCGACGAGATCCGCGAGTTCCTCTCCAAGGGCCTCGGTTTCACCCGCGAGGACCGCCACACCAACGTCACCCGGATCGGCTTCGTGGCCGAGAAGCTCGCCGCCCACGGCGTCAAGGTGCTCGCCCCGGTCATCGCCCCGTACGCGGACTCCCGCACCGCCGTCCGCGAGCGGCACGCCGCGGCCGGCACCGAGTTCCTGGAGATCCACGTCGCCACCCCGGTGGAACTCTGCGCCGAGCGCGACGTCAAGGGGCTGTACGCGAAGCAGGCGGCCGGCGAGATCTCCGGCCTGACCGGTGTCGACGACCCGTACGAGGCCCCGGAGAACCCGGAGTTGCGCCTCCAGACCCAGGGCCGCGAGGTGGCCGACTCCGCCGCCGAGCTGCACGCCTTCCTGACCGAGAGGGGCCTCGCATGACCACCGCGACCGACAGCCCGGTCCACACCGACGACGGTTCGAAGAACCCCTTCGCGCTGTCCCACCTGGACGCGCTGGAAGCGGAGTCGGTGCACATCTTCCGCGAGGTCGCGGGGGAGTTCGAGCGCCCGGTGATCCTCTTCTCGGGCGGCAAGGACTCCATCGTCATGCTGCACCTGGCGCTGAAGGCGTTCCGGCCGGCCGCGATCCCGTTCTCGCTGCTGCACGTCGACACCGGCCACAACTTCCCCGAGGTGATCGCCTACCGCGACCGCGTCGCGGCCCGGCACTCCCTGCGCCTGCACGTCGCCCACGTCCAGGACTTCATCGACGACGGCCGCCTGCGCGAGCGCCCCGACGGCACCCGCAACCCGCTCCAGACCGTCCCGCTGCTCGACGCCATCGAGTCCCACAAGTTCGACGCCGTCTTCGGCGGCGGCCGCCGCGACGAGGAGAAGGCCCGCGCCAAGGAGCGCGTCTTCTCCCTGCGCGACGAGTTCGGCGCCTGGGACCCGCGCCGCCAGCGCCCCGAGCTCTGGTCGCTCTACAACGGCCGCCACGCGCCCGGCGAGCACGTCCGCGTCTTCCCGCTCTCCAACTGGACCGAGCTGGACGTCTGGCAGTACATCGAGCGCGAGAACATCGAACTCCCCGAGATCTACTACGCCCACGAGCGCGACGTCTTCTCCCGTTCCGGCATGTGGCTCACCGCCGGCGACTGGGGCGGCCCCAAGGACCACGAACCCGTCGAGCGGCGCCTGATCCGCTACCGCACCGTCGGCGACATGTCCTGCACCGGAGCCGTCGACTCCGACGCCGTCACCATCGCCGACGTCATCGCCGAGATCGCCGCCAGCCGCCTCACCGAACGCGGCGCCACCCGCGCCGACGACAAGCTCTCCGAGGCAGCGATGGAAGACCGCAAGCGCGAGGGGTACTTCTAACCATGACCACCGCAACCGCCACCGCCCTGCTGCGCTTCGCCACCGCGGGATCGGTCGACGACGGCAAGTCCACCCTGGTCGGCCGACTGCTGCACGACTCCAAGTCCGTGCTGGCCGACCAGCTGGAGGCCGTCGAGCGCGCCTCCCTGAGCCGCGGCCAGGACGCGCCCGACCTCGCGCTGCTCACCGACGGCCTGCGCGCCGAGCGCGAGCAGGGCATCACCATCGACGTCGCCTACCGCTACTTCGCCACCCCCCGGCGGCGGTTCATCCTCGCCGACACCCCCGGGCACGTGCAGTACACCCGGAACATGGTGACCGGAGCCTCCACCGCCGAACTCGCGGTCGTGCTGGTCGACGCCCGCAACGGCGTGGTCGAGCAGACCCGCCGGCACGCCGCCGTCGCGGCGCTGCTGCGGGTGCCGCACGTCGTGCTGGCCGTCAACAAGATGGACCTCGTCGACTACGCGGAGCCCGTCTTCGCCCGCATCGCCGAGGAGTTCACCGTCTACGCCGCCTCGCTGGGCGTCAAGGACGTGGTCGCCGTCCCGATCTCCGCGCTCGCCGGGGACAACGTGGTCGAGCCGTCCGCCCACATGGACTGGTACGGCGGCCCGACCCTGCTGGAGCACCTGGAGACGGTGCCCGTCGGCAGCGACCCGAGCGCCGAACCGGTCCGCTTCCCGGTCCAGTACGTGATCCGCCCGCAGACCGAGGAGCACCCCGACTACCGCGGCTACGCCGGGCAGTTGGCCTCCGGTGTGCTGCGGGTCGGCGACGCGGTGACGGTGCTGCCCTCGGGCCACACCACCACCGTCGCGGGCATCGACGCGCTCGGCACCGAGACCGACGTCGCCTGGGCCCCCCAGTCGGTCACCGTCCGGCTCGCCGACGACATCGACATCTCGCGCGGCGACCTGATCGCGGCCGGCCCGGCCCCGGTGCCCACCAAGGACATCGAGGCCACCGTCAGCCACCTCAGCGAGCGCCCGCTGCGCGCCGGTGACAAGGTGCTGCTCAAGCACACCACCCGCACCGTCCGGGCGCTGGTCAAGGACATCACCTACCGCATCGACATCGACACGCTCGAACGGCGCTCCGGCGCCGAGGGGCTGAACGTCAACGACCTCGGCCACGTGGTGCTCCGCACCGCCGAGCCGCTGGCCCTCGACGCCTACTCCGACAACCGCCGGACCGGCTCGTTCCTGCTGATCGACCCGGCCGACGGCACCACCCTCACCGCCGGCATGGCGGGCGAGGCGTTCGACACCGTACGCACCGACGCACCCGACGCATCCAACGAGGAGGACTGGGTCTGATGCCCAGCGAGGCGTTCTCGGGCATGGACAAGGAAGGCGGCCGCATCGGCAGCGGCGTCCTCGGCAGTGGCCAGGGCGGCCTGACCCGATGTGCGGGCCGACAGGGCTGACTGGCAGCCCTGTCACCGGGCCCCGCCGCCGCTGTCCCGCCCCACAGCCGGTACAGCGACGCGGGCCCGGCTTGCCCGGCATCCCGATGCCGCAAGCACCACTGCCCGACTTCCGCCCCGAGACCGCCTCCTGACGGTCCGTCTGTGAACAGGACTCCGCCCATGGCACCGAACCAGGCACTCCCGCACAGCCCGCTTCCCCATAGGCCCGCACGCCCGGCCGCCGGTCGGATCAGACGCTCCGCCGCGGCCGCCATAGCCGGCCTCACCGCCGTGGCCCTGCTCTCGGCCTGCGGCTACGGTTCGAAGAGCGAGGACAAGAAGTCCGGCTCCGCGGCCCCCGCCGCCGGTTCCGCCTCCGGTGCGAAGCTCTCCGCCGACACGGTCAAGATCGGCTACTTCGCCAACCTGACCCACGGCACCCCGCTGGTCGGGCTCCAGGAGGGCATCTTCCAGAAGGAGCTGGGCGCCACCCAGATCAAGACCCAGGTCTTCAACGCCGGCCCGTCCGAGATCGAGGCGCTCAACGCCGGCTCCATCGACATCGGCTGGATCGGCCCCTCCCCCGCGATCAACGGCTACACCCAGTCCAACGGCGAGTCGCTGAAGATCATCGGCGGTTCGGCCTCCGGCGGCGTCAAGCTGGTGGTCAACCCCGACAAGATCTCCTCCCTGGACGACCTCAAGGGCAAGAAGATCGCCACCCCGCAGGCGGGCAACACCCAGGACGTGGCGCTGCTCAACTACCTGGCCGGCAAGGGCTACAAGGTGGACGCCAAGACCGGCGCCGGTGACGTCTCGGTGGTCCGCTCGGACAACAAGGTCACCCCGGACGCCTACAAGCAGGGCTCGATCGACGGCGCCTGGGCGCCCGAGCCCACCGCGTCCAAGCTGGTCACCCTCGGCGCGAAGGTCCTGCTCAACGAGAAGGACATCTGGCCGGACAAGAAGTTCGTGATCACCAACATCATCGTCTCGCAGAAGTTCCTCAAGGAGCACCCGGACGTGGTCGAGGCCGTGCTGCGCGGCTCGGTGAACACCAACGCCTTCATCAAGGCCAACCCGGACAAGGCCAAGGCCGACGCCAACGAGGCCATCAAGAAGGAGGCCGGCAGCGCGCTGGACGCGGCCATCCTCGACCCGGCCTGGCAGGACATCGACTTCCTGGACGACCCGCTGGCCAACACCCTCCAGGCCGAGGCCGACCACGCCGTCACCGCGGGCCTGCTCAAGAAGCCGAACCTGAACGGCATCTACGACCTCACCCTGCTCAACAAGGTGCTCGCGGCCCAGGGCCAGAGCGCCGTGGCGGACGCCGGACTCGGCACCAAGTAGCGCGGCCCGCCCCACCCGCGGCCGGCCGCGTCACACCCGTGGCGCGCCGCCGCGCTCCAAGCTCCGCGGTCCGGACCCCGCCCGCCCGGTCGATGCCCAATCGATGCCCGCAAGCACGGGACGGGCGGGGCCGGACCCCGGCCCCGCGTCGCCAGCCTCTCCCTCCCTGCCCGCCAACGGCAGGAGGGGCCCATGACCACTCATGCAGGAGGTGCCCGGATGTCCCCGGCACTGACCACCTCGGAAGACGCCACCGGCGTCGACGCCCGCGGCGGCTCGCCCGCCGTCCGGATCTCGCACGTGCACAAGTCCTTCGGCCGCGCAGGCTCGGAGACCCCCGTCCTGGACGACATCACGCTCGATGTCGCGCCGGGAGAGTTCGTCACGCTGCTCGGAGCCTCGGGCTGCGGCAAGTCCACCCTGCTCAACCTGGTCGCCGGACTCGACAAGCCCACCGCGGGCTCGATCGAGGTGGCCGGGGGTCGCCCCGCGCTGATGTTCCAGGAGCACGCGCTGTTCCCCTGGCTCACGGCCGGCAAGAACATCGAACTGGCCCTGCGGCTCAACGGCGTGGCCCGCCCCGAACGCAAGGCCGAGGCCGAGCGGCTGCTCGAACTCGTCCGCCTCGGCGGCTCGTACGGCAGGCGCGTGCACGAGCTCTCCGGCGGCATGCGCCAGCGCGTGGCGATGGCCCGCGCGCTCGCCCAGGGCGGCTCGGTGCTGCTGATGGACGAACCGTTCGCCGCGCTCGACGCCATCACCCGGGACGTCCTGCACGACGAGATCACCCGGATCTGGGCCGAGCGGCAGCTCTCCGTCCTGTTCGTCACCCACAACGTGCGGGAGGCCGTCCGGCTCGCCCAGCGCGTGGTGCTGCTCTCCTCCCGTCCCGGCCGGGTCGCCCGTGAGTGGCGGATCGACCTGCCACAGCCGCGCCGGATCGAGTCCGCCGGCGTCGCCGACCTGTCCATCGAGATCACCGAAGAACTGCGTGGGGAGATCCGTCGCCATGGCCAGCACTGACACCACCCCGGTCCTGGACAAGGCCGCGCCCACCGACTCGGCCGACGTCGGGGCCGGCCTGGACGCGCTGGACTCCGTCACCGCGCAGCGCAGTTCGCTCGGCGAGGTGCTCCGGCAGAAGGCGCTGCCGCCGCTGCTCGGCGTGGTGCTGGTGCTCGCCCTCTGGCAGGGCGCCTACAGCCTGCACCTCACCCCCTCGTACAAGCTGCCCAGCCCGGCCGACGTCCTGGGGGCCGCAGGGGACCTCTGGACGGAAGGCACGCTGTTCTCGATCATCTGGACCAGCGTCTGGCGCGGCCTGTCCGGCTTCGTGGTCGCCGTCGTCATCGGCACCCCGATCGGCCTGGTGGTCGCCCGGGTCAAGCCGGTGCGGGCCGCCCTCGGGCCGGTGCTCTCCGGTCTGCAGTCGCTGCCGTCGGTCGCCTGGGTGCCGGCCGCCGTCATCTGGCTCGGCATCAACGACTCGATGATGTACGCGGTGATCCTGCTCGGCGCCGTCCCGTCCATCGCCAACGGGCTGGTGTCCGGCATCGACCAGGTGCCGCCGCTGTTCCTGCGGGCCGGACGGACCATCGGCGCCACCGGCCTGGCCGGGGCCAGGCACATCCTGCTGCCGGCCGCGCTGCCCGGCTACCTGGCCGGCCTCAAGCAGGGCTGGGCGTTCTCCTGGCGCTCCCTGATGGCGGCCGAACTCGTCGCCTCCTCCCCCGACCTGGGCCTGGGCCTGGGCCGGTACCTGGAGAACCAGCGGGAGTTCTCCGACATGGCCGGGGTGCTGCTCGGTATCATCCTCATCCTGTTCGTCGGGATCGCCATCGAGCTGCTGGTGTTCACCCCGATCGAGCGCCGGGTGCTGCGCAACCGCGGCCTGCTGGCCGCCGTCAAGTAAGGCCGCTCCGCATGCTCCGCAGGAACGAAGGCCGGCTGTCCGCCGCCACCGCACCGGTGGTGGCGGGCGGCCCCGCCCTGCTGCTGATCGCCCACGGCAGCCGCGACCCCCGGCACGCCGCGACGGTGGCCGCGCTGGTCGGGCAGGTCCGCGCCCTGCGGCCCGGTCTGGAGGTGGCCACCGCCTACCTGGACCACTGCGCGCCGCGCATCCCGCAGGTGGTCGCCCGCCTCACCGCCGCCGTGGCCGTGCCGCTGCTGCTCAACCGCGCCTTCCACGCCAAGCACGACATCCCCGCCGCCCTGCGCGCGGCCGGCGCCGCCCTGCCCGTGGCGGACGTGCTCGGCCCCTCGCCGCTGCTGCTCGCCGCCCTGGACCGCCGCCTCGCCGAGGCCGGGCTGGACGTCTCCTCCGCCGCCGTCCGGGCCCGCACCGGTGTCGTCCTCGCCGCCGCGGGCTCCTCCGACCCGGCCGCCGACGCCGCCACCCGGGCGGTGGCCGCCGAGTGGCGCCGCACCCGCGGCTGGGCCGCCGCCGAGGTCGCCTACGCCTCCGCCGCCGGGCCCCGCGTCCCCGACGCCGTCGCCGCCCTGCGCGCCGCGGGCGCCCGGCAGGTCGCCGTCGCGCCGTACCTGCTCGCCCCCGGCCTCCTCCCGGACCGCATCGCGACCGCCGCCGAGGACGCCGGCGCCGACCTCCTGGCCGGCGTCCTGGGCCCCGCCCCCGAGGTCGCCCGCCTCCTCCTGACCCGCTACGACGCCGCCCGCCCGGCCACCCTCGCCGCCCCGGCCCGCACCGCCTGAGCCACCCACAGCGACGGGTACGGGGTCGGTAGCCTCGTGACATGAGTGTCGCCCACGACCGCCAACCCGAACTCCCCGACCTCATCGGGCGACTGAATGCCGGGCAGGCCGAGGAGATCCGCCGTCACACACTCCGCCCGACAGGTGAGGGCGAGACCCCGCCACGCCACCGGCTGAGCTTCACCGGGACAGGCGTCAGCGCCAACCCCAACCTCGCCGCCGAGGCCAAGCGGATCATCCGGACGGAACTGCGCGAGGCCTAGACCACGAGCGACACCCTCGCGCGAACGGCCGAACCGGCCGAGACCCGAGGCCCCGAGGCTGATCTTCCGGCTGGAGACAACGACCCCATCTTGGGAATCCTGCGATCCATCACCATGTTCCAACCGCCACAGGTAGCTCTGTGCTCATGAACTCTCACAATCCGTACCCACGACGGACCTTGCTGGCGTACGATCGGCCTCATCTCCTGACAGGAGACTGACGCCTTCCCAGGTTGGTGAACCATGGTGAATCGAAAGCAACTTGATCCGTCATCAAGCCACTGGGCGCCTTTCGGCGTGCAACTTCGCAGGTCACGCGAGGCTGCGGGGCTGACGCAGGCAGAGTTGGCCAGGAAGGTCGGTTACGACCCCTCGTACGTCTCCTACACCGAACTTGCATCCCGCGAGGCGCCCAGCGAGCAGTTCGCGCGCAAGGTCGACGAAGTACTGAACACAGGCGGCACGCTGGTGCTGATGTGGTTCCAGCACAAGCACACGGCCCTGCTGGAGGGCTTCCCCGAGTACGCCGCGCAGGAAGCGAAGGCGGCCAAGATAAGAGTGTTCGAACTCGGTTTGGTCCCCGGCTTGTTCCAGACGCCGGACTATGCAGCCGCCATCGCGGCCGCAGCCGTGCAACGCGGGAGCATCACCTCGGCTCAGGCGGCTCAACGTGCGGCCTTTCTCTCCGCTCGCCAGCAGTTGTTCGAGCGCACAAAGCCACCGCTCGTCCACGCGGTGCTGGATGAGAGCTGTCTTCGGCGGCAGGTCGGCGGACCGGAAGTCATGGTCGAGCAGTTCCGGCACCTTGAAGCCCTGGCAGAACGCCCGAACGTCATCCTCCAGGTCGCGCCGTTCGGCCTGGGCGAACGAGCCCCGTTCATGATGGCCGTCTACCTGCTGACACTCCCCACCGGGACCATGCTCGGCTACACGGAATCCCATCAACGAGGCCTGCTGGAGCGCGAAAGGGACACCGTCATCGCGTGGGACAGGGACTACGATCGGCTGCAGGTTGAGGCACTGTCGAGGGCCGATTCCCTTGCCATGATCCGCGCCGTCCGGGAGGAACCATCCCCATGTCCAGCACTGACCTGACCCGCGCACACTGGATCAAGTCCAGCTACAGCAGCAACGGCGGCGCATGCGTCGAGGTCGCGCCGGGGTTCGCCGGCCTCATGCCCGTCCGCGACTCCAAGGACCCGGCCGGCCCCGCTCTGATCTTCCCGGCCGACGCCTGGCAGTCCTTCGTGGCGGCCGTCCAGGATGGCGAGTTCGGCACGGTCTGACCGTTGCCCACAGGAGTGCAGAACGGCCCGGCACCCCTCGTCAGGGGTGCCGGGCCGTTGGTCAGGTGGCGTCAGTCCGACTTGCGGCGCTGGCGGCCGGTGCCGTAGTTGGAGCCGGACTTGGTGCCGGAGCCGGGCTTGGCGCGGCCGGAGGAGCGGCCGATGAAGCCGGCCGCCTGGCGGGAGCCGCCGCCGCCCTGGCCGCCGCCGGCCGCGCCCATGCGCTGCTTGGGGCGGGGGCGGCGGGGGTTGCCGTTCATGTCGACGTCGGTCGGCAGGCCGGAGCGCTTGGCGGGGCGGCGGCGCGGGGCGCCGGCCTTCCCGTCCGCGGCGGCGGCCGGCTGGGTGACGACCGGGACGGCCACCGTGACCGGCACGCCGCTGGGGGTGCGGGCGCCGGTGATGCGGCTGAGCTCGGCGTCGCCGGGGCGGATCTTGGTGGTGGTCGGGCGGATGCCGGCCACCGTCATCAGCCGGCTGACCTCGCGGCGCTGCTCGGGCAGGACCAGGGTGACGACCGTGCCGGACTCGCCGGCCCGGGCGGTGCGGCCGCCGCGGTGCAGGTAGTCCTTGTGGTCGATCGGCGGATCGACGTTGACGACCAGGTCGAGGCCGTCGATGTGGATGCCGCGGGCGGCGACGTTGGTGGCGATCAGCGCGGTGACGTGGCCGTCGCGGAACTGGTCGAGCACCCGGTTGCGCTGCGGCTGGGACTTGCCGCCGTGCAGGGCGGCCGCCTTCACGCCGTTGGCCAGCAGCTGCTTGGCGAGGCGGTCGGCGCCGTGCTTGGTGTGCACGAACATGATCAGGCGCCCCTCGCGGGAGGCGATGTGCGCGGTGGCGGACGCCTTGTCGGACGCGTCCAGCTGGAGCACGTGGTGGTCCATGGTGGTCACCGCGCCGGCCGACGGGTCGACCGAGTGGGTCACCGGGTCGGTCAGGAAGCGCCGCACCAGGCGGTCCACGTTGCGGTCCAGGGTGGCGGAGAACAGCATCCGCTGCCCGCCCTCGGCGACCTGCTCCAGCAGCTTGGTGACCTGCGGCAGGAAGCCCATGTCGGCCATCTGGTCGGCCTCGTCGAGGACCGTGATGGCGACGTGGTCCAGCCGGACGTCGCCGCGGTTGATCAGGTCGTCCAGCCGGCCCGGGGTGGCGACCAGGACCTCGGCGCCGCGGCGCACGGCGTTGGCCTGCCGGGTGATCGACATGCCGCCGACGACGGTGGCGATCCGCAGGTTGACCGCGGTGGCGTAGGGGGTGAGCGCGTCGGTCACCTGCTGGGCCAGCTCGCGGGTGGGTACCAGGACGAGCGCCAGCGGGTACCGGGCGTCGGCGCGACGGCCGGCCGTGCGGGCGAGCAGCGGCAGGCCGAAGGCGAGGGTCTTGCCGGAGCCGGTGCGGCCGCGGCCGAGCACGTCGCGGCCGGCCATGGAGTCCGGCAGGGTGGCGGCCTGGATCGGGAACGGCTCGATGACACCCTCACGGGTGAGCGCGCTCAGGATGCCCTTGGGCAGCTCCAGCTCGGCGAAGCTCGCCACCGGCGGGCGGGGCGGGGTGCCCTCGACCACGGTGAAGTCGGCGGGCTCGGCGGCGCGCGGGGCACTCTTGCGGGGTGCGCCGTTGCGGGGGGCGCCGCCACGGGTGCCGGCGCTGCGCGGTGCGCCCGCGCCGGTGTTGCGGCTGCGGGGCTTACGGTTGCGGTCGCCCTCGCGGGGCGAGCGGGCAGGGGTGGTCACGGAGTCTCCGTCCGGTCGTCTGGCACCCCGGGATCGGGGCGGTTCGGCCGTCGGGAGTCAGGTGCCGCCCCGGCCGTTCGGCGGCATGGGCGAGGGCCCGCACCGTGCGGTACGGGCCCTCGCTGCGCGAGATCGCGAGTCAGCTCTGTGGCTGGACTCAGATGACGCGGATGTGCTCGGCCTGCGGGCCCTTCTGGCCCTGCGTGACGTCGAACTCGACCTTCTGGCCCTCGACGAGCTCACGGAAGCCCTGCGCCTCGATGTTCGAGTAGTGGGCGAACACGTCGGCGCCGCCACCGTCCTGCTCGATGAAGCCGAAGCCCTTTTCGCTGTTGAACCACTTCACGGTGCCGGTAGCCATAACCGTCTCCTCTAAAAACTGGGGCATCGGAACCCGCACCTCGCGGGCCCCAAAGTAGCCGCGATCCCCATCCGGAGACTGAAACACCGGACAAAACAAATGCGCCTGTTGGTTGGAACCAGCAGGCGCACACACACGTTCATGGGAACCAAAACTGCAACTGGTTCGACTGTAGCACGACGACACCCCGAGTGACCGGGGCTTTTTTGCCCAGCACGTCACGTTTGCCGGCCGGGGAAAGGGGGCAGGCGGCACCCCCCGAAGAGAGTACCGCCCGCCCCTGGCCGACTACGAACGGTCAGTGCCGTCCGGCCGGTTCCGGTACGTCGTGCGCGCCGGCGAGCGGCGCCGGGCCGGAACCGTGGCCGACGGTGTCGCCGTGGCCGGGCCACCAGGCGCGGTGGCCGAGCAGCGCGGTGAGCGCCGGGGTGAAGAACATCGACATCACGAAGGCCGAGACGATGATGCCGATGGCGATCGAGAAGCCCATCTCGCTGAGCATGGTGTTGCCCGCGAGCAGCATGGTGGCGAAGGTCGCCGCCAGGATGAACCCGGCCGCGGCCACCGTCGGACCACCGTGGCGGATCGCCTGACCGGCCGCCTCGCGCGGGCTGCGGCCCTCCCGGGCCTCCTCCCGCAGGCGGGCGATCATCAGGATGTTGTAGTCGGTGCCGATCGCCACCACGAACAGGTAGATGAAGATCGGCAGCATGAACATCAGTCCCGCCTCGCCCTTCATGTCCTGGAAGACCAGCTTGGTGGCGCCGAGGGTGGCGCCGAAGCCGAGGCCGACCGAGGCCATCAGGTACCAGGGGGCGACCACGCTGCGCAGCAGCAGGCCGAGGATGATCATGATCAGCAGGGCGGCGACCGGGAAGACCAGCGTGTAGTCGTGCACCATCGCCGTGTTGATGTCCTTGTACACGGAGCTGGTGCCGGCGACGTACGCCTTGGTGCCGGCCGGGGCCTTGTCGTGAGCGACATCACGGACCGCGCCGATGGTGTCGATGGCCGCGTTGCTGGCCGACTCGTCCTTCAGCACCACGGTGATGTCGGCGGTGAGGCCGTCCGCGCTGATGTTGCGCGCCGGGTCGGCCAGGACAGCGCCGCTGACGCCGTCGACCTTGCCGAGCTCCGCCACGTAGCCCTGGAGGCCGGCGGCGTCGAGCTTGGTGCCGTTCTGGCTGGAGACGTAGACGTGGGCGGGGTCGGCGGCGCCGGCCGAGTACGCCTTGATCATCGTGTCCTGGACGACCATCGACTCCTTGGTCTTCGGCATGGAGCTGCCGGCCAGGTCGAAGGTGCCCTTGTAGCCGAGGGCGGCGAGCGCCAGACCGACCATCACCAGACCGGAGACCAGGGCGGCCATGGCCGGGCGGCGGCTGACGCCGCGGCCGATCGCGGCGAAGCGGGCGCTGGAGGGCTCGCGCTGCCAGGCCTTGGACGGCCAGAACAGCACCCGCTCCGGGATCAGGCAGAGGATCGCCGGCACCAGGGTGACCGAGGCGACCGCGGTGACCGCCACGGCGATGGCCAGCGAGGGGCCGAGCGCCTTGAACATGCCGAGGCTGGAGAGGACGAGCACCGCGAAGGCGACCACGACGGCGCCGGCCGCGGAGGCGATCGCCTCGCCGACCCGGCCGACGGCGTTGGCCACGGCCTCCTTGCGGGTGTCCCCGGCCCGCAGCCGTTCGCGGTAGCGGAACATCAGGAACAGGAAGTAGTCGGTACCGACGCCGTACAGCACCACGATCAGGATCGCGGACATCGAGTTGTCGGCCTTGAGGCCGAACAGCTTGCTGGCGTCGGCGATCAGCCCGTTGGCGACCATCGAGTAGATGGCCACCGAGATGACCGGCAGCAGCGCGATGATCGGGCTGCGGAAGATGATCCCCAGCGTGAGCAGGATGATCACGATGGTGCCGACGCCGATCAGCATCTCCGCCGTCTTGCCGGAGTCCTTCTGGTCCAGGGCGCTCGCGGCCGGGCCGCCGACCTGGAACTTCAGGGCGCTGCCGGAAGCGAGCGAAGTCCCCTCCTCGCGCAGCTTCTTGGCGGCGTCGCTGTACTCGTCGGTCTGCATCTTCGACTTGTCGATGGCGACCATCGACATGGCGTACTTGCCGTCCTTGGAGACGGACTCGTCACTGACCGGGAGGACCTTCTGGACCAGCGGGATGTTCTTGTCGGTCAGGCCCTGCACGACCTTGGCCATGGTGGCCTTGTCCGCTTCGTCCAGCTTGCCGCCGTCGGTACGCTCGAAGAGCAGCAGCGCCGACGGCGAGACGGCGGACGGGAAGGCCTTCTCCTGGACCTGCATGGCCTGGATGGACTCGTAGTGCTTGGGCAGGAACGCCGACTCGTCCGTGTTGGCGGTCAGCTTGGGCGCCGTCCCGATGATCGCGATGGCCGCGACCATCCACGCCGCGATCACCCACCAGGCGTAGCGGACGACGAATTGTCCTATTCGGTGGAACATGCTCGTGATGCCTCCTGGGCATGACTCACCGCAGCCCTGAGGGACGGGACGTCGGGCGACGGCAGGACCGGCGGGGAACGCGGAGCCCCCTTGCCGGTCGGCAGGTAAGTGTTCAGAGGACATCATCCTACGAGAACTTGCTTGCCGCCCGGCAAGCAGCCCCCGTGGCCGACCCCCCTCAGGGTCGCCGAACGGCGAGCCCCGACCATCTTCACCCGCCGGACGACCCCCGTACCTCGTACTCGGGGTGGAGACCGCTCCCCCTCAGGGTGGACTTCCCTCCCCCACCCCGAGGGAGGAGACATCAGGGTAGGGGGGTAGGGATAACCCCACCCCTCCCCCGAGGAAACCCCCAGGAAGAACTCCCCCGCCAGCCGGATACCTGGTCAACGGCCTTTTCCCTACTGTCGATTGCGACGCCGGGCGCACCGCCCGCGACCTGATCCCGCCGGGGTGGCCACCGCCGCTCACCCGGCGATGACCGCCGCTCTCCCTGGGGGAAATCCCGTGAAGACCAAGCTCGGCATGGCTGCCTCGATGGGCGCCTGGAGCGCCCGGAACAGAAAGACAGCCGTCTTCGGCTGGCTGCTCTTCGTCGTCCTCGCCACCTTCCTCGGCGGCCTGCACGGCAGCGAGAAGGTCACCGACTCCGAGTCGATGCCGGGACAGGTCGCCCGCGCCGCCAAGATCCTCGACGAGGCAGGCCTCAAGCCCCCCGCCAGTGAGACCGTCCTCGTCCAGAGCACCGCGCTGACCGCCGACGCCCCGACCTTCCGAACCGCCGTCGACCAGGTGGTGAGCGCCGTCAACGGCACCGGCAAGGCCGAAGGTGTCCAATCCCCGTACGACACCAAGGCTGTCTCCGCGGACGGGCACTCGGCGCTCGTCCAGTTCACCGTCAAGGGCGAGCGCAAGGAGGCCGTCGAGAACGTCCCGGCCATCATGGACGCCGTCGCCCAGGTGCAGAAGCAGCACCCGGACCTGACCGTGGTCGAGCTGGGCGACGCCAGCTCCAACAAGTGGATCCAGGACCAGTTCTCCGACGACTTCGCCCGCGCCGAGTGGACCGCCGTGCCGCTCGCGCTCGGCATCCTGCTGATCGCCTTCGGCGCGCTGGTCGCCGCCGTGCTGCCGGTGGTGCTGGCCATCACCGCCTTCGTCGCGGCCGGCGGGCTGGTCGCGCTGAGCAGCGGCTTCCTGCACACCAGCGACAACGCCAGCTCGGTGATGCTGCTGGTCGGCCTCGCGGTCGGCGTCGACTACTGCCTCTTCTACCTGCGCCGCGAGCGCGAGGAGCGGGCCGCCGGGCGCGACCTGGAGACCGCGCTGAAGATCGCCGCCGCCACCAGCGGCCGGGCCGTCCTGGTCTCCGGTGTCACCGTCGTGGTCGCCATGGCCGGCATGTTCCTCACCGGCATCGCCGAGTTCCAGGCCATGTCCTACGCCACCATCGTGGTCGTGATCACCGCCGTGCTGGGCTCGCTGACCGTCCTGCCCGCGCTGCTGTCGATGCTCGGCGACAAGGTCGAGAAGGGCCGCGTCCCGCTGCTGGCCCGGCTGCGCCGCCCGGACGCCGCCGCGACCGGCGGCCGGGTCTGGAACGCCGTCCTCACCCCCGTGCTGCGCCACCCGCTGGCCGCCACCGTGCTCGCCGGGGCGCTCCTGGTCGGCCTCGCCGCGCCGATGCTGACCATGCACACCGCCAACCTCACCTTCCAGCAGCAGCTGCCCAAGGGCAACGAACTGGTCACCACCTCGGAGAAGATCGAGGCCGCCTTCCCCGGCAGCCCCGCCCCCGCCACCGTGGTGATCAAGGCCACCGACATCACCTCCCCGGCGATGACCGCCGCGATCGCCGACCTCAGGACCAGGGCCCTGGCCAGCGGCCGGATGCACGGCCCGATCGAGGTCGCCGTGCACCCCGAGAAGAACATCGCCACCGTCGACATCCCGCTGCAGGGCAGCGGCAACGACACCGCCAGCAACGACGCGCTGAAGACGTTGCGCGGCGAGATCGTGCCCGCCACCGTGCTCAAGGTGCCCGGCACCGAGGCCCCGGTCACCGGCCGCACCGCCGGCTCCTACGACTTCAACGCGAAGATGACCGGCTCGATGCCGCTGGTCTTCGGCTTCGTGGTGCTCTTCGCCTTCCTGCTGATGCTGACCTCGTTCCGCTCGCTGGCCGTCGCCGCCACCGCCGTGGTGCTCAACCTGCTCTCGGTCGGCGCCGCGTACGGGGTGCTGACGCTGGTCTTCCAGCACGGGGTGGGCGCCTCGCTGCTGGGCACCGCCGGGGTCGGCGCGGTCGAGTCCTGGGTGCCGCTCTTCCTCTTCGTGATCCTCTTCGGCCTCTCGATGGACTACCACGTCTTCGTGGTCTCCCGGATCAAGGAGGGCCGCGACCGCGGCCTGCCGACCCGGACGGCCATCGCGCACGGCATCCGTTCCACGGCCGGGGTGGTCACCAGCGCCGCGGTGATCATGGTGGCGGTGTTCGGGGTCTTCGGCACCCTCTCCATGCAGGCGATGAAGCAGATGGGCGTCGGCCTGGCGGTAGCGGTGCTGATCGACGCGACCGTGATCCGCGCGGTGCTGCTGCCCTCGGTGATGACCCTGCTCGGCGAGCGCAACTGGTACCTGCCGTCCTGGCTGCGCTGGCTGCCCGAGCTCTCGCACGGCGAGAGCTTCCCGCCGGTCGATGCCGGCCAGGTTTCGCAGGGCACCGTCCCCGCCCCCGCCGGCGCCCCGGCGGAGGGGGCGCGGCACCGCCGGATCGAGGTCTGACACCACCACCGGCACCACACCACCACCGGAACCACCGGCTCCTCCGCTCCACGGCCGGGCCCCGCGTCACGCGGGGCCCGGCCCTCGTGCGTCATGATGATCACCGTCCCCCACCCCCGGCCGAGCCGCTCGGCCACCCCGAGGAACGGAGCCGCGTCCATGATCCCCTTCGACGAGGGCCGCGCCCGGCTGCTGCTCGCCCACGCCTGCGAGTCCGCCGGCCTGCCCGGCCCGGGCAACGCCCGGCTGCTGGCGCTCGGCGAGAACGCCGTCTTCGACCTCGGCGACCCGGCCGTGGTCGCCAAGGTCGGCCGCGGCCCCGAGCTCTACGACCGGGCCCACCACGAGCTGGCCGTCGCCGACTGGCTGGCCGGGCAGGGCATCCCGGTGGTCCGCCCGTACGACGCCGTCGAGCCCGAGCCGCAGCTCGCCCACGGGCACCCCGTCACCTTCTGGCACCGGCTCGCGCCCGCCGAGCGGCCCGCCCGCCCCGCCGACCTCGCCCCGCTGCTGCGCGCCCTGCACCGGCTGCCGCTGCCGCCCTTCCCGCTGGCCCGGCGCGACCTGCTGGCCCCGGTCGAACGCTGGCTGGCCTCGGCCGAGGGGCACGTCGACCCCGTCGACGTCGCCTTCCTGCGCCACCGCCGGGACGCCTTCACCGCCGCCCTGCCGGACCTGACCCCACATCTGACGCCGGGGCTGATCCACGGCGACGCACTGCCGCGCAACGTCCACGTCGGCCCGGACGGCCCGGTCCTGCTCGACCTGGAGAACGTCTCGCACGACCTGCGCGAGCACGACCTGGTGGTGCTCGCGCTCAGCCACGACCGGTACGGCGTACCGGGTGAGGACTACCGGGCGTTCACCGAGGGGTACGGCTGGGACGTCCGCGAGTGGCCCGGCTTCGCGGTGCTGCGCGGGGCCCGCGAGACGGCCAGCGCCTCCTGGGTGGCGCAGCAGGCGCCGGGCAATCCGGCCGCGCTCGCCGAGTTCCGCCGCCGGGTGGACTCGCTGCGCGAGGGGGCGACGGACGTGCGCTGGTACCCGTTCTGACCGGACGGGGACGGACGGGGACGCAACCGGGAGGCCTGGCACCGGCGTCCCACCGGAGAGTCGCCCTGCCCTGACCGAGGGATCGCGCCGCCTCACCATCTCAGGAGCCGCCGCCATGCCTGAGCACGCCACCCCGCCACGACCGTCGTCGAGCCCCTCCGTCCCGCCGAGGCCGCCGCGTCCGTCGTGTCCGTCGGTCCGGCGCCGTCGCCCGCTGATCACGGGCTGCCTCGCGGTGGCCGCCTCGCTGGCCCTGGCGGCCTGCGGCACGGCCAACGGGGCGCTCCAGCCGCAGCCGGGCACCGGCGCGCCGTCGGTGCCCGGCGCACCGTCCGGTGGGCCGCCCGGCGGTCCGTCCGTCGTCCCGGCGCCGGGCTCGGACGGCGTGCCGGTCTCCCCGGACTCCGCCCCCACCCCGCCCGGCCGGCCGGTCGGCACCCCGAAGCCGTCCGCGCCCAGGCCCGTGACGGGCGCCGCCACACCGCCGACCGCGTCGAAGCCGCCGGTCCGGACGCCCTCGCAGCCCCCGACGACGCCGGCCGCCCCGCCGGCCACCGGGGCCCAGACCCCGCCCGCGCAGCCCGCTCCGCCCGCGAGCGGTGGATCCGCCGCGGTCGTCCGCTCCACCGCCTCCGGCGGACGGACCGTGGCGCTCACCTTCGACGACGGCCCGGGCCCCGCCACCGGCCAGGTCCTGGACCTGCTCGCGCAGTACGGCGTCAAGGCGACGTTCTGCCAGATCGGCCGGCAGGCCGCGGCCGACCCCGCGATGGTCAGGCGTGTCCTGGCGGCCGGCCACCGGCTCTGCGACCACACCGTGCACCACCCGCAGCCGTTCGCCGCGCTCCCGCACGACAAGGCCGTGTACGAGATCTCCGCCGCCAAGGACATGATCGTCCGGGCCGGCGGGCCGGGCACCGGGGTCGGCTGGTTCCGCGCCCCCGGCGGCGGGTTCAACGCCGACAACGAGCGCATCTCCGCCGACCTGGGCATGCGGCCGCTCGGCTGGTCCGTGGACCCGCGCGACTGGTCCCGCCCTGGCGTCGCCTCGATCGTCTCCACCGTGCGGAGCCAGCTGAAGCCCGGCGGCGTGATCCTGCTGCACGACGGCGGCGGCGACCGCAGCCAAACCGTGGCCGCGCTGCGGCAGTTGATCCCCTGGCTGATCGCCCAGGGCTACCGCTTCGACTTCCCGGCGAGCTGAACTCCCCTATCTCCGACACCTGGACCCGCTGCACCCGGGCACCGCCCGGGTCACCTTCCCCACGCCCGGCCCCGCCGACGCCGCCCCCGACCGCGATGGCGACCCGCGGCTGGTCGACGAGCTGGAGCGGCTGTCCGCCCTGCACCGCGAAGGCGCCCTGGACGCCGCCGAGTTCACCCTCTCCAAGGCCCGGGCCCTCGGGCGCGACCCGGCTGAGCGTGCGTGATAGCGTCGATCTCTTCTCCGGCACGCCGGACGAGGTCCCCCCGCAGGTGATCGTGACCGACCCCGACCAGCGGCTCCGCACCGCGCTCGACGCGCTGGACGCCGCCTTCGCACCGTTCTCCGACCAGCCGTTCGACGTGGGCGGCTGCGCCTACTGCTACCCCGACGCCGGGCTCGCGGCGCTCGCCGGGCCCGCCCGGCTGGTGCCCGAGGAGCTGATCCCGTCCGTCTCCGCCAAATCGATCGGCCACTGGGACGACGGTCCGGGCCTGTACCGAAAAATGACGCCCCGAATCGTCCGGGCGCTGGCCACCGGCCGGCTGCACGTCGACCACGGCCTGATCGCCTCCCGGCTGCTCGAAGCCGGCTGGCGCGACTGGCCGGGCCCCGAGCGGGAGGCGCTGGACGCGGTCTGGTCGGCCTGGTGGCGGGCGACCCTGCACCGGCACCCCGGCGTCGCCCCCGTCACCGACGTGCTGGAGACGATCGCCGTCAGTACCGGCTCCCTGGCACCGTGGCTCGGCATCTGGGCCGCGACCCGCACCGAGGCGGCGGAGCGCCACCTCTCCGACGCCATGGCCGGCTGGCTGTCCTACGGGCAGCTCTCCGGGCTCCGGCTCGGCTTCTACGACGAGCTGGACGCCACGGCCGAGTTGCTGCCCTGGCTGCTCTCCCTGGGCGAGGACCGGATCGGCGCCGCCCAGCTGTACGAGGTGGAGAAGATCGCGTACAGCTGAGCCGAGGGGCTCAGCGCAGCGGCCAGCGGGGGTCGATGACGGCCTGCGGGTCCTTGGCGCGGCGCAGCCAGGCCTGGAGGCCCTCCGCCCAGTCGTGGTGCCAGCCGATCTGGAGGTCGTGCAGCTCGGCCAGCGGGACGTCGCCGACCTGGCCGGGGTAGCGCTCGGCGAGGGCGACGGCGACCCGGACGGCGGCCAGCGCGTCGCTGCCGGCCTCGTGCGCGTCGGTCAGCTCCACGCCGTACACCTCGCAGACCCGCTGGAGGGTGCGGGAGCCCTTGCGGTACTTGTCCACGGCCCGGTCGATGACCAGCGCGTCCAGCACCGGCGCGACCGGGCCGCCGAGCCGCTCGGCGAGCGGCGCCAGGCCGTGGCGACGCAGTTCGGCGTCGAGCAGCGAGAGGTCGAAGGGCGCGTTGAAGGCGACCACCGGGCGGCCGGCGGCGAGCCGTTCGCACAGCGCCGCGGCTATCTCGTCCACCGCTTCCTTGGCCGGGCGGCCCTTGCTCCGGGCCAGGTCGTCGCCGATGCCGTGGATCGCCTCGGCCTCGGCGGGGATCGGGACACCGGGGTCGAGCAGCCAGCCGGTGGCGCTCAGCCGGCGGGCTCCGACGGTGTCCACGAGGGCGGCCGTGACGATGCGGGACGCGGCCGGGTCCGTACCCGTGGTCTCCAGGTCGAAGCCGACCAGTGGCTGCTGCCACCAGCTCATAGGGGTGTGTCCTTCCGTCCGGTTGGTCGAAGCAGCCCCTATCATCGCCCGCCCCACCGACAATGCCGCCGCTGGGGCGGGCGGGCCCGGCCCAGCGGCCCCCTGCTACGCGGCGGCCGCCTCGCGCGACCCGGCCGGGCGGACCAGGCGGACGTCGACCGGGTCCTCGGACTCCAGGGCGAAGCCGTGGCGTTCGTAGAGGCGGCGGGCGGCGCTGCCCCGGAGCACGTCGAGCCGGACGGGCTCGCCCGCGGCGTCGGCGGCGGCCAGGACGGTGCGCAGGACGGCGGAGCCGAGGCCGCGGCCCTGGTGGTGCGGGGCGAGGTAGAAGTGCTCCAGCAGCCGGCCGCCCTGCTCGGCGGGGCGGACGGTGACGCAGCCCGCGAACTCGCCGTCCACCAGGACGATCGAGGTGTAGCGGGTGGAGAAGGAGTCCCGCAGGCGCCGGCGGACCCGGTCCTCGTCGTAGCGGCCGAGCCGTTCGAGGTCGGGGCGCATCACCACGGCGCGGAGTTCGGCGACGGGTTCGACGTCGGCGGCCTCGGCGGTGCGCAGGGTCCAGGCGGGGGCGTCGGCGGGGCTGTTCATGGCCGTAGTCTCCCAGCCGCCTCATGGCCGTAGCACCCCAGCCGTCCGGCCGCCCCGGCGAACGGGTGTCAGGACACCGGCCGGGAGTCCGCCCAGACGCCCTCGAACTCCTCGCGGTAGACCTCCAGCAGCCCGGCCTCGGTGCCGCCCGGCTGCTGGCCGGCGCCGCCGCGCAGCACCAGGGCGGGCGACTCCATGCCCCGGGCCCGCCGCAGGTAGGGCTGGACGACGCCGAGGTCGCGGGTCTGGCGGCGGCCGCCGCCGCTCTGGCCGGCCGGGCGCGGACCCTCGACCAGGTAGGCGGTGAACCGCGGGGTCTCGTCGAAGACCCGGATCTCGAAGCCGCCCTGGTCGCGCAGCCGGGCCCGGACCCGGCGGACGTGCATGATGTTCATCTCGATCGAGCGGGCCAGCTCGCCGCGGCCGAGGCCCAGCTCGCGCTCGCGGCGGCGGACCGCGCTGCTGGCCGGGTTGAGGAAGAGCAGCCGGACCCGGCAGCCGTCGGTGGCCAGGCGCACCAGGCGCTTGCCGGTGTAGTTCTGGCAGAGCATGCCGAGGCCGATGCCGAGCGCGTCCAGCCGCCGGGCGCCGTCCAGCAGGTCCTCCACCGGCAGGTCGCGCTGGAGCCGGACCCGGTCGGCGTGCACCGCGACCACGTCCGCGTAGCGGCCGGCCACCAGGGACTCGACCACGTCGGCCGGGACGCCGCCGGCGCCGCCGTCGAGCACCGCGAGCAGCCGGGCGGCGGCGCGTTCGGTCTGGGCGAGGACGGTCTGGGTGAGGACGCGGTTGCGGGAGACCACGTGCCGGGCGACCTCCAGTTCGTCCAGGGCCAGCTCGATCTCCCGCCGGTCGGCGAGGTACGGCTCGAAGCAGGGCCAGTGCTGGACCATCAGTTCGCGCAGCTGGGGCAGGGTGAGGAAGACCAGCGGGTCGTCGTCGGCCGGGTCGAGCAGATAGCCCTTGCGGCGGCTGACCTCGCGGACCGCGCCGGCCCGGTGGGCCCACTCCTCGCCGGCCGGTCCGGCCGCGGCCGTCACCCAGTCCTCGCCGTGGGCGGGGGCGTAGATGGGGTGGAGCACCTCGTCGACGAGCGAGCGCAGCCGCTGTTCGACCAGGTTGAGCCAGACGTACGCGCGCCCGGCGAGCCGGACCCGCTGGTAGGCGTCCTCCCACTCGGCGCCGGACCAGGCCAGGGCGGGGATCTCGACCGGGCCGCCCTGGGCCGGGACGACGGCGCGGCCGGTCAGGGTGGGGCGCATGACGACGGTCGGCGCCTCGCTGCGGGTGCTGCCACGGTCGGGGCCACCGGGCCCACCGCCACGGCCGCCGGCGGGGAACACCATGCGCCACCTCACCTGGTTCCTGCTGGAGCCCCGCTTCCGCCGGTTCTGCCGGAAGGCTCTGCTGATCGTTTCTTCTGATGGATCGCCACGGACACGAAGCGGCCGGACGATCAAGAGTACTGCCCGCCGCGAGCGGCCCGCAGCCGGTTGACCGACGGGCCCGCCCCGCCACGCCCAGCCGCGCCCGGCCGCGCCCCGGCGGCCCCGGGGGCACCCGCCGATCACCCGCCGGACACCCGTTCGGGCGAACACAGGGCAAATGGTCCCGCCGCCGGGCGAAGCGTCGGGGAGTATGCGGACTGTGCCGTCCAGCGCGGCACGCGACCGCCGCACATGCCCGGCCGCCCGGCCGGGAAGAGAGCAACCGAGCCCGGAGCACGATCGGACTGCACGTCAGTTTCCGTTGACTACAGGGGAGTTGAGGACTCATGCAGGTCTGGCCAGGGGCGCCCTACCCCCTCGGTGCCACCTTCGACGGGGCCGGCACCAACTTCGCGGTGTTCTCGGAGAGCGCCGACCGGATCGAGCTCTGCCTGCTCGACGCGAACGGCTCGGAGACGGCCGTGGAGCTGCGGGAGACCGACGCCTTCGTCCGGCACGCCTACCTCCCGGGCGTCCAGCCCGGCCAGCGCTACGGATTCCGCGTCCACGGCCCGCACAACCCGGGCCTCGGCCAGCGGCACAACAGCGCCAAGCTGCTGCTGGACCCGTACGCCAAGGCCATGAGCGGGCACATCGGCTGGGACGAGGCCGTCTACGGCTACCACTTCGGCGCGCCGGAGCGCCGCAACGACCTGGACTCCGCCCCGCACACCATGCACTCCGTGGTGATCAACCCGTACTTCGACTGGGGCACCGACCGCCCGCCGCGCACCGACTACCACCGCACGGTGGTCTACGAGGCCCATGTGAAGGGGCTGACCAAGCTCCACCCGGGCATCCCCGAGGAGATCCGGGGGACGTACGCGGGCCTGGCCCACCCGGCCGTGATCGAGCACCTGGCCAAGCTCGGCGTCACCGCGATCGAGCTGATGCCGGTGCACCAGTTCGTCCGCGACCACCGGCTGCGCGACCTGGGCCTGGCCAACTACTGGGGGTACAACACCATCGGCTTCTTCGCCCCGCACTCCTCCTACTCCTCCACCGGGGACCGCGGCCAGCAGGTGCAGGAGTTCAAGTCGATGGTGAAGGCCCTGCACGCGGCCGGCATCGAGGTGATCCTGGACGTCGTCTACAACCACACCTCCGAGGGCAACCACCTCGGCCCCACCCTCTCGCTGCGCGGCCTGGACAACGTCTCCTACTACCGGCTCGCCCGGGACCAGCGGTTCTACGAGGACACCACCGGCACCGGCAACAGCCTGCTGATGCGCAGCCCGCACGTGCTCCAGCTGATCATGGACTCGCTGCGCTACTGGGTCACCGAGATGCACGTGGACGGCTTCCGCTTCGACCTCGCCGCCACCCTGGCCCGGCAGTTCCACGAGGTGGACCGGCTCTCCTCCTTCTTCGACCTGGTCCAGCAGGACCCGGTGGTCTCCCAGGCCAAGCTGATCGCCGAGCCCTGGGACCTCGGCGAGGGCGGCTACCAGGTCGGCAACTTCCCCCCGCTGTGGACGGAGTGGAACGGCATGTACCGGGACACCGTCCGCGACCTGTGGCGCGGCGAGAACGCCACGCTCGCCGAGTTCGGCTCCCGGCTCACCGGCTCCTCCGACCTCTACCAGGACGACGGCCGCCGCCCGATCGCCTCCATCAACTTCGTCACCTGCCACGACGGCTTCACCCTGCGCGACCTGGTCTCCTACAACGAGAAGCACAACGAGGCCAACGGCGAGGACAACCGGGACGGCGAATCCTTCAACCGCTCCTGGAACTGCGGCGCCGAGGGCCCCTGCACCGACCCCGCCGTCGAGGAGCTGCGCGCCCGCCAGCAGCGGAACCTGATCGCCACCCTGATGCTCTCCCAGGGCGTGCCGATGCTCTCGCACGGCGACGAACTCGGCCGCACCCAGCAGGGCAACAACAACGCCTACTGCCAGGACAACGAGCTGTCCTGGATGCACTGGCCACAGGGCGACGGCCCGGAGGCCCGGCTGCTGGAGTTCACCCAGGGCATGATCTGGCTCCGCCGCGACCACCCCGTCTTCCGCCGCCGCCGCTTCTTCCACGGCCGCCCGGTCTCCGGGACGCACGACGACCTCACCGACATCGCCTGGTTCACCCCCAGCGGGGAGGAGATGACCAAGCGCAACTGGGGCGCCAACTACGCCAAGTCGCTCACCGTCTTCCTCAACGGCTACGCCATCTCCGAGCCGGACCGGCGCGGCGGGCGGATCGTGGACGACTCCTTCCTGCTGATGTTCAACGCCCATTTCGAGCCGCTGGAGTTCACCGTCCCGGCCGACCACGGGCAGGAGTGGCAGGTCGTGGTCGACACCGCCCAGCCCCGGCTGCCCGCCCCCGGCGCCGGTGCCCGGGTCAAGGCCGGGGACGTGCTCTGGCTCACCGACCGCTCGCTGATGGTGCTGCAACGGCCCGCCTGAGCAGGTGGTTCACCTGTTCGGATCAGCAACGGGTCTTGACGGCGGGCTCGCCCGGGTAGTCATGGACACATGACCTACGCCGCCGAGCCCGCGCAGCCACGCCCGGCCGCCGTACCGTCCACCGCGGCCGCCCCGGGGCCCGCCGCCCCCACCGCCAGCTACCGGCTCCAGCTCCAGCCCGGCTTCACCCTCCGGGACGCCACCGCCGCCGTCCCCTACCTCGCCGCCCTCGGCGTCTCGCACCTGCACCTCTCCCCCCTGCTGACGGCCGCCCCCGGCTCCACCCACGGCTACGACACCGTCGACCACGGCCGGATCAGCGAGCAGCTCGGCGGCGAGGCCGCCCTGCGCGCGCTGGCCGCCGAGGCCCACCGGCACGGCCTGCGGCTGATCGCCGACGTGGTGCCCAACCACATGGCCGTCCCCGTCCCCGAACGGCTCAACCAGCCGCTCTGGCACGTCCTGCGGGACGGCCCCGACTCGCCGTACGCCCGCTGGTTCGACATCGACTGGGCGGCCCAGCCGGGGCCGGCCGACGACCCCGGCCGCGGCCGGGTCCTGCTGCCGCTGCTCGGCGGCCGGCTCGGCACCGTCCTCGACGAGTTCACCGTCGACGGCGAGGTGCTGCGCTACCACGACCACGCCTTCCCGCTCCGGCCCGGCACCGCCGGCCTCCCGCTCGACCAGCTGCTCGCCCGGCAGTGGTACCGGCTCGCCTGGTGGCGCCTCGCCCGCACCGAGCTGAACTACCGGCGGTTCTTCACCGTCAACGAGCTGATCGCCGTCCGGGTCGAGGTGCCCGAGGTGTTCGAGGCGACGCACGGCCTGCTGCTGCGGCTGCACGCCGACGGCGTCCTGGACGGCTTCCGGATCGACCACCCGGACGGCCTCGCCGACCCGCGCGGCTATCTGAACCGCTTCGCCGAGGCCACCGGCGGGGCGTACACCGTGGTCGAGAAGATCCTCACCGGCGACGAACGGCTCCCCGCGGACTGGCCGTGCGCCGGCACCACCGGGTACGACGCGCTGCGCCGGATCGACGGCGTGCTCACCGACCACGCGGGCGCCTGCCGGCTGGCGGGGGCGTACGAGGCCTTCGTCAGCGGTGTGCCCGGCGGCGGCGAGCCGTGCGCCGACCCGCACCCGGCCGTCGCCGCCGCCCGGCGCGGCCGGTCCGACATGACCGGCCCGAACGGCGAGCTGGCGGCCGAGCTTGAGCGGCTGGTCCGGATCGCCCTCCGGATCGGCGCCGACGAGCCCGCGTACGCCGACCACGCGCCCTGGCGGCTGCGGGCCGCGCTCCGGCGGGTGCTCACCGGCTACCCCGCGTACCGCCCGTACGCGCGGCCCGGCGAGCCGGTGCCGGAGGCCTCCGCCCGACAGCTGCGGGCCGCGCTGGACGGGGCCGGGGCGGCGGACGGGGCCGGGGACGCCACGGACGCCCTGGTCGCGGACCTGGCGCTGGGGCGGCTCGGCGGCGGGCCGGCCAAGGAGGAGTTCTGCGCCCGCTTCGGGCAGACCGCCGCCGCCGTCGCCGCCAAGGGCGTCGAGGACACCGCCTTCTACCGGTGGAACGCCCTGCTGAGCCTCAACGAGGTCGGCGGCGAACCGGCCAGGCCCGGGCTCCCGCCCGGCGCCTTCCACGACTGGTGCCGGTACATCGAGGCGCACTGGCCGCACACCATGACGGCGCTCTCCACCCACGACACCAAACGCAGCGCCGACGCCCGGGCCCGGCTCGCCGTCCTCGCCGAGCAGCCGGACCGCTGGGCCGCCGAGGCCGCCGCCTGGTCCGCAGCCGCGGGCCCCGGCGGTGACCCGGACAGCGACTGGACGCTCTGGCAGACCCTGGTCGCCGCCTGGCCGATCGACCCGGACCGGCTGGTCACCGCCCTGCTCAAGGCCGCCCGCGAGGCCAAGCTGCGCACCTCCTGGACGGCCCCCGACGCCCGCTTCGAGCGGGCCCTCGCCGACCGCGCCCGCGCCGTCTACGGCAACCCCGGGCTGCTCCCCCGGATCGAGGGGTACGGGCACACGCTCGCGCCGTACGCCCGGGCCAACACCCTCTCCGCCGCGCTGCTGCACCTGACCGTGCCCGGGGTGCCGGACCTCTACCAGGGCGGCGAGGAGCCGCTGTACACGCTGGTGGACCCGGACAACCGGGGCGTGGTGGACCTCGGCGCGCTCGCCGTCCGGCTCACCGACTCCGCCACGGCCAGGACCGGGGACCTCGCGCGGGAGAAACTGCACCTCACCGCGGCCGCGCTCCACCTGCGGCGCGAGCGGCCGCTCGGCGCCTACCGGCCGCTGACCGCCACCGGCCGCGCCGCCGGCCATCTGCTCGCCTTCGCGCGCGGGGACGACGTGGTCACGGCGGTCACCCGGCTGCCGTACGGCCTCGAACGGGCGGGCGGCTGGCGGGACACGGCGCTGGAGCTGCCGCCGGGCCGGACCGGGAGCGGCGGACCGGGGGCGGACGCGGTGTGGACGGACGAGCTGACCGGGCGGGCTTACCCAGGGGGCGCGGTGCCGGTGGCCGAGCTGCTGGCCGCCTGCCCGGTGGCGCTGCTGACCCGGAGGGGCCGCGGGTGAGGACGTACGAGGTGTGGGCCCCGGCGGCCGCCGAACGGGTCGAGGTGGAGGTCGGCGGCGAGCGGCACGCGCTGGCCCGGGACGGCGCCCGGCCCGGCTGGTGGCACGGCGGGGCACCCACCGGGGACTACGCGTTCCGCCTGGACGGCGGCCCGCCGCTGCCCGACCCGCGCTCGCCCCGGCAGCCGTACGGGCCGGACGGGCCCAGCCGCCCGGTGGACCACGCCGCGTTCAGCTGGTCGCGGACCGGCTGGCGCGGCCGTCCGCTGCCCGGCGCCGTCCTGTACGAGCTGCACATCGGTACCTTCACCGCCGCCGGCACCTTCCAGGCCGCCGCCGAACGCCTGGACCACCTGGTCGAGTTGGGCGTCGACTTCGTCGAACTGATGCCGGTCTGCCCGTTCCCCGGCCGGCACGGCTGGGGCTACGACGGGGTCTCGCCCTGGGCCGTGCACGAGCCCTACGGCGGCCCGGAGGGGCTGAAGCGCTTCGTGGACGCCGCCCACCGCAAGGGCCTCGGCGTCGTCCTGGACGTGGTGCACAACCACCTCGGCCCGTCCGGCAACCACCTTCCCCGCTTCGGCCCGTACTTCACCGACCGGCACCACACCCCGTGGGGCTCGGCGGTCAACCTGGACGCCCCCGGCTCGGACGAGGTGCGCGACTATCTGATCGGCAGCGCGCTGGCCTGGCTGCGCGACTACCGGATCGACGGCCTGCGGCTGGACGCGGTGCACGCCCTCGCCGACGACCGCGCCGTCCACTTCCTGGAACAACTCTCCGGCGCGGTCGACCGGTTGGCCGTCGCCACCAACCGCCCGCTGTTCCTCGTCGCCGAGTCCGACCTCAACTCCCCCCGCACCACGGCCCCGCGCGAGGCCGGCGGCCAGGGCCTCACCGCCCAGTGGAGCGACGACTTCCACCACGCCCTGCACAGCGCGCTCACCGGTGAATCCCAGGGCTACTACGGCGACTTCGCGCGCGCGCCGCTGGCCGCCGTCGCCAAAACGCTCACCCGCGGCTTCTTCCACGACGGCGGCCGGTCCTCGTTCCGCGGCCGCGGCCACGGCCGCCCGTTCCCGCCGGCCGGCGGACACCGGCTGCTCGGCTACCTGCAGACCCACGACCAGGTCGGCAACCGGGCGCTCGGCGACCGGATCTCGGCCGGCCTCGGCCCCGGACCGCTCGCCGCCGGGGCCGCGCTGGTGCTCACCTCGCCGTTCACCCCGATGCTGTTCATGGGCGAGGAGTGGGGCGCGACCACCCCCTGGCAGTACTTCACCGACCACACCGACCCGGACCTCGCGGAGGCCGTCCGGCAGGGCCGGCGGCGGGAGTTCACCGAGCACGGCTGGCAGGCCGGGGAGGTGCCGGACCCGCAGGAGCCGGCCACCGTACTGCGCTCCGTCCTCGACTGGACCGAACCCCGGCGCGCCCCGCACGCCGGGCTGCTCGCCTGGTACCGCACGCTGATCCGGCTGCGGCGCGCCCGGCCGGAGCTGTCCGACCCGGACCTCGCCGGCGTCCGGGTGGAGTACGACGAGGCCGCCCGCTGGCTGGTGGTGCACCGGGGGCCGTACCGGGTGGCGGTCAACCTGGGCCCCGGGGCCGCCGAGGTGCCGCTGGGCGCCGCCGGGCGGGAGACGGTGGCGTCGTTCGGCGGGTGCGGGCTCGACGGCACGGTGGCACGGCTGGCCGCCGGGTCGGTCGCGGTCGTCCGGACCTGAGCCGTCCGGCCGACCGAAGGAACCGGCTCACCGGGGAAACCGGCTCACCAGAGGAAGGTGCCGATCCGCTCCCGCAGGGAGGCGGCGTCCAGGCCGTAGGCGGCCAGGTGCTCGGGGATCGAGCCGTAGTGCCGGTGCTCCTCGCGCGGCACCCCGAGGCCCAGCACCTGGTGCGGCCGGTCGTTCAGCGCGGCGTGCGCCTCGCTGGCGGAGGTCCCGGCCAGGTAGGGCTCGACCAGCACCACGTCCGCCCGCCCGGCGGCGGCCGCGCGCAGCCCGGCCGCGTCGAACGGCCGCACCGTCGCCGCGTACAGCACCGTGACGTCCAGGCCCTCGGTGGCCGCCAGCGCGGCGTCCAGCATCGGCCCGACCGCGACCACCACGCCCGCCGAGCCCCGGCGGACGGTGCTGAAGCGGCCCGCCTCGACCGGGACCGCCGCCGCGTTCTGGTGCGCGGAGAGCCGGACGTACACATTGCGGTCGCCGTCGGCGACGGCGTGGCGCAGCAACCGCTCGGCCTCGTCGGGGTGTCCGGGCACATGGACGGTCCAGTCCGGCAGGGTGTCCAGCAGGGCGACGTCGCCGGGCGACATGTGGGTGCGGCCACCGGCCGGCCAGTCGTACGAGCCGGCGGCGCTCACCAGCACCGCGCCGACGCCCTGGTGCACGAGGTCCAACTTGACCTGCTCAAAGGGGCGTTCGACCAGGAAGCCGGCGAAGGTGTGGGCGATCGGCCGCATCCCGGCGAGCGCCAGGCCGCCGGCGGCGCCGATCAGCAGCTGCTCGCGGATGCCCACGTTGATCACCCGGTCGGGGTGGCGCCCGGCGGCCGTGGCGAAGCCGGCGGCGCTGATGTCGGCGAGCACGACGGCCAGCCGGGGGTCGTCGTCGAGCAGGCGGGTGGTGACGTCGAAGAAGCGTTCGCGCATGGTGTCCACGGGAGGTTCCCTCTCACTGGGCGGGTCGGGCCGGGCTGGGCGTTCAGGGGTGGGCGGGGCCGCTACCCCCGCGTGGAGCCGTCCTCCTTGGGCTCGACGCGGGCCACCACGACCCGCGGCCGTCCCGGGTGCCCGGCGGTGAACGCCGCGTACAGCGCCTCGTGGTCGCGGCCGTCCACGGTCTCGGCCGACCAGCCCTCGGCGGCGAACCGGGCCGCGATGCCACCCTGCCAGCCGTGCGTGGCCGAGGAGTTGTCGATCACCACGGTGTGCAGCCGGTCCAGCCCGTACGCGCCGGCGAAGGCCACCGCCTCGTGGTTGGAGCCCTCGTCGAACTCGGCGTCCCCGACCAGCACCCAGACGGCCGGGTCGGTGAGCCCCTGGGCACGCAGACCGAGGGCGGTGCCGACGGCCAGCGGCAGCCCGTGCCCGAGCGAGCCGGAGCCGATCTCGACGCCCGGGATCAGCGTGCGGTCCGGGTGGTGGCCGAGCGGCGAGTCGTAGGCGCCGAAGCCGGACAGCAGACGCGGCTCGATGAAGCCCTTGGCTGCCAGCACGGCGTAGTAGGCCATCGGGCCATGACCCTTGGAGAGCAGGAAGCGGTCACGGTCCTGCACCTCGGCGGTGGCGGGGGTGACCCGCAGCACGCGGTCGTAGAGCACCCAGAGGGCGTCCAGGGTGGAGGTGGCGGCGGGGCCGTGCTTCTCGTCGCCGGTCATCAGGGCCATCAGGCCCGGGAGGTCTTCGAAGGCGGCTTCAGCCGTTTCAGCGCTCATGCGCACGATGCTGCAACTTAAAGCCAGCTTGAAGTCAAGCGGTTACAGTGGGCGCCATGACCGCCACCGGACCGAGCCGGCACGACCTGCTCACCATCGGCCGGCTCGCCGAGCGCAGCGGCCTCGCCGCCTCCGCCCTGCGCTACTACGAGAAGCTCGGCCTGATCCACGCCACCCGCACCACCGGCGGCCAGCGCCGCTACACCCGCGCCACGCTGCGCCGGGTCGCCTTCGTCCGGGCCGCCCAGCGCGTCGGCCTCTCCCTCGACGAGGCCAAGGTCGCCCTCGACCGGCTCCCCGAACTCCGCGCGCCCACCCCCGCCGAGTGGGACGGCGTCGCCCGGTCCTGGCAGAGCCTCATCGACGACCAGATCGCCGAACTCCAGCGCCTCAAGGCCAAGCTCACCGGCTGCATCGGCTGCGGCTGCCTCTCGCTCTCCCGCTGCACCCTCTACAACGCCGCCGACCGCGCCGCCGCCACCGGCCCCGGCGCCCGCTACCTCCTCACCCGCGACCCGGACACCGGCCCCGAACCCGCCCCGGCCGAGGCCCACTCCTGCGGCGCCCCGGACGCGCCCTGAGCCCCCACCCCCGCGGAGGCCCCCACGGGCCGCGCCGTCGTCAGGCCTTGCGGGCCGCCATCCAGGCGTAGACCAGGATCCCGGCGAAGAGGAAGAGCACGCCCTGGTAGACCGCCGTGTAGCCGGCGCCGGCGACCAGCCACAGGGAGAAGGCGAAGGCGCCGAGACCGAGGGCCGCGTCCCTGGCCAGCCGGCCGGGGGCCACCCGGTCCCGCTCGCCGGCCACCAGCCAGTACAACTGCGCGGCGGCGGACAGCAGGTACGGCACGGCGGCGGTGAAGGTGGTGATCAGCACCAGGGTGTTGAACGCACCCCGGGATCCGGCGGTGAAGTTGAGGACGGTCAGCAGCGAGGCCAGGGTGACGCTGATCAGGACGCCGAAGACCGGGACGCCGCGGCGCTTCGTGGCGAAGGCGGCCGGGAAGAGCCCGTCCCGCGCGGCCGCGTACGGTGCCTGGGCCGACAGCAGGGTCCAGCCGTTGAGCGCGCCGACCATCGACACCAGCGCGGCGACCGCGATGACCGTGCCGCCCCACGAGCCGCCGAACATGACGTCGACGGCGTCGGAGAAGGGCGCGGTGGAGTGGACGAGCCGGTCGTGCGCGACCGTGCCGAAGACCGCGAGCGTCCCGAGCAGGTAGACCACAGCCGCGCCCAGTGTCCCGAGCACGCTGGCCCGGCCGACGTTGCGCTCCGGGTCGCGGACCTCGCCGGCGCTCATCGCGGCGGACTCCACGCCCAGGTAGCTGAAGAGCAGGATCGCCGCAGCGGCCGTCACCCCGCCGACCACGCCCTTGCCGGAGGCGTCGAAGGGGCCGAGGTTGGCCGGCTCGAAGAAGCCCAGCCCACCGATCGCGACCAGCGCCAGCGGGACGAGCTTCAGCACGGTGGAGACCACCTGGACGACACCCACGTAGCGGGTGCCCGCCAGGTTGGCGAGCGCGGGCAGCCACTGGACGGCCAGCGCGGCGGCGAGCGTCAGCCCGGTGGAGTGCTGGATGGGCAGCAGCACGTCGAGGTAGCCGACGGCGGCCACGGCGAGCGCCGCGTTGCTGACCACGGTGGTGATCCAGTACGACCACGCCGCGAGGAACCCGGCGAAGTCCCCGAAGGCGGCGCGGGCGTAGACGTACGGGCCACCGGTCCGCGGATCGCGCCGGGCGAGCCGCCCGAAGACCAGCGCCAGCGCGACGGCCCCCGCCGTCACCACCCCCAGGGCGACCAGGCTGACCGTCCCGTAGGGCGCGACGGCGGCGGGGAGCATGAAGATGCCGCCCCCGATGATGTTCCCCATGACCAGCGCGGTGGCGGCCACCAGGCCGAAGCGCCCGCCCCGGCGCGGGGACGGGGTGGGCACCGCGCCCCCGCCCGCCCCGGTCGTGACCGGCGCACTCGAATCGGGTGTCCGCCGGAGGGCGGCCGGGCTGGCTTGCATCAGGGTGGTGCGCCTTTCGTGGTCCTGCTCGCGCTCTGTGGAGCAGGTGCCATGGTCGCCCAGGCGGCACTTCGTACCAAAACGGAACGATTTGTTCCCGTCCGCCCGGCACCCCGCCGCAAAAACGGCGGCCGTACCGGCTCCGCACCGGCACTCGTCCTGCGACCCCGTCAGCGGCCACCACGTCCGGAACCGGGCGGAATCGGGCGAAACGCCCCCCGATCACCGGCGTGCGATCACCGGCGTGCGATCACCGCCGTCCGGTCACCGCCGTCCGGCCGGCCTGACCGGAGCCGGAGCCGAGGCCGGGCGGAAGGTGCGGCGGTAGGTGTCCGGCGGGACACCGACCACGCGGTTGAAGTGGCGGCGCAGGGTGGCCGCGCTGCCCATCCCGACCCGGGCGGCCACCTGGTCGACGCTCTCGTCGGTGCTCTCCAGCAGCTCCTGGGCGCGGTGCATCCGCTGGGTCAGCAGCCACTGCAGCGGCGTCGTCCCGGTGGCGGCGGTGAAGTGCCGGCCGAGGTTGCGCGTGCTCATGTGGACGCGGCGGGCGAGGTCGGTGACGGTCAGCGGCTGGTCCAGATGCTCCAGCGCCCAGGCCAGCAGGTCCGCGAGGGCGGGGCCGTCGTCGGCCGGCACCGGCGCGGCGATGAACTGGGCCTGGCCGCCCGACCGGTGCGGCGGCACGACGAGCCGGCGGGCCAGCGCGTTGGCGACGGCGCTGCCGTGGTCGGTGCGGACCAGGTGCAGGCACAGGTCTATCCCGGCGGCCTTCCCGGCCGAGGTCAGGACGCTCCCCTCGTCGACGTAGAGGACCCCGGGGTCGACCTGGACGCGGGGGTAGCGCTCGGCCAGCAGCCCGGTGTGCATCCAGTGGGTGGTGGCCCGGCGGCCGTCGAGCAGGCCGGCGGCGGCCAGGACGAACGCCCCGGTGCAGATGGAGGCGACCCTGGCCCCGGCCTCGTGCGCGGCGCGCACGGCCTCGACCAGGTCGGCGGGCGGCGGCTCGGTGACGTCGGAGCAGGCCGGGACGATGACCGTGTCCGCCGCGACGAGCTCGTCGAGCCCGTGCGGCGTGACGGCCTGGAGCCAGCCCCCGACCCGCACGCCGGGCGGGGCACAGACGGTGAACTCGTACCAGGGGTCGACGAGGTCGGGGCGGTCGATGCCGAAGATCGTGCAGGGAGCCGCGAGCTCGAACAGCGGCATTCCGTCGATGACGGCCAGCGCAACAGAAGCCATGTCCTTAACTGTACGCATGATGGCGTTCCGGACGCTCGTGCTCGGCGGAACCGGTCGCCAGCATGGAGGACATGACCAAGCACGTGATGACGTCCGCCGACACCTCGGCGCGTCCGCTCGACCGCCCGGCCGTCGGCGACGACCGGGCGTGGCTGCGGGCCGGGGTGGCCGTGGCGGCGGTGGGCTGGGGGGCCAATCAGTTCGCGCCGTTACTCCTGCTCTATCAGGCCAAACTGGGCCTCTCGGCCGCCACGGTCCAGGCCACCTTCGGCATGTACGCCATCGGGCTGATCCCCGGCCTGCTGCTCGGCGGCCCGGTCTCGGACCGGTACGGCCGCCGCAGGCTGATGCTTCCGGCGCTGATCACCTCCCTGCTCGCCACCGTGGCACTGATCGCCGGCGGAACGGGGCTCGGCTGGCTGTTCGCCGGGCGGGTGATCTCCGGCATCGCCAGCGGCGCGGCCTTCAGTTCCGGTACCGCCTGGATCAAGGAACTCTCGCTGGGCGGCTCCCCCCGCGAGGCCAACCCCGGCCCCCGGCGGGCGACCGTGGCGATGACCACGGGCTTCGCCGCGGGCCCCCTGGTCGCCGGGCTGCTGGCCCAGTGGGCGCCGTCCCCCACCGTGGTGGCGTATCTGCCGCACCTCGTCCTGACGGCCGTCGCCGTCCCGCTGGTCCTGGGCGCCCCGGAGACGGTGACCGGGCAGCAGGGGGGCAGCCTGTTGCGCCGGCTGCGGGTGCCGGCGGTGCGCGAACGCCGGTTCCGTACCGTGGTGGCGCCCCTGGCGCCCTGGGTGTTCGGCTCCGCCTCGATCGCGCTGGCCTATCTGCCCGCGCTGGTCAGGGAGCGCATGGGCGGCAACGCGCTGGTGTTCGGCGCCGTGGTCACCATGCTGACCGGGCTGGCCGGCATCCTGGTCCAGCCGCTGGCCCGCAGGATGGACGACGCCCGCAGGCCCCGCCTGCTCGTCATGGCGATGGCGATCGTCGTGGCCGGTCTGCTGATCTCCTCGGCGGCCGCGCAGACGACGCAGCCGGCGCTCGTCGTCGTGGCGACCCTGGTGCTCGGCGCGGGCTATGGCTGCTGCCAGGTGTGCGGGCTGCTGGAGGTGCAGCGCCTGGCCCGTACCGAGGACCTGGCCCGGCTCACCGCCGTCTACCAGGCGCTCTCCTACCTGGGCTTCGCCGTCCCGTTCGTGCTGTCCGCGCTCCAGCACTCGGTGTCGCCGAGCGTGCTGCTGCTCGCCGTGGCCGCGCTCGCCGTCCTGACGCTGGCGTGGACGGCGGCCGGGGCCACGCGCGGCCGCCGGGCCGACTCCGGCGCCCCGACCGCCCCGTGACCGCACGATGGCCGGCCCGCGACCGCGCGTCGACCGCACGACTCCCTCCTGATGACCCGTCAGCGCTGTCAACCGGACACGGTGGAGCAGTCAATTCGCCCCGGGCTACGGGACGGTGAGCGCGCGCCCGGCCTGACGCCCCGTAGCGTCCGAGAGCACGCCCCGACGCGCACCGACCACCGAAGGAGCCACCCGATGACCACCCCCGCCTCCTGGACCGTCACCCCGCCCGCCGAGGCCGACTTCGCCTCCTGGCGCGAGCTCTACCTGGGCTACGCCGAGTTCTACCGGGTCGACATGCCCGAGGAGCGGCTCAAGACGGTCTGGTCGTGGCTCCACGACCCGGCGCACGAGCTGAACGGCCTGCTGGCCCGCGACGCGGACGGCACGCCGGTCGGCCTGGCCCACTACCGGCCCTTCGCCCGGCCGCTCTCCGGGACGGTGGGCGGCTACCTGGACGACCTGTTCGTCGCGCCCGCGGCCCGGGGCGGCGGCGCCGCGGACGCGCTGTTCGACCGGCTGGGCCGGATCGCGGCCGAGCGCGGCTGGAGCGTGGTCCGCTGGATCACGGCCGACGACAACCACCGGGCGCGCTCCAAGTACGACCGGGTGGCGAAGCGCACCATGTGGGTGACGTACGACATGCCGCCGGTCGGCCAGGCGTAGCGGCACGCCCCGCCGCGCGCGGACCGACCGCGCCGGACCCGGCCCGCCCAGGGCCGGAGCCGGCGCGGTCGCCGCTTTTCGAGCGTACACAGAATTCGGAATGCCCCCCTCCGAAACACATTTTGGAAGATCACCGATATCTTCGCTGGTAGACCCCGTAATGCCCGCCCGCGCAAATCCAGGGTTGACCCATACCAATCTTTCATGGAGGATCGTCTATGTCCCCGGGCACTCCCGGGGCAGAACATCGGCGGACCGGTGCATCCGGTACGGCAACAGCGATCCGGCGCCACCAGATGTCATTTACCAGCTCCTGAGCTGTGACACCAGGGGGTATATAAATTGGCCAACTGTCAGGCCCGTTGACGCTGGCTGACCAGCCGCCAAGCGCACCGATCGGCAGCCCACCCGGGCCGGAGGACCATACTCCGGACACGGGTGACAGCCATGTCCAGCTTCTCCTCGATCCCGCCGAACAATCCGGCGCGGTCGATCCAGCCACCACCCAGGCAATTCCCTGGAATTTTGGCGGCATTCACCCGGGCGCCATTCCTGGCACCCTGCGGCGATTTCCTGCGGCCTGCCCGCCGACGCAGCAGAGGCCTGTCGTCGGCGGAGCCCGCCCCGCCGGTCCCACCATGAAAGGAATCAGAATGTACGTACGCAGTGCGGTCAAGGACGGCCAGACCCGGGAGAACAACTGCGACCTGCGGCGCATCTACCCCTGGCAGGGTGTCGTCGTTCCGCCGTGGAACAGCTCCCTGGTGTCCATCCGGCCGCAGGAATCGAGCCAGCAGCACGCCCACGCCACCGACGAGACGTTCATCTTCACCGGCGGCGAGGGTGTCGTGCGGGTCGGTGACGAGGAGCGGGTGGTCGCCGAGGGCGACGTCATCTACATCCCGCACGACAACCAGCACATCGTCACCAACACCAGCGACCGCGACCCGCTGACCTTCGTCAGCATCTACTGGCTCCAGCCGGCCCCGGCCGAGGAGTCGGCGCATGCCTGAGCCGGACAGCGCGGCCGTACGCGCCCCGCGCCAGGTCAACGTCTCGTTCTCGCCGCCGACCCCCAACGGCGACCTGCACCTGGGCCACCTGGCGGGCCCCGTGCTGGGCAGCGACGTGTGCGCGCGGTCGCAGAAGATCCTGGGCAACGACGTGGTGTACGCGTGCAGCACCGACGACAACCAGACCTACGTGGTCACGACCGCGCAGCGGCTCGGGGTGACCCCCGAGGCGCTGATCCAGGAGGCGCTCGACAGCGTCCGGGTGTCGCTGGACCTCGCCGGGGTCGACGTCGACCTCTTCGAACGGCCCGACGAGGACTACAACCGCTTCGTCCGGGACTTCTTCACCCACCTGTGGCGGCACGGCGCGTTCGACCGGCGCGAGGTCGAGCTGCCGTACGACGCCGAAACCGGGCAGTACCTGGCCGAGGCGTTCGTGACGGGCCGTTGCCCGGTCTGCCTGGCGCACGCCAGGGCGGGCGTCTGCGAGGCGTGCGGCCTGTACAACCTGCCCGGCTCGCTGCTGCCGGGCGACACGGCCACGGCGCTGCCGAGGAAGCCGGTCTCCATCTGGGTCCTCGACCTGGAGCGCTACCGGTCGCTGATCAGCAACTGGTACCGGACCTCCGACGTGCCGCTGAGGCCCGATCTGCAGAACGTCGTCACCCGGACGCTCGCCGGCCGGCTGCCCTACATCCCGGTCACCTACCCGAGCACCTGGGGCATCCCGGTGGACTGGGACGGCCCGGGCGCGCAGCCGCAGGCCATCAACGCCTGGCCGGAGATCTACGTCGGCCACCTGTACTGGCCGCAGCGGGTCCGGGCCGGACGGCAGGCCGGCTGCGACGAGTTCGTGCAGTTCATCGGGATCGACAACGGGTTCTACAACGCGTTCGTCTATCCGGCCCTCAAGCTCCTCGCGGTCAGGCACGGGCTGCCGGTCGAACTGCCGGTGACCCGCACGCTCACCAACCAGTACTTCCTCCTGGAGGGCCGGAAGTTCTCCACCAGCAAGGGGGACGTGGTCTGGGCGCGGGACTTCCTGGAGAAGGCCGGCCGGGACCGGGCGCGGTTCGTCCTCGCGCTCACCAGCCCGGAGCTCCAGCAGTCCGAGTTCACCGAGCAGGTGGCCGCCGCCACCCTGGAGTCCCGCTTCGACGCACCGCTCGCCACGATCACGGCGAGGTTCGGCGAGCAGCTGGCCGGCCGGTCCGTCGACGCCCCGCCCTCCCTGTGGTGGACGACCGCCATCGAGGCGTCCGTGCGGCGCTTCGAGGCCGCCTACGCCCTGGAGACGTTCTCCATCCGCAAGGCGGCCGAGGCGCTCGCGCTGCACCTGGAGGTGCTGGCCCTGCGCGGCGGGCACCTCCGGACCGACGACGCGGGCGACGTGTCCGGCGCGCTGCTCTTCCTGTGGACCCTGCGCACGCTCGCGTGGCCCGTCACCCCGGACCTCGCACGGCAGGTGGCCCTGGCGTTCGGCGCCGAGGCCGCCCCCGGCGACGTCCCGCTGCTGCGGGACGTCCGCACCCCGCCCGCCGGGCACTTCCGGGGCCTCTCGGGCTGATCCACCCGGCCCGGTGAGAGCCACCCGCCGGAGCCGGTGAGAACCGTCCACCGAATGAATCCAGACAGGGATACCGACATGCTGCGTACCTTCATGCGTTCGAAGATCCACCGTGCCACCGTCACCGACAGCAACCTGAACTACATCGGGTCGATCACGATCTCGCCGGAGCTGCTGGACACCGCCGACATCGGCATCCACGAGCTGGTGCACGTCGTCAACATCAACAACGGCGCGCGGTTCGAGACCTACACCATCCTCGGCGCCCCCGGCGCCAACGAGGTGATCGTGAACGGCGCCGCCGCGCGGCTCGTGGCGACCGGCGACAAGGTCATCATCATCGCGTACGGGCAGCTCAGCGATGACGAGGTGGAGAAGCACGAGCCCCGCGTCGTCCACGTGGACGACCAGAACCGGGTGCTCGAAACGGCCCCGGCCGGCGCGTGACCCATGGCAGACCAGCAGATCCACTCAGTCCTCGGGATCGGCTTCGGGCCCGCCAACCTCGCGCTGGCGGTGACCCTGGAGGAGTTCGGCTACAGCGGCACGACCCGGTTCATCGAGCGGGCCGACGGCTTCCAGTGGCAGAGCGAGCAACTGCTGCCCGGGGCCGACATCCAGAACAACCCCTTCCGTGACCTGGTGATGCCGCGCAACACGGGCAGTCCGTACACCTTCGTCAACTACCTCGCCGGCCAGGGCCGGCTGACCGACTACCTGCATCTCAACAGCAAGTTCCCGCTGCGGCGGGAGTACGCCGGCTACCTCCGGTGGGTCGCCGACTCGTTCCGCGGGTCGGTCGACTACGGGCAGTCGGCGACCCGGCTCTCCCTGGTGGACCTCGGCGGCCGGGAGGTGTTCCGGGTGGAGACGGCCGGCGGACGGCAGTACTTCGGCGAGACCGTCGCCGTGGGTACGGGCCGCTCGCCCCGGATCCCGGCCCCGTTCCAACGGAGCCTGGGGCCCACCGTGTTCCACTCCACCAGGTACCTCAGCTCCCTGCGGCGCCAGACCGGCAAGGGGCTGCGGGTGGTGGTGGTCGGTGCGAGCCAGAGCGCGATCGAGATCGTGCTCGACCTCCTCGACCGGCCCGAGGTCCACCAGGTGGTGTCGCTCCAGCGGGGCATCGGGTTCCGGCTGAAGGACACCAGCCCGTACAGCCGGCGGGTCTTCCTGCCCGACTTCATCGACTACTTCTACCCGCTTCCGAACGAGGCCAAGAACCGCATCCGGCGGGAGCTCAGGTCGATCAACTACGCGGCCTGCGACCAGGACGTGATCGACCGGCTCGCGGGCGTGCAGCACGAGTACGAGATCACCGGCTCGGACCGGTTCCGGCTCATGCCGTACTCCGAGGTGGTCCAGGTCACCCCGCACGCCCAGGGGTCGGCGAACCGGCTCACGGTGCGGGACGTCAACTACGGGACGGAGAGCGCCTACGACGCCGACCTCGTCGTCCTGGCGACGGGCTTCCGCGACTTCGGCGAGGGCCCGGACGACGAACGGCGCCACCCCCTGCTGGAAGAGGTGGCCGACCGGCTCGCCGTCAACGAGCACGGGCTGCTGGACGTGGCACGCGACTACTCGGTGCCCGTCACCGGGCAGACGTACCAGCCGCGTCCGCTCCGGCTGTACCTCAACGGCCTGTGCGAGGCGAGCCACGGCATGGGCGACGCGGGAGCCCTGGCGGTGCTGTCCGCCCGGTCGACCGACATCGCCGAGTCCATCCTGGGCAAGCCGGGTGAGTCCACCGGCCCGGAACGCCTCCCCGTCGAGGCCGTTCGGTGACCACGGGCACCCGTACCACCGTTGATGCCGCCGCCGACGTCGTCATCGTCGGCGGCGGCATCATCGGCCTGGCAACCGCCGAACGCCTCGCCGCGCACCGGCTGTCCGTGGTCGTGATCGACGAACACGGGGTCGCGGGCGGGGCGACCGGCGCCTCCGGCGGGCTGATCCGCGCGTTCGACCCCGCCGCCGGCACCGACGGCCACCCCTGGGCGGCCGAGGGACTCTCCTGCTACCTGCGGCGGGGCCCGAGCGGCCGCTGGCCCGCGGTGCGCGAGGACGGCAGCCTGGTGCTGTTCGACGCCGACGGCACCGAACGCGCGCTGGCGGGCGCGGACCAGGTCCTGGCCGCCGGGCACACCGCGCTGGTCCTCTCCGCACCGGAGATCACCGCCGCGTTCCCCGGTCTGACCGTGCCCGAGGACTTCGTCGGGGTGTACGAGCCGCGCGCCGGCTGGCTGCCGGCGCGGGAGGTCGCCGAGGCGATGCTCGGGGACGCCGACGGCGTCACCTTCCTCGGCTCGGCACGGGCCACCGAGGTGGTGACCTCGCGCGGGCGGGTGACCGGCGTCCGCACCACGGCCGGGCTCGTGTCGGCGCGCGCGGTCCTGCTCGCCGCCGGGGTCCACAGCACCGGGCTCGCACGGACGGCGGGCGTGGAACTGCCTTTGCGCACACGGGCGGTGAGCTACTGCGTCTTCACCCCGCGCGGCCGCCCCGGCGCGGGTCCGGGCACAGGCCCCGGCGCAGTCCACGGCGCAGGCCCCGGCGGGCCGTACGGGCTGCCGACCGTCGTCGACTCGACGACGGGTGCCTGGCTGCGCCGCTGGAACTCCGGCACCGGCGTGCTGGCCGGTGTGTCGTCGTCGGCGTGCGACGTCCCGCCGACCGTGACCGCGGGGGTGCCGATCGCCGAACAGCGGCGCATCCGCGAGGTCGTCCGGCACCGCCGGCCGCCGCTGGCCGACGCGAACGCCACCGGCGGGGTCACCGCCTACGACGTCCTCGGGCCCGGCGGGAAGGGCGCCGTGACCGTCTGGCCGGAGCCGTACGGGCTGGTCACCGCCACCGGGTGGAACGGCGGCGGCTTCAAACTGGCCCCGGCCGTCGGACGGCACACGGCGGCCCGGATCCGCGAGGTGATCGCATGACGCACCGGGAGGCCACCGCACGCCTCAACTCCACCGACGAGATGCTCTACAGCGCCGAACGGGAGCTCGGGTCCTCCCGGATCGTCCAGGTCCTCTGGCGGTTCCCGGTCGAGCTGTCCCCGGCCGCGCTGCGCGAGGAGTGGGAGCGGCTGGACCGCGGCAGGCTCAGCCGCCGGCCGGTACCGGCCCTGGTGCCCGGGGCCCGGCGGAAGTGGGTCGGCGCGCACAACGGGGAACCCCTGCGGGAGTACCCGGGGCGGCTGACCGACGACACGGTGACGGACTGGCTCGACGAGCAGGTCCGCGCCCCGCTCCCGGCCGACTCGACCGCGCTGTGGCGCCTCGCGGCCGCCCGGTACGGGAACGGCACGCTGCTGTCACTGACCGTGCCGCACTTCCGCTCCGACGGGCTCGGGGTGTTCACCGCGCTCGACCGGCGGGATTCCCCGGCCGCCCGCCGGGGCACCCCGGCGGGCGGCCCGATCGGCGAGGACCTCGGCGAGCTGCTGGAGCAGGGCGCACTCGCCGTCGCCGGTTCGGTCGCCCTGGCGGAACGCATCTTGACGAATCGTCAGGAGTTCGACCGGATCAGGTCGGCACTGGCCGGCCCGGCGAAGTCCCCCCGGAGCGAGGCGACTTCGGAGCCCAGGTTCTTCACCACCGCGCTCTTCACCCTCGACGCCGCGTCGTGGGAGGAGCGGGCGACGGCGTACGGCGGCACCGCGAACAGCCTGTTCGTGGAGATCGCCGCCAACCTGGTCCGCGCCAGGGTGCCGCTGGTCGACCGCGCGTCGGTCAGGGTCGGCATCCCGATGAACCTGCGTCGGCCGGACGGCGACGCCCGCGCCAACGCCCTCGTCGTCGTCCCGCTGGAGGTCCCGGCGGGCGCACCCCAGCACGAGGACCTGCGGCAGACCCGCCGGAGCACCAAGGCCACCCTGCGGGAGTCCGGCGAGCACAGCGGCACACTCGTGCCGGAGCCGCTGTGGCACCTGCTGCCCCGCCGGTACGCCGACCGTCTCAAGGCGCCCGGGGCGCAGCAGACCGACGTCGTCGCGTCCAACTTCGGCGTCGTACCGGAGGCCGCTGCGCGCTTCGCCGGCGAACAGGCGGACAGCGTCGCCCTGCGCACGATGAACGTACCGGGCCTGGTGCCGGAGAAGGCCGCCCTGCGCGCCTCACTGTGCATGGTGCGGTCGGGCGAGCGGGTGACCGTGACCGTCACCGGGATGCCCGACCACTTCGGCGGCACCGAGTCCCTGCGCCGGCTCGTCACCGACGAGTTCGCCGCGTGGGGGCTGCGGGCGCAGCGGTGGTAGCCGCCGGGTGAACGGGAATCACAGCCCAGTCGGAAGAGGGAGCACAGCACCATGACAGGAAGCACCGCATCACCGTCCGGTCTCTCCGGCCCGCCCGGGCTCTCGGAGCGCTGGTTCCGGACCACCCCCGACTCGTCCGTCCTGGACCGGCCACGCCTGCTCGCCCGGTCGCTGATCGACCTGGCCGACCTCGACGACCGGATCGCGTTCTACGAGCGGCTGCTCGGGGTGCGCGCGGATCTGCGGATGCCGATCCCCGACTTCGGCGGCCTCGAACTGGCCGCCGTGGGCACCGTTCTGCTGATCGCGAGCGAGCGGCCGTTCACCCCCGTCCAGCGGCGGACGGCGTACTCGCTGATCGTGCCCTCGCTGGCCGGCCAGCTCGATCTGCTGGGCCGCACCGGCACGACCGTGCTGGAGCCCCGCGAGGCGATCGTGCCCGGCGCGCGGGCCCGGGTGCGCTACCCGGACGGCTCGCTCGCCGAGCTGGTCGAGCACCGGCCCCGGCCCGGGGAACGGCCCGCACCTCGCCAAGTCGGGCCCGGGGACGGGGGCGTGCGCCTCCTGGTCCGGCGGGCCGTGCCGGCCGCTTCGCTCGGCGGGGCCGTCCGGTTCTACGAGACGGCGCTGGAGACGGCGTCGGCGGATCCGGGGACGGCGGCCGCGACCGGTGCCGTGCCGCCCGCCCCGGGCCGGGCGGGCGGCGCCGGATTCGCGATCGTGGGCAACCTGCTGCTGGTCGGCTCGGACGAGGCCGCCCACGAGGACGCGTCGCCGGTCCCGTTCGCCCTGCTGGCGCCGTCGGTCGAGGCGGCGGCCGCCCGGGCGGGCGCCGCCATCCGCCCGGGCTCCGGGGTGGACGGCCGTCCCGTCGTGCCGCTCCCCGGCGGGGAGTCGGCCGAGATCTGGGCCGGTCCGCCCGCCGCGTACCGGGCATGACCGGCTCCGGCCCGGAACAGCTGGGGCACCGCCTGGTCCTGACCCGCCCTCCGTCCGAAACCGCGCGGGAGAATGGCGGCCGGGCCACTCCCGGCCGGGCCCGGACGACCGGTATACCTTCTCGTGGATCTCGATGAGGGGAGTCGGCGGATGACGCCGGATTCGGCGGAGTTGCCCGGGTCCTTCTACCGGGCCGTGGGCCACGGGCGCTACGAGAGCACGGCCGCCACGGCGGGGCCGTGGAGTCCGAAGGCGCAGCACGCGGGCCCCCCGTCCGCCCTGCTCGGCCGCGCCCTGGAACGGCACGGGGCGCGGGAGGGCTTCCGGATCGCCCGCATCACGCTGGAGATCCCCCGCCCGGTGCCCGTCGGCGATCTCCAGGTCGAGGTCCGCGCCATCCGCTCCGGCGGCCGCGCCGAACTCCTGGAGGGTGAGCTCACCTCCGGCGGTCGGCCCGTCCTGCTGGCCCGGGCGTGGCGCATCGCGGCGAGCCCTCGGGAGACCCCGCCGCTCCGCCCGGAGGCGGCCCCACCGCCGCTTCCGGGCCCGCAGCCGCCGCCCGTCATGGCCGGCGCGCACCTCGGCGGGTACGTCTCGGCGATGGAGTGGCGCTTCCCGCCCGGCGGCGGCTTCGACACCCCCGGCCCCGGCACGGTGTGGGCCCGGCAGCGGATCCCCCTCGTCGACGGCGAGCCGGACACCCCGCTGACCCGCGCCCTCACCCTCGCCGACAGCAACTGGGCGGTCGCCTTCGAGCTCGACCACGTGGGCCGGCTCGTCATCAACACCGATGTCACGCTGGCCCTCCACCGCGACCCGGTCGGCTCCTGGCTCCATCTGACCGCCGCCACGGCCGCCAGCCCGGACGGCTCCGGGCTGGCCTCCGGCCGCCTCGACGACGCGGCCGGCGACTGCGGCCGGATCCTCCAGACCCTGCTCGTCGCCGACCGCTGACGCGGGAGCCCGGGCCGCCCTCGTCAGGGGGCCGGCCGCTCGCCCCGCTTCTCCCCGGCGTCCTGGCCCGGGCCGTGCGCCGGGCCGCCGGTCGAGTCGCCTGCCGGTCCTTCGGCCCGGTCGTCGGCCCGGTCGGGTGTCACCGTGGGCGGCAGCACCAGGGTGGCCACCGCGCCGCCGTCCGGGTGGTTGGCGAACGTCAGGGCCGCGCCGATCACCCGCGCGTGGCCGGTGGCTATCGTCAGGCCCAGGCCGTGGCCGCGCCCGCGCTCGCGCACGCTCGTCCGGAAGCGCTTGGGCCCGTGCCGCAACAGGTCGTCCGGGAAACCGGGCCCGTGGTCGCGGACGGTGATCCGCAGTCCGTCCACGCCCAGCCGGACCGGACCGCCGCCGTGCCGGTCGGCGTTGACGAGCAGATTGCCCAGGATGCGGTCCAGCCGGCGCAGATCGGTGCGGACCGACGTGTCGGCGGCGCCCGGCGCCACCTCGACCTCCACGTCCAGGCCGGTGAGCGTGACGGTACGGCGCACCGCCCGGTCCAGCGGCACGGCCGACAGGTACGGCGTCTCGACGTTCGCGTCCAGCCGGGACACCTCCAGCAGGTCCTCGACCAGCGAACGCAGCACCTGCACCCGGTTCTGGACGAGCTGGGTGGGCCGGCCCGGCGGCAGCAGCTCGGCCGCGGTGACCAGCCCGGTCAGCGGGGTCCGCAGCTCGTGGGCGACGTCCGCGGTGAACTGCTGCTCGTCCTCCAGTCGGCGGTGCAGCGCCCGCGACATCAGGTCGACGGCCGCCGCGAGGTCGGCCACCTCGTCCCGCCCGTCGACCAGCTCTCCGATCCGGGTGTCCGTGCGCCCGGCGGCGATCCCCCGGGCGGCCGTCGCCGCGGTGCGCAGCCGGCGGCTGATCCGGTCCGCGACCAGCACCCCGACCAGCACCGTCGTGAAGACCGACGCGACGACGGTGATCAGGATGATCCGGTCCAGGTCGGCGATCGCCGCCCGGTCCGGCTCGAAGTCGACCCGGACGGAGACCACTCCGCCCTGGACCGGGCCGGCCGCCCACATCGCCTCGCCCTGCGGACCGCCGGCCAGCAGCGATCCCCGCCGGCCGTCCGCCACGAGGGCGCGCAGCCGGGGCGGCAGCGCCGGGTCGTCCAGGCCGGCGACCTTGCCGTCGCGCGCGTAGGCGCCCAGCGCCGAGTCCAGCGCGGTCAGCGCGGAGGCCCGGGCCTGGTCGACGTGCTGGCGGATCATCGCCTGGTGGACCAGCAGGCCGACGGCCACGGCGACCAGGACGGAGATGGCGGCGACGGCGGTGGCGATCTGGCGGCGCAGGGTCATGCCGAGCGCCGCAGCTTGTAGCCGAACCCGCGGACGGTCTCGATCCGGCCGGCGCCGATCTTGGCGCGCAGCCGCTGCACGTGGACGTCCACCACCCGGGTGTCGGCGCCCCAGTCGTAGTCCCAGACCCGCTCCAGCAGGACGGAGCGCTCCAGCACGATGCCGGGCGCGGCGGTGAACTCCAGCAGCAGCCGCAGCTCGGTCGGGGTCAGCGGGACGAGCCGGCCGTGCACCCGTACCTCCATGCTCTCGGTGTCCACCTCCATCCCGTCGAAGCTGCGCACGGTCCGCGGCGCCGGTGCGGCCGGAACGGTCGGGGCCGTCTGCACGGCCGGGGCGGTCGGGGCGGTCGGGCCCGTCGGAACGGCCCGCACGGGAACCGGCGCGAGGGCCGGCGGGGCGTCCGCGGCGGGCGGCGGGGTCTCGGCCGCCGGGACCACGCGGACCCGGCGCAGCACCGTCCGGATCCGGGCGACCAGCACCGCGCTCTCGAACGGCTTGACCACGTAGTCGTCCGCACCGGCCTCCAGGCCGGACACCACGTCGACCGGATCGGTGCGCGCCGACATCATCAGGATCGGGAGCTGGCTCTCCTCGCGGATCCGGCGGCAGAGGCCGACCCCGTCGAGGAGCGGCAGCATGACGTCCAGCAGCAGCAGATCGGGGCGGACGGCGTGGAACGCCTCCAGCCCTTCCAGCCCGTCGGCGGCGGTGGAGACCGGGAAGCCGTAGCGCTCCAGGGCCATCCGGGTGGCCTCCCGGATCACCTCGTCGTCCTCGACGATCAGGATGTGCGGGTGGGTGGGTGCGGCTGCGGGGTTCATGGCTTCGCTTCCGAGAGCGCCGGGGTCGGTCGGGCGGTTGGACGGCTCGTGGGGGTGCCGGGGGCCGGTCCGGGAGGGACGGGGCTGGCCTCGCCGGCCGCCCCGGGGGTGCGGCTGACGCCCATGCCGGGGCTGACCGCCGGTCCGGTCACGCCGGCGGAGGGGCCCGTCTGTCCGGTGCCGTCGCCGGGCACCGGGACGATGCCCTCGACCTTCTGCTCCACCAGGCCGAGCCGGACCCCGTCCCAGTGGTAGTGGCTGCTGGTCCGGGCGGAGGCGGTGGTCAGCTCGTACAGCCACAGGTCGCAGCCGACGGTCTCGGCGCTGAACCCCTCCCGTGCCGTGACCTGGAGGACGGACAGGACCCGGTCGTCGGCCAGGGTGTAGACGTGCAGTACCACCGCCCCGGGGGTGGCGACGGCGACGAGCAGCTCGGAGCGCCCGTCACCGGTGAGGTCGCGGTACTCGGGGCTGCGGACCTTGCACTCGGGGCAGGAGTCGAGGGCGCGCCGCTCCTCCGGGCCCACCATGGGGTCCTTGGCGAGGACGGAGCGGACGTCGACCGCGGTGATGTCGTTCCCGGGGACGGTCACGTCGGGGACGGGGCGCGGCGTCGGCTGAGCGGTGGCGGTGGCGGGTGAGGCCGGCGACGGAGAGGCATCCAGGCCGGGCCAGAGCGGCTGGGGCTTCAGCGGCGGTGTCACCGGCTGGGACGCGCCGTGGTCCTGCAGCCCGCCGGGGGTGACACGGCCGACCGCCATGGCCACGAGGGCGGCGATGGCGATGAGGACGGCGAGTCCGGCCGCCGACACGGCGCCGGTCCGGCGGCGGGGAGTAAACGGTGCCACGGTCGGTGCTCATCCTCCTGGTCTGCGGCGATGCGCCGGGTCCGCTCCGTACCCGCCCCGGTAGTAGGTCGCGTGGACGGCTGCCGGTGGTTCCGCCCGGGCGGGTTGCCGGGCGGAACCACCGGCACCCGCCCGGCCGCCTCAGCCGGACGCGCCGTCCGGACCGGCCAGGTCCGCCAGGACGATGATGTTGTCGGTCCAGTGGCCGTCCGAGCCGATCCGCCCGCCACAGGTGATGAGCCTGAGCGTAGGCGTCGGGGTGTCACCGTAGACCGTCTGGGTCGGGAAGCGGTCCTTGGCGGCCTGCAGCAGCGTGCGGACCCTGAAGTCCACCGTGCTTCCGTCCGCGCGCTGCACCTGGATCAGCTCGCCCGGCCGCAGTTTCGGCAGACCGTGGAAGACCGCCGGGCCGTGCACGGTGTCGTAGTGCCCGATGAGGACGGCGGGGCCGGTCTCCCCCGGGGTCGGGCCGTTGCGGTACCAGCCGGTCTCCCCGGCCCGGTCGGCCGGCGGCACCTCGACCGTCCCGTCGGCGTTCAGGCCGAGGCTGGTCACCGGGGCGTCCACCCCGGCGGCCGGGATCAGCAGGCGGGTCGGCACCGAGGCCGCGAAGGGTCGCGGAGCGGTGGCCGGGGCAGCGGAGGCCGGGGCGGGCCCGGACACCGGGTTCGCCGCGGGCCCCGTGGCCTTCGCCGGGGTGTCCGCGCCGCCGTGCACCGAGGGCTCGATGCGCACCACCGGGGTGCGCTGGCCGGACAGCGCCACGGAGGCGCCGATCACCAGGCAGAGCAGACCTGCGGCACCGAAGGCGCTCCGCCGCAGTGCGCTCGGGCCGGGTCCGGCGGTGCGGGACCGCCGGTGACCGCTGCCGCGCGCGTGGCGGCGGCCGGTCGCCCGGGCGCCCCGGTCGCCGGATGCGGCCGTGTCGTCGGCGCCGGGTCTCCCGCTCTCCGGCGGGACCCCGGCGCCGCTCCCCTGCCTGGCCAGGTGCGGGGGAGCGGCGCCGGGGTGCCCGTTGGACCCGGGGCCGGTGTCAGCCGCGCGCACCGGAGCCGCGGCGCAGCAGGGCGAAGCCCAGCGCACCGGCGCCGAGGGCCGCGACGGTGCCGCCGCCGACCAGCAGCGGGCCGGAGACGGAGGTCGAACCGGATCCGTCACCGGCCTGGGCGGCACCCGCGGGCACCTCCCGGACCTGGGGCCCGGTGCCACCGGCGGTGGGCGTGGCGGTGGGGGTCCCGCCGGCGGGCGCGGCGGCGGGGGTGGCGGGGGTCGGGCGGGTGGGCGTGGCGGTGGGAGTCCCGCCGGCCGGTGCGGCGGTGGGGGCCGCGCTCGGGGCAGCCGGGGCCGAGACGCCGGCGACGCTCGGGGCAGCCGGGGCGGGGGCTCCGTCGGCCCATGCGTTTCCGCCGGTGACGGCGGTCATCAGCGCGGCCCCGGTCAGGGCACAGACGGCCAGGACCCGGCGGGCGGGCGAGCGGTGGGTACGGCTCCTGCTCATACGGTGTCTCTTCCTTCGTCGCGGACGCGGCCCGGCCGGTGCGGCCGGTGCGTTGACAGCGACGGTAGGAGGGCCGTGTCGCGGTCCCCGGCCGGTCGTGTCACGGCCACCCATCGGCTGCGTAACGACCGTGGGGTCAGCGCTCGGCACGGTCCGAACGCAGCAGGCTGTAGCGGACGATGTCGCGCCACTGCCCGTCGCGGAACACCAGGCTGCGCAGCACGCCCTCCTCGGTGAAGCCGCACTTCTCCAGCGCGCGCCGCTCGGCGAGGTTGACGACCTCGGTGTCCGCCTCCAGCCGGACCACCGGCGAATGCGCGAACAGGTAGTCCGCCAGGAGGCGTTGGGCCTCGGTGCCGATCCCCCGGCCGCGGGCCCGCGGGAGCAGCTGGATGCCGATGACCCAGTACGAGGACGCGGGCACGAGCCCCGCCCGGCGCCACTGGACGAAGCCGCACAGCTCCCCCGCGACGACCACCGCGAGCACTGAAATGTCCTCCCCCAGCAGGCCGTTCTCCGCCCACCGCCGCCGGCTTCGGCCCGGGTCCGACCACCCGAACCACTGGAGCGGCCCCACCGCCTCCGGGTCGAGCAGGAGTTGTTCGACGGTCACCAGATCGGCCTCGGAGAGAGGGCGGAGTATCACCGGTTCATCACTCATCCCGGCACTGTAACGGGCGGGTGCCGGAAGGGCTCCCGCCTCATCTCCACCGGCTGCCGGGCACCCCGGCACCCGGTCGACACCGGGTAGCGGCCGGCACGACCACGGTCAGTGATCGTCGCTGGTTCGTTTGCCAGTGCGACCAGCGGGAAGCAGAGTTAAGCGGAGGGGCCTTACCGACTCTGGAGGTCACCGTGATTATTCTCGGAGTGATTCTGCTCATCATTGGCTTCGTCGCCCACATCTCCATCCTGTGGACGATCGGTATCATCCTGGCCGTCATCGGACTGGTCCTGTGGATTCTCGGTTCCGTCGGGCACGCGGTCGGAGGCCGCCACCACTACTGGTGAGTGACCCGACGCGGGCACGGAACCGCGACCGGTCACGGTCGGTGAGCGTAGTAACAGCCCGCAGCACACGGCTGTTCTGAAAGGGCTCCGCTCCCCGGACGGGGCGGGGGCGCCCCAGGGTGCCCCCGCCCCTGCGCCACGCGACACGCGCGACACCCCGACACGGGCGACACGCCGGGCCCGGCCGCCACGACTGATCAGCACGGATGAATTACCGGCCCCTGCGGGCCCCATCCGGTATAAGCGGGCCGCCGGTCGGGTACCCGTGTCCCGTTCACCCCCAGCCCCACCCCCACACATAATCCCGCCCTCCGAACCATGTCCTGGAGATCCGCATGACCACCGGCTCCAACGCGCGCACATGCCCCTTCGACTTCGCCGACGCCCTCGAGTTCGACCCGACCCTCAGGGAGCTCCAGACACAGGAGTCAGTCTCCCGAATCCGACTGCCCTACGGCGAAGGGGAAGCGTGGCTGGTCACCGGCTACGACGACGTTCGCACCGTGACCACCGACCGGTGTTTCAGCCGCGCCGGCGTCATCGGCAAGGACTTCCCCCGGATGACCCCCGAGCCGATCGTCCAGGCCGAGGCGATCAACGTCATGGATCCGCCGGACAGCAGCCGGCTGCGAAGCCTGGTGTCCAAGGCGTTCCAGCCCGAACGCATCGAGCGGATGCGCGCCCACACCCAGCACGTGGTGGACGGGCTGCTGGACCGGATGGCTCAACAGGGCCACCCGGCCGACCTCATGGAGCACCTCGCCCACCCGCTGCCGCTGATCACGATCTGCGAGGTCCTGGAGATCCCCGAGGCCGACAGCCCGCAACTGCGCGCCCACGCCCGGACGATGATGAACGTCACGGCCCAGAACCGCCCCGACGCGGTACGGGCCAAGTCCGACCTGCGCGCCTACTTCGCCGAACTGACCGCGCGGCGCCGCCGCGACCCCGGCGAGGACCTGATCAGCGCGCTGGCCACGGCCCGGGACGGCGACATGGTCCTGGACGACAAGGAACTGACCGTCATGGCCATGGTTCTGCTGATCACCGGCCAGGACACCACGACCTACGAGATCGGCAACCTCGCCTACGCCCTCCTCACCCGGCCCGACGTGCTCGCCCTGCTGCGCGAGCGGCCCGAGATGCTCCCGCAGGTCCTCCAGGAGCTGCTGCGCTTCATCCCCTTCCGCAAGGGCGTCGGCATCCCCCGAACGGCCCTGGAGGACGTCGAGCTGGGCGGGGTGACCATCCGGGCGGGCGACATTGTGCACGTCTCCTACCTGACCGCCAACCGCGACGGCCGCAAGTTCGACCGGCCCGACGAGCTGGACTTCGAACGCACCGGCCCGCCCCACATGACCTTCGGCTGGGGCGCCCACCACTGCCTCGGCGCCCCGCTCGCGACCGCCGAACTGGAGGTCGCCATCGGAACGCTCCTGGAGCGCTTCCCCCGCCTCGCGCTGGCGAAGCCCGCCGACGAGGTGCAGTGGAACACCACCTCGATCTGGCGGTACCCCCTCGCCCTCCCCGTCGTCTGGTGACGGCCGCACCCCCGGGCGCACCGAGCCCGGGGGTACGCGCCGAACTCGCGGACGCATGCCGCCCGGCATGCGTCCGCGAGCCGTCTCCCGTAGATTGACTAAGGTGCCCAGGACCGGCCCCACCGCGGCACAGACGGCCCGTACGACGGGAACGCGGCCCTCCGGACGGCCGGCCCTCCGCCCCTCGGCTCACGCGAGGTCCACCACGCACAGGCGCGGCCGCGCAGCGTACCTCCGCAGCGGCTTCCGCCCATCGGTGGACACCGGAAGCGGTCAGGGCCGCGCCGGGACAATCGTCCGCCAGGAGGACATCTCATGGCAGTTCTGTGCAAACCGGCGATCGCCGTCCCCGAATACGTCATCACCAACGAGGAAACCCTCGAACTCGCCCGCAGGATCCACCGCGGCCACCCCCAACTCGACCTGGCCCTGCGCCTGATCGAGCACACCGGTGTACAGAAGCGGCACCTGATCCAGCCCATCGAGACGGTCCTGCGCCACCCCGGACTCGACGAGCGCAGCACCGTCTACGAAGCCCAGTCCAAGGCCCGCGTGCCCGCCGTGGTCTCCCGCGCCCTGGAGACCGCTCAACTCGAGCCGACGCAGATCGACTTGATTATTTATGTGTCCTGCACGGGCTTCATGATGCCCGCCCTGACAGCCTGGCTCATCAACAAGATGGGCTTCCGCCCGCAGACCCGCCAGATACCCATCGCCCAACTCGGCTGCGCGGCAGGCGGTGCGGCGATCAACCGCGCCCACGACTACTGCACCGCCCACCCCGACGACAATGTGCTGATCGTGGCCTGCGAGTTCTGCTCGCTGTGCTACCAGCCCACCGACCTCGGCGTGGGCTCACTCCTGTCCAACGGCCTGTTCGGGGACGGAATCGCCGCCGCCGTGGTCAAGGGCACCGGCGGCCACGGGGTCCGTCTGGAACGCAACGGCTCCTACCTCATCCCCAATACCGAGGACTGGATCTCCTACGCCGTCCGCTCCACCGGCTTCCACTTCCTGCTCGACAAGCGGGTACCGGGCACGATGGAGGACCTCAGCCCGGCCCTGCGCGCCCTCGCGGAGGAACACCACTGGAACGTCGGCAAGCTCGACTTCTACATCGTCCACGCGGGCGGCCCCCGGATCCTGGACGACCTCAGCCGCTTCCTCGACGTGCCGCGCGAGGCGTTCCGCTTCAGCCGCGCCACGCTCACCGAGTACGGCAACATCGCCAGCGCCGTCGTCCTCGACGCCCTGTCCCGCATGTTCGACGAACAGTCCGCCTTCGAAGGCCACCGCGGCCTGCTCGCCGGCTTCGGCCCCGGCATCACCGCCGAAATCGCCCTCGGCACCTGGTCGGCCCCCGGCAGCTAGGCCGCCCGCTCCGGGGCGCGGCCCCGGCGTCCTCCACGGGGTCACCACTCCACAAGTAGGCAGGCTACCTGCTAATCTTTGTCAGGTGGCCTGCCTACTTCCGCCGGGATCTCCACGGTGGGCCCGCCTGTCGCGGAGGTCCCGGAGGACGGAGTCGTGTCGTGTCTGTCGCCGGTGACACCAGTGTTCCGCAGCGAGCGGTCGGGGGCGGTCCGGCCGTGGGCGATCCCTTCGGCAGGCGCTTCGTGGCGCCGCTGTACCTGGGGGCCGCGCTCAATCCGGTCAACAGCTCGATCATCGCGACGGCGCTGGTCCCGCTTGCCGCGGCCCTGCACATCCCCGTCGGGGACACCGCGATCCTGATCTCCTGCCTCTACCTCACCAGTGCGCTGGCCCAGCCCGCCGCCGGGCGTCTCGCCGAGGTGTTCGGGCCCCGCCGGGTATTCCTCGCGGGCATCGTGCTGGTGCTCGCGGCCGGGGTCGTCGGGTCGCTGGCCCACTCGCTGCCGGCGCTGATCGGCGCCCGGGTGCTGATCGGCGCGGGCACCTCGGCGGGCTACCCGTCCGCGATGCTGCTGATCAGCCGCCGCGCACAGGGCGCCGGCCAGGACGGCCCCCCGCGCGGGGTGCTCGGCGGCCTGGCGGTCACCGGATCCGCCACCGTCGCCGTCGGCCCCGCCATCGGCGGGTTACTGGTCGGGTCGTTCGGCTGGCAGACCGCCTTCTGGATCAACATCCCGTTCGCGGCGGTGGCCCTCGTCCTGGCGCTGGCCGGGATCGCGCCGGACCCCGCTCCCGTGCGTACCGGATCGGTGCGCGCCCTGGCCACCCGCCTCGACCTGCTCGGCATGGTGGGCTTCGGCGGCGTGCTCACCGCCCTGGTGGTCCTCCTCTCCGCCCTGCCGCGCCCGGACTGGCCGGCGCTCGCCGCCACCCTCCTTCTCGCCGCGGCACTCACCGGGTGGGAGCTGCGCGCCCGCCACCCGTTCCTCGACGTCCGCCTGCTCGCCGCCAACGGCGCCCTGACCCGCACCTATGTGCGCAACGGCCTGACGCTGCTGGGCACGTACGTGATCCTGTACGGACTCACCCAGTGGCTGGAGGCCGCCCGCGGGCTGTCCGCCTACCAGGCCGGGCTGGTCCTGCTGCCGATGGGCGTGCTGTCCGCGCTGACCGCCCGGGTGGTGTCGCGGCGGGCGGGGGTGCGGTTGCCGCTGATCGCCTGCGCGGTGCTGCTGCTCGTCGGGGCGGGGGCCGTGCTCTTCGTGGACGGCGGCACCCCGATGGCCGCGGTCGTCGCCGCGAGCGCGGTGTTCGGCCTGACCTCCGGCGCCGGGTCGGTCGCCAACCAGACCGTCCTCTACCAGGAGGCCCCCGCCGCCACGGTCGGCACCGCCTCCGGACTGCTCCGCACCTTCGGCTACGTCGGGTCCATCGCCTCGGCCGCGATCACCGGCACCGCCTTCCACCGCGGCGTGGACGACAGCGGGCTGCACCACATCGCGTGGGTGCTGGTACTGATCGCCGTCCTCGTCCTCGTCCTGACCGTGTGCGACCGTCGGCTGGCCCGGGCCGACCGGCAGCAGGCGGATTGACTCCGCACCGGCCAGGGCCCGAATCCCGCCGTGCCAAGAGAAAGCAGGTTCACCGAGATGACCACCGACATGACCGCCGCCGCGAACACCGCCGCGGCAATGGACCCGGCCCGTACCGCGTTGTTGCTGATGGACTTCCAGCCCCTCGTGCTGGGCGCCGTCCCCGACCCGGAGGGTGTGCTCGCCCGCGCGGGCGAGGCGCTGGCCTGGGCCCGCACCCACGGTGTGCAGGTCGTCTTCGTACGCGTCGCGCTCACCGAGGAGGACGCCGCTGCCGTGCCCGCCCGCAACAAGACCTTCGCCCAGGTCGCCGCGGCCGGATCCCTCACTGACGGCACCTCCACGACGGCGGTGCACCCGTCCCTGGAGATCCGGGAGCAGGACCTGGCCGTGCGCAAGATCCGGTTCAGCGCGTTCGCCGGCGACACCGATCTGCGCGCCGAGCTGGGCGCGCGGGGCGTGGACACCCTGGTGCTCGCCGGGCTCTCCACCAGTGGCGTGGTGCTGTCGACCCTTCGGCAGGCGGCCGACGAGGACTACCGCCTCTTCGTGCTGGCCGACGCCACCGCCGACCCCGACCCGGAGGTGCACCGGGTGCTCACCGAGAAGGTCTTCCCGCGCCAGGCCGAGGTCGTCGCCACCGCGGAACTCGCCGCACTGAGCACGGCCGCTGAGCCGGTTTAGCGTTCGGAGTCCGCCAGCCGGTTCATGATCTCCGCAGCCCGCTGGAGCGTCCTGCGCTCCTCGGCCCGGAGCATGGAGCCGATCGCGCCGGACAGCCAGGCCTCCCGCGCCGCCGGGATCCGCTCGCACAGCTCCTGCCCGGCACGGGTCGCGCTGACCAGGGACTTGCGCCCGTCGTTCGGATCCTTGGCGGTGGCGACCAGCCCGCCGTCGCGGAGCGCGGCCAGCGTCTCCGCCATCGACTGCCGCCGGACGTGCTCGGCCTGGGCGAGCTCGCTCGCGGTCATCGGACCGTTCTGCACGATCCGGTGCAGGGTGGTCAGGTGGGACCAGTTCCACGGCAGGTCGTCGATCGGGGCCTCGGTGCGCAGCCGTGCCCGCAACCGCGTCATGGCCCGCATCAGCTCGACGGCGGTGCCCTCGGGCGGAACCGGTTCGCTACTCACCGGGCCAGCATAGGACAGGGCCCAGGCCGCCTGAGCAGGGCCGCGACCCGGGTGCCCACCCGGCCGGCCTCTCGACCGGTCACGCGACCGTGGCGAAATCTCGGGAACCGAAGTGATCGTTTCTTCGGTCGACACGACTGAAGGTGAGCTCGGTGGCAGCGCCAGAAGTCGGCCGGTCCGACTTCTGGCGCAGCGGCGCAGCGGCGCAGCGGCGCACTGCCTCGGTGGTTGCCGGCGGGGAGGCAAGGGGATGCGGGAGTCACAGGCACGGGGCGCGTCGGCTTCCTCCGCGTCGGGGTGTGGGTGGTACCTGCTGGCTCCCGCCCTCTCGGGCGTCGGTGTGTGCGTCGGCACGGTGTGGACCGTCAGGTCGTGGGCGGGCTGCCCGCTCGGAAACAACTTCAGCAACAACATCGGGCTGCAGATGATGACGATGCCTGCGGTCTGGCTCTGCATGACCCTGCTGCTGTCCCTCCTCCAACTCGCCCTGCGGAGGCGGCCCCTCCCGGGCGGGCAGGCCACCAGGTGGCTCGCGCCCTTCGCCGCCGCCGTCCTGCTGACCCTGGTGTACCGGATCGGCATGGACTGGCCGTACTTCCCGCCGGACAGCGCGTGCCTGGAGGGCTATCCGCTCTTCCCGTTCACCGGCAAGACCGGCCCGCGCTTCAGCCTGTGATACCGGGCCCGCACTTTCGGCCGTCAGGGCCGCCCGAGGGCCCGGTAGGTCCATCCGGCGGCCCGCCGGCGGACGGGGTCGAGGGTGGCCACGGCCGTCGACGATGCGGGGGACGGCGGCGTGGGCGGCGACGGCCTCCAGGACGCGTTGGCGGACGCGGGCCGAGGCTTCGGGGAGCCACTGCGCGAACTCGGCTTCGAGGCAGCGGCGTTCGGCCCGGAGGAGGCGGGTGACCGGGCCCCGAGACGGGGCCCGGGAGTCTCAGTGCCAGGTCGCCGTGACGATGCCGTGGCGTCGCAGGACGGCGTTCTGGGGCAGGGGGGTGGGCGCGGGGCCCGGCAGGTAGCGGAAGGTTGCGGCTCCCCGGTGGCGGTGGTCGCGGGCCCAACGCCGCAGCAGCGCTACGTACTCGTCCGCGAGCGCTTCGGCCCCGGGCCCGTGGGCGATCACGCCGCTCTCGAAGCCGCCGGTGTCCTCGTTCTCCCGGCGGGTGCGGTAGGCGATGCTGTCATCGCTCACCAGGGCGGGCACCCTGAACAGCGCGGACGCCTCCACCACGCCGCGCTCCACCACGTCGTTGGAAGCGTGCAGGCGGGCCGGGCTGGAAAGGTTGAGCGTGAGGTACAGCTCCAGCTCGTCGGGCAGGTCGTACGCCGCTCCGGACCAGCGCTCCAACCTGGGCGTATCCAGTGCGCGGTTCAGCGCCTGGCCGTTGAGCGGCACCCGTACCTCGTCGGTCTGCAAGGCCACGCCCTCCCGCAGCATCGCCTTGCGTTCCTCGGCTGCCCCTTCGCCCTGCATGGGCACGAACCGGGCCAGGCTGTACGAACGGCTGACCAGGCCGTCGCCATCGGGGTCGCGGTCGAAGGCGATCGAGCGGGTCGTGCCGCACAGTGTCAGCGGCACGACGAGGCGCCCGGCCGCCGTCAGCCCACGGATCCACGACGGGGGGATGTCCCACGCGGCTGCCGTCACCATGATCCGGTCGTACGGGGCGCCGCCGGGCACACCGCTCTCACCGTCGGCCAGGACCGTCCGCACCTGCGGGTATCCCGCGTCGTCCAGGCACCGCCGGGCCTGGTCGATGACGTCGCGGTCGATGTCGACGGTGGTGACCTCGCCCTGCTTGCCGACGAGTTCCTGCAGATAGGCGGCGTTGACGCCGCCGGAGCCGATTTCCAGGACCTTCATGCCGGGTTCGATGCCGGCCTGCTCCAGCATCACGGCTTGCAGGTGGGCCGCGGACATGACGCTGAGCTCCAGGCCGTTTTCGTCCTTCTTGACCGGCACGGTGCGGTGCAGGTCGTAGGCGACCTCCACGGGCGCGTCCGGCGCGAACCGGTGACGGGGCACCGTCGCGAAGGCGGCGGCGACAGGCTCGGACTTGATCCCGTCCTGGTCGCGGAGTGCACGGACCATGTCCGCGCGCAGCGCGTCGGGATCGCGGGCCGGTGAGTCATCAATGGCAGTCATCCGATTACCTGTTTCTGTCGGGAGGTTGGTGCTTGCGGCAGCCCGGCTCGACGCGGTGCTCAGCGAGGACGCTAGCCAGGGCGCCAGGCCTTGCGGGCGGATACGCGACGCCTGAAGGGGTGGCCTTCGGAGTTCGGCTGAAAAGCAGTCCCGGGATCGGGGCCCGTTCGCGTCGGGGGTGGTCGCATCCGGGTGGAACCTCGTCCCGTGCCGTGCGCCGTCAGCGCTCGGGGGCCGGCACGGGAGTGTGCCGGCCACAGCTGGTCGGGGCTCGGCGGCCTCCCGCGTCAGCGGGGGTCGTCGGCGACGGTCTCCAGGACGCGTTGGCGGACGCGGGCCGAGGCTTCGGGGAGCCACTGCGCGAACTCGGCTTCGAGGCGGCGCCGTTCGGCCCGGAGGAGGCGGGCGACCGGGGCACGGGAGCAGTGGAGGAACCACCAGTCGCCCGGGGCGTGGAGCAGCCGGAACGGTCTGCCGCGGATCATCGGTCACCTTCCGGGGCGGTCCAGCGGATGCGCAGGTGGTGAACGCTCTCGGGGAGGACCACCGGCAGCGACAGCGGGCCGGTGTGGTTGAGGTACTCGACGACGAAGCGTTCGGCGCTGGGGCCGGTGAGGTAGCGCTCGAACCACTCCCACTGGGGCCTGCCGAGAGAGCGGAACTGGAGGGAGAACCAGAGCGCGGAGAGCGCCTTGGGGAGGAGGAAGTAGATCGTCGGCGGCATGATGCCGGTGATCTCGGCCGTGACCAGGCGGTTGTCCCTCACGCGACGGCCTCCGCGCGGTCGGCCGGCGGAGCGCACTCGCACCAGACGATCTTCCCGATGGGGAAGCGGGGGCAGCATCCCCAGCGCTGGGAGAGGGACTTGACCAGCAGCAGGCCGCGCCCCGACTCGTCGTCCGCGCCGGTTGCAGCGCGAATCACCGGTTCGCGCTCCCCTCGGGCGTCGTGCACCTCGATGCGGAGGCGGAGGTCGTTCACGTCGAGCGCGAGCCAGATCTTGTTGTCGACGGGCGTGCCGTGGAGGACGGCGTTGGTCACCAACTCGCTGACCAGCAACAGCCCGTCCTCGGCGAAGCGCTGACCGCCGGGGAAGCCCGCGAGCAGCTTCTCCAGGTGACGACGGGCCCCCTCGGGCGAACGCCGGCTGCGGGGCAGCCAGCAGCTACTGCTCGCGGCGGAGGGAGTGGAGGTGGGGGTGGGGAGCTTGTGGGGGGTTTGAGGCATGGCGGAGCCACCTTCCGAAGTACAGGGAGTTGAAGGCGTGGTGAGGCCAAGCAGCAGCCCGGCCGGGGCAAAGGGATGCCCGGTCGGCGATACGCATGATCACTCAGGCGAACCGTCGGACTACTCCGTGTAGCATGCTCCGCGATGGCGTCTCCGCGCAAGCGCAGCAACGCGCAATTGCGCGACATCGCAAGACTCTTGTGATCGCAGAAGGAGGTGGCAGACTGTGACTCGACGTCAACCAAGAGGGAGCACCCAGAGTGGACAGTCCGACTGTGCTGCGGCGTAGGCTCGGCTCCGAGCTGCGACGATTGCGCGAGCGGACCGGGCTTCAGGCGAAAACGGCAGCCGACACCCTTCGGTTCAGCCCGACGAAGATCTCAAGGATCGAGTCCGGTCAAACGACGTTGAAGGAATCGGACGTTCGCGCACTGCTCGAACTGTATGGCGTCACCGATGAGGCAGAGCTACGGCAGTTCGTCGCGTTGACCCGCAGGAGCACGCAGCGCGGCTGGTGGCATGACTACGGGGACACCCTCCCCGACTGGTTCCAGACCTATGTCGGCCTGGAGGCGGACGCAGCACGTATCCGCACATACGAGACCGAGTTGATCCCCGGCCTCTTTCAGACACTGGACTACGCTCGTGCCACGTTTCTGATTTCGCTGTCGGGGCGCCACGAGGACGTTGAACCCATCGTCTCGCGTCGCGCCAAGCTGCGAATGCAGCGGCAAGAGGTCTTTCACCGGCAAGCCCCGCCAACCGTCTGGGCAATCCTCAGCGAGGCAGTACTGCGGCGTCCAGTTGGTGGCCCCGCTGTTATGCGCGAGCAGATCGCGCATCTCATCGAGCTGGCCCAGAAGCCGACGGTCACGATCCAGGTACTGCCATTCAGCGCCGGTGCTCACCCTGCGATGAGCATGGCCTTCCACGTTCTCTCCTTCTCCGATGTGCCAGGCCAGATCGTCTATGTCGAAGCGCTGACAAGCAGCCTGTACATAGAGAAGGAGTCGGACATCGCCCGCCACGAGTTCGTTTTTGAACAGTTGACGGCTTCTGCGATGAGTCCGGAGACGTCTCTGTCTTGGATGCACAAGCTAGCAACAGAGGAGTATGGCAATCATGGTTGACCTGACATGGCGCAAGAGCAGCTTCAGCGGCGGCGAAGGCGGAAACTGCATCGAGGTCGCTGACAACGTCCCGAACAACGTGCCAGTGCGAGACAGCAAGGACCCCCACGGGCCTATCTTGGTCTTCAGCGCCGACAGCTGGCAGGCCTTCGTGACTGACGTGCGAGCTGGCGAGTTCCCCATCGCCTGAGCCTTGACGCAAAGGAGCGCAGATGTTGGAGCCCAACACCCCAATCACTCAGTGGCGCAAGAGCAGCCACAGCAACGGCCAGGGCGACTGTATCGAGGTCGCCGACGGCGTCCCGAACACCGTCCCGGTCCGCGACAGCAAGGACCCCGACGGGCCCGCCCTGGCCTTCAGCACCGACAGCTGGCAGTCGTTCGTCGCCGGCATCCGCGCCGGGGACTTCCCCGGCCACCTCTGATCAGCCACCGTTCCGCAGCCCCGCGCCACGGTGGCGCGGGGCTGCTGCATGCCCTGGCCGCCCGAGGGTGAGATGATCGGCCCGACCCGGCGTGGGGCGAGGTGGAAGAGGCCTCACCCCGCGCCGGGTCGCCGCCGTCCGGACGAGGAGAGCCGAACGCGCCCGCTCTCAGCAGTTGATGTACCTCATCGAGAGCGAGGTGAAGTGCGTGCCCGACGGCGCGTAGAGGGTGAACGCGCGGGACTTCCCCTTGCCGCCCGCCCAGCCGCTGTCGACGTGGCCGTGGTTCGAGAGGTTGCCCTGCACGTAGGGACAGCGGCCGTCCGCCTTGGTGTCGTGCACGGTGCCGATGACCTTGGTGTTGTTGTTGCACCACTTTCCGCTGGCGTAGCCCTCGCCCGAGCTGATGGTCCAGTTGTTGGTGCAGGAGTCGGCGGGCGTGGCCGCCGAGGCGGCGGGGGCGCCGGCGACCGGCACCAGCAGGGCGGCCAGGGCCACGGCCCCGGTTCCGAACCTCACGAGAACAGCACGGCTCTTGGACACGAGTTCCCTCCACAGGTAGGTCGGCACGAGGCCCGACCGGCCGCGGCAGTCCCCCCGCGGATTCGTCCTCGGCACTCTTCGAGAGTGACGAGACCGACAAATGGCGTCAACACCGAAATAGAGCGGATATCCGTTTCGCGGCAACGGGCGGAAGCACCCGTTTCCCACGCAAGCCGGGAAAGTGCTCCGCACTCTCTTCGGCGCGCTCCTGTGCGATTCCGAGACGACTGGTAAAACCCAGCCCTACGCCGGGAAAAGGAACGTTCGACCGCCCGACGGGGGATGTCAGGACCCGAACAGCAGGGCCCCGGCGCATGGCCGCGCACGCTGCGGACCGCGCCGTCGGCCCATGTCGTGCGGATCATCCAGTCCGGCCTGTACTGCAAGGGCTACAGCGGCGGTGACACCGACGGCGTCTACCGCGAACGGGGCTCGGCCGCGGTGCGCCATCCAGCAGTGGATGAACGCGAAGTACGTGGGCCGGCGCAACCACTTCATCGTCCCGTGCGACGGCACCATCTCCCCAGCACCGGCGCGGCACGGCCCGCCCGTAAGCCCCCACCGGCCCTGTCCGACGCACCCGCGCGGGACAGGGCCTCGGGAGAGGTCGCTCTCAACCACCGCCGGCCCGTGCGGCCGTGAGGATCGACTCGGCTTCAGTGCTGGGAGTTGAGGCCTTGCTAGAATCATCAAGCACAACCTGGTGACATGGTCTCCCATCACGCCACCCACTGACCGCCCTGCCGCAAAGGCACTGGTCAGGAGGATAGATGGTAAGACTTGATCACCGCTTCGGAAGCCCTCGGAAGAGGGCCGGCCCTCTGCTCTCGGAGGGTGACTCCGGTAGGTGGGTTCGTCCGCATCCGGTCAAGGCGCTTGGACGATCCGCGAGTTGGCACGCCCTCGGGCTGCCGCGACGCTCAGTGGGATGGCAGTCCCGCTGAGCGTCTCGCACATCTGGACGCTTCGGAAAGACCGCCGCCGTCGACGGCAGTCGACTCGTAGGGAGAGGTGCACAAGGTCGTCTCCTGCCCTGTTCTCCTCATCACCAGTTCCTCCCGCACGGCAGGCATCGCGCGCGGCCCACGAAGACAGCCGAGGCCACACCCAGGGCCGATCAGGGGCAAGGCATGCCTCCGGCCATACCGCCTGAGTGTGCGTCATCAATCGTCCGTTACATCATAGATGACTGTTTCACCGAAGCGAGACAATCCGAGAACAGACGCGATGGCACCCGCCTGTCGAGCAAGGAGAAGTGCATGGGCCGCCCCCACTCACTCAACGAAATCTCGGGCCCTCTCGCAGAGTTCGCGAGCGAGCTGCGGGCCCTGAGAGAGGCCGCACGCCTCACGGTGGCCGAGACTCATCAGGCCACCGGCATCCCCGTCTCGACGATCTACGCCGCACTCAGCGGAACCCGAAAGCCGTCCCGGGAAGTGCTGGCAGCCCTTGTCACCGCATGGAACGGTGACCGCCAGGCATGGACGGAGCGCCGTCGCGAGCTCAATCTCGAACTCCGGATCGAATCAGGCCTGCGCGGCCTCATCGCAGCCGTGTCGGACACCTGCGAGGGCTGTGGAGGCCGGTTCGGCACGCGGAGGCCCGCCGACCGGAAGGGGAGCCGCTGCCCCGGTTGCCACGATCCCGCGCTTCGCGATCGCCGCCCGGACGGCACCACACTCGGCGACCCCGCTTCGGAGCAGCAAGCCCCTGTCCGACACGAGACCCTTACGGCGCTCCTGCTCGCGCTTCGCGAGGCCGCCGGGCAGCCACCCCTCCGCAAGCTCGCCGCAGACACCGGCATCAGCACCTCCACCCTGAGCCGCGTCCTGAGGGGCAGAGGATCACCACCCTGGCGCGTAGTTGACGCGATGGCCAGGGCACTTGACGCAAGCGCCGATGACCTGAAGGCCCTTCGGCGACTGTGGGAGGCCGACCTTGCCGAGTCGATCGGCGCGCCCGAGAGCGACGCCGATGAAACCGTGGACGCCCTCCAGGCCCGGATAACCGAGCTCAGGCATCAGCTAAGCACCGCCGAAGAGGAGTTGAAACACCTTCAGGAGAAGCCGACTGTTCCGGCGGGAGGCCTCGGCACGGCAACAGGGCCGACCCACCACTCCGCGACCGCTCCACCCCTTCCTCACGGGCCGGCAGCGGAAGCCGGGACCACGAATCCCACAGTGGCGGCGATGCTCCTGGGCGCACGCCTGCGCAGACTCCGTCTGAACCTCGATCTGAAAGCGGCCGCCGACGCTGCCGGTATGTCCGCTTCCAAACTGAGCCGTTTGGAACGCGGCCAGAGCCGCCCGCAGCTGAGCGATGTCCACAGGCTTGCCACGTTCTACCGGCTCCCTCCCGAGGAGGCCGCGGAGCTGGAATCGCTCACCGCGCAGGCGAACCAGCCCGCCTGGTGGCACGACTATCTCGACGTGACACCAGGCTGGCTGACCCGGCTCATGTCACTGGAGACCGTGGCATCCGAGCTGCGGGCCTACGAGGCGCGCGCGGTGCCCGGTCTGCTGCAGACCGAGGACTACGCAAAGGCCGTCCTGGCGCAGAGCCTCGGCGAAGCAGGCCGGACCAGGGCCAACCGCCTGGTCGAGTTGCGCATGGAACGCCAGAGGCGATTCTCGGCAGGCACCACACAGTCGGTGTTCATGCTGGACGAGAGCGTGCTGCACCGTCGGGTCGGGAATGCCGAGGTGATGGCCTCGCAGCTGCAACGGCTGATCGACACGTTCGACAGACCGGGTACGAATGTCCGGATCATCCCTCTCGACAGTGTGGTCGCTCCCTCACTGGCCTCACTCACACACCTAGTGTTCCAAGAGGCCGAACTGGCGGAGATGTTCTATCTGGAACAACCCGACTCGGCGGATTACATCATGGAGTCGGATCCGACACCGGGCCCCTATCGGGATCTCACGGCTCGAACGACACGGCCGGACTTCTACCGGGAGATCCACGTCCGGCTTCTCATGCAGGCCAGGACCAGACAGGAGAGCCTGGCCGCGCTGACGGAGGCCCGCGACCGGTTCTCCCACCAGCCGCCCTGAGCACCGCCCGAGCCGTTCGCCCCGACGGCAGGAGAGAAAGGAGTCGCCCCTCCTCCTGAGGGGCGACTCCGGTAGGGAGATCACTTACATCCGGTCAAGGCGCTTACGTGATCTCGGAGTTGGTCGACCTTCGAACTGCCGCGACGCCCGGGCCGGCTGGCAGACCGGCCGAACGCCCCGCAGCCCGCAGACGGGTCAGAGCTCGTCGAAGAACTCCGCGACGGGCGAGCGCTCATCGGTCGAGGAAGGATCATCGAGTCCGAACACGCTCTCGACGGCTCGCCAGGCCTTGTGGACCTTGTAGAGGCCGATGCCGACCCCCAGGGCTCGCCGCCCCCACCTGACCCACGCGGGCCTGGCAGATTTCGGTCCACCCGGCTTCTGCCCGGCCCCGGGGTCCGGCGCCTTCCGGCTCTCTTCGCCTTCGGGCTGCTGGTCCTCGCGTTCCGCGCGATCTGCCACGGTGGTCCCCCTTGCTATGTCGGCGGTGTACATGACTCCGACCGGCGAACGGCCGGGCCGACCGCCAGGACCGGGGTACTGGCGACCGGCTCGACCGTCCGACCGAGCAAGGACCCGGGCATCCCACAGGGGCCCCGAGGACCCCCACTCTACCGCCGCCACCGGGCTGCTTCCGCGCGCCCGGCGAGCACCGACGCAGCGATCAGCGACTTTGCTGGTCAAGATATTTGACGGTCAATCAGTTTGCCCACAACCCAGTGCGGGGGCTCACACCCGGTCCCCGTCCAGCAGTCGGGCCAGCAGGGCGGCCGGGCCCTCGGGGAGGCTGCCGTGGACGAGTTCCGTGCGGTGGACCAGACGGGGGCTGCGGACCGGGACGGCGGTGATGCCGGGGGCGGCGTCCAGGGCGGAGACGGGGAGGACGGCGAGGCCGTGGCCGGCGGCGACCAGGGTGAGCAGGCCGCGCAGGTCGGTGCCCTGGTAGCGGGTGGCGGGGCGGAAGCCGTCGATGCCGGTGGCGGCGCGCAGGCGGGCGGCGGCGGGCGCGAGGTCCGGGGCGTCGAGCCAGCGGGCGGAGGAGAGGTCGGCGAGGGCGAGCCCGGGGCGGCCGGCCAGCGGGTGGCCGGTGGGGAGCGCGACGGCGAGCGGCTGCTCGGCGACCGCCACCGTGGCGAGCGGGCCGACGTCCGGGAGCGGCAGGGGGTCGCTGGGCGCGGCCAGGCCGTCGATCAGGGCGAGGTCCACCTCGCCGGTGGCCGCCTGGGCGGGCAGCGCGCCCTGGGACAGCACCCGGACCACGAGGTCCACCCGCGGGTACACCCGGCGCACTTCGGCGAGTGCGCTCCCCAGGGCGGCGCCCATCGCGAGCGGGGTGGTGCCGAGCACCAGCCGGGCGCTCGGAGCACCCGCCAGGCGTGCGACATCGGCGCGCGCCGCGTCCAGCCGCACCAGCAGCGGACCGGCGTGCTCCAGCAGCCGCCCGCCCGCCTCGGTGGGGCCGACCGGGCGGCGGTTCAACAGGGCGACCCCGAGGTCGGCCTCCAGCACGGCGATCTGCTGGGAGACCGCGGACTGGGTGTAGCCCAGCTCCCGGGCCGCCTCGGAGAACGAGCCGAGACGGGTCACGGTGACGAAGGTGCGCAGCAGATGCGGATCCATGGCTATCAGATCCTCTGATCAGAGAGTAAGGAATCATCGTTGGCACTGATGTCGGCCCGGGAGTGAGGATAGCCGCATGGCCTACCTGACCCCCCGCATCGCCCTGGTCGGCGACCGCTCCCCCGCCGTCCGCTCGCACGCCCGCGTCCCCGGCCTGCTCGACGCGCTCGCCGAGCACGACCAGCTCGTCCTGGACGCCTACTGGATCCCCACCGAGGACGCCGGAACGCCCACCGCGCTCGACGGCTTCGACGCCATCTGGCTGCTCCCCGGCAGCCCGTACCGCAGCGAGGCGGGTGCCCTGGCCGCCGTCCGGACCGCCCGGGAGCGCGGCATCCCGTTCCTCGGCACCTGTGCGGGCTTCCAGCACGCGGTGCTGGAGTACGCGCGCGACGTCTGCGGGATCGGCGGCGCCGCACACGGCGAGTCGCACCCCGAGCGGGACGAGCTGCTGATCGTGCCGCTCACCTGTTCGCTGGTCGGGCACGAGGGCGCGGTGGAGATCACTCCCGGCTCACTCGCCGAGCGGGTCTTCGAAACCACCCGCACCCTGGAGCGGTACCACTGCGCGTACGGACTGAACGCCGACTACCTGGCGCGACTGCGCGGGCGCGGGCTGCGGTTCAGCGGTGTGGACGGCACCGGCGAGGTGCGGGTGCTCGAACTGCCCGGCCACCCGTTCTTCCTGGCCTCGCTGTTCCAGCCCGAACTCGCCGGGGACGGCACCCGCGCCCACCCCGCGATCCGCGCGCTCGCCGCAGCCGCGGTCGAGCACGCGTCCGCCGTCGGGCACGCGTCCGCCGTCGGGCACGGAACCGGCGTCGAGCACGGAACCGGCGTCGGCGTCTGACCGGAAAAGCAGGAAAACCGGAAACCCGAAACGAGCCGAAGAACCGAGGAGAGACCCGCATGACCACCGAGATCGCCGGGGTGAAGATCCCCGACAGCAAGCTCGCCACCGAGGCCACCGAACTCGTCCGCGATGCCACCACCGAACTGCTGTACCACCACTCGCGCCGGGTCCACCTCTTCGGCGCCCTCCAGGGGCAGCGGCGCGGCCTCACCTTCGACCCCGAACTGCTCTACCTCGCCGCGATGTTCCACGACCTCGGCCTCGGGCCCGAACACCGCGCCTCCGGGCGGCGGTTCGAGGTCGACGGCGCCGAGGCGGCGGCCGCCTTCCTGCGCGGGCACGGGGTGGACGAGCGACGGGTCCGCCTCGTCTGGGAGGCCATCGCCCTGCACACCACGCCCGGGATCCCGGAGTACCTGGAGCCCGAGATCGCCCTCACCACCGCCGGTGTCGAGCTGGACGTGCTCGGCATCGGCTACCACGACATCGACGCCGGCGCCCGGGACGCGGTCGTCGCCGCCCACCCCCGGCCGGACTTCAAGCGCGGCATCCTGCGCGCCTTCCACGAGGGCATCGCGCCCAAGCCGGAGACCACCTTCGGCAACGTCAAGGCCGATGTGCTGGCCCGGTTCAGCCCCGGTTTCAAACGGACCGACTTCGTCGAGGTGATCGAGCGCTCCGACTGGCCGGAGTGATCGCGGAGGCGGACAGTGCGCCACCGCGGGTGGCGCGAAAGTGCCGTGACCGTCCGTCCGCAGTCCCCGCCGCGGAGGAGTCCGGCCGGATCAGGCCCGACGCGCCTTCAGCCCGTCCCAGACCTCGGCGACCCGGGGAGCCAGGGCGTCCAGCGGGCCGCTGTTGTCGATCACCACGTCCGCGACGGCGAGCCGGCCGGCCCGGGTGGCCTGGGCGGCCATCCGGGCCCGGGCCTCCTCCTCGGCCATGCCGCGCAGGCGGACCAGCCGGTCGACCCGGACGTCGTCCTCGGCGTCGACCACGATCACCAGGTCGTACAGCGGGGCGAGACCGTTCTCGGCGAGCAGCGGGACGTCGTGCACCACCACCGCGTCCGGCGCGGCGGCCTCCTCCAGTTCGGCGGAGCGGGCCCGGACCAGCGGGTGGACGATGGCGTTCAGCGCCTTGAGCCGCTCCGGGTCGGCGAAGACCACGGCGCCCAGCGCGGGGCGGTCCAGCGAGCCGTCCGGCCGCAGGATCTCCGGGCCGAACTCGCCGACCACGGCCGCCAGGCCCGGCGTGCCGGGGGCGACCACCTCGCGGGCGATCACATCGGAGTCCACGATCACCGCGCCATGGGCGGCGAGCAGCCGCGACACCTCGCTCTTGCCCGCGCCGATGCCACCCGTCAGTCCGATCTTCAGCATGGCGCCAGGCTACCGGCGCGGGCGAGGCGGCGTCAGGCCGCCCACCGCGACGTCGGCCCGCCCACAACGGCGTCAGGCCAGATCGAGGCTCTCGCCCTCCCCCAGGGTCCGCAGCTCCGCGCCCGTCCCCGGGCCGCCGGGCCCCACCAGCCGGGTGTGCAACGCCAGGCCCACCGGGCTGAGCACCGCGTCATGGATCGGGAGCGCCTGCCGCGGGCCCGCCTCCCGGACGTAGTCGATCAGCTCGGAGATCTTGGTCCACGGCGCGGCGATCGGCAGCAGCAGCGTCTCCACGGTGTGCGGCGGCACGGTGAGCGCGTCGCCGGGGTGGAAGAGCCGGCCGTCGAAGAGAAAGCCGATGTTCTTCACCAGCGGGATGTCCGGGTGGATCACCGCGTGCCACTCGCCGTGCACCGAGACGTCGATCCCGCCGACCTGGAAGGCGTCGCCCTCGCCGACCACCGTCACCCGCTGCGCCGCACCGTCCAGCTGCGCGGCCACCGCGCTGTTGGTCCACACCCGCAGCGCCGGGTCGGCCTCCAGCGCGGCGCGCAGCCGGGCCTCCTCGAAGTGGTCCACGTGCTCATGGGTGATCAGGACGGCATCCGCCCCCGCGAGGGCGGCCGGATCGGTGAACACCCCGGGGTCGACGACGACGGTGGTGCCGCCGTGCTCCAGGCGTACGCAGGCATGTCCGAACTTGGTGATTCGCATGGCGAAAACAGTACAGCAAGGCTGTGCAGTTTTGCTGTACAACCTGACGATAGACTTCTCCTATGAGCAGCCCCCAGCCCACCGACGGCCCCGCCCCCCGCCCCGACACGCTGGAACTCGCCGCCGACCTCCGCGCCGCCATCGGCGACCTGGTCCGCGCGCTGCGCCCCGGCGACACCCTGCCGCAGAACCAGGCCGGCGTCCTCGGTCTGCTGGTCCGTGACGAGCGCGCCTGCACCGTCAGCGAACTGGCCGCCCTCCAGCGGGTCCGCCACCAGTCGATGGCCCGGACGGTCGCCCTGCTGATCGAGGCCGGCCTGGTCACCCAGCAGCCGCACGCCACCGACGGCCGCAAGCTCCTGATCACCGCCACCGACGCCGGCCGCGCCGCCCTGCACGACCAGCGTGCCCGCCGCGAGGCCTGGATCGCCGACGCCATCGAGACCCGCCTCACCCCCGCCGAGCAGCAGACCCTCCGCGACAGCGTCACGCTGCTGCGCCGGCTCCGCTGAGCGGCCGGGTCGGGGCAGCCGAGTCAGGACAACAGGATCAGGGCGTCGAGCCGACCAGCGTCTTCTTCGGCTCCGGCCGCGGCGCCGGGAGCGCGGCGGGCTCGATGGCGGGCTCGATCGCGGGCAGGTCGACGTGCTCGCTGAGCCCGAAGCGGCGGTGGAGGCGGCGCAGCGGGGCCGGGGCCCACCAGTTGAACTCGCCGAAGAGGCTCATCGCGGCGGGGACGAGCAGGCAGCGGACCAGGGTGGCGTCGACGGCCACGGCGACGGCGAGCGCGATGCCCATCTGCTTGACCATCAGCATGTCCCCGGCGGCGAAGCCGGCGAAGACGATCACCATCAGCAGGGCCGCCGAGGTGATGATCTTCCCGCTGCGCTGGACGCCCAGTTCGACGGCGCGGGTGCAGCTGTGTCCCTTGTCACGCAGCTCCTTGATCCGCGCGAGCAGGAAGACCTCGTAGTCCATGGAGAGCCCGAAGGCGAAGGCGAAGACCAGGACCGGGATGAAGGTCTCCAGTCCGCCGGTGGGGCTGAAGCCGAGCAGGCCGCTGAAGTAGCCGTCCTGGAAGATCAGCGTGAGCGCGCCCAGCGAGGCGCCGAGCGAGAGCAGGTTCATCAGCAGGGCCTTGACCGGCATCACCACCGAGCCGGTCATCAGGAACAGCAGGATCAGGGTCCCGACCGCGACCAGGCCGAGCGCCCAGGGGCCGCGGGTCAGCAGCTCGTGCTGGAAGTCGACCACGGAGGCGGCTCCGCCGGTGACGTAGGTGGTGAGCCCGCCGCGGTCGGCGCGCAGCTCCTCGACCACCTGCTTGGCCGGTCCGCCCTGGGGGTCGCCGTGCACCAGCACGTCGATGGTGGAGAGGGTGTCGGTGACCGGGGTCACCGCCCGGACCCCGCTGACACCGGGGAGCTTGGCGACCACGCTGTCCGCGTACGCCTGGGCGGCGGGCGCGCCGCTCTCGACCACCACGGTGACCGCCGCCGGCGAGACCTGCGGGAAGCGCTGGTCGATGGTGTCGGCGACCTGCCGGCCGGCCGAGGCGGCCGGCAGCACGGCGGCGCCGGAGTTGCGCATCTCGGCGTGGAGGAACGGTGCCCCGGCGGCCATCAGCAACGCGGTGCAGGCGAGTGCGACGGGCACCGCGCGCTTGCGCACCCGCCGGACGGTGCGGCTGAAGAAGCCCTCGTCGGGGACGGGCGCGGCGGGCGCCTTGATCCGGCGGCCGGCGAAGCCGAGCAGGGCGGGGATGAGGGTGAGCGCGGCGGCGACGGCGATCACCACCACGCTCACCCCGGCGGCGGCGACCGCCCCGAGCACCGGGCTGGTGAAGATGAAGAGGCCGGAGAGCGCGACGGCGACGGTCAGCCCGGAGAAGGCGACGGTCCGGCCGGCGGTGGCGGCGGTCCGTTCGACGGCGGCGTCGATGGACGCGCCCTGGCCGCGTTCCTCGCGGAAACGATTCACCATGAGCAGCGCGTAGTCGATCGACAGGCCCAGGCCCAGGACGGTGGCGATCGGCAGCACGCTGGTGTCGATGTCCATGAGCTTGCTGAAGCCGAACATGGCCAGAAGTGCGCCCCCCACCGAGGCCACCGCGCCGATCACGGGCAGGCTGGCGGCGGCCAGCCCGCCGAAGACCAGCACCATGACGATCAGGGTGAGCGGCAGGGTGACGATCTCGCCGAAGCGGGTGTCCCGCTCGGTCTGCTTCTTGACCTCGTCCTGGAGCACCAGGTCCCCGCCGACGGTGACGTGGGCGCCGTCGGCCTTGAGGTCCGCCAGCCGCTGGGTGACGGCGCCGGTCTGGGCGTCGGTGCTGGTCTCGGCCATCCGGACGGAGATCAGGCTCGCGTTCCCGTCGGCGGAGCGCAGGGCGGCGGCGGCCGGGTCGGTGCCGTAGGCGTCGGTGACCGAGGAGACCCCGGGCAGCGCGGCGATCTCGGCGGTGGCGCGGGTGACGGCGTCCCGTACCGCCTGGTCGTCGACGGGCCTGCCGTCCACCACGGCGGTGACGGTGCCCCTGACCGGATCGGCCGCGGCGACCACCGCCCCGCCGCGGTCCGCCTCGGAGCTGGCCGAGGAGGCGCCGGCCACCGAACCCGCGAAGACCCGGCCGCCGATCAGCACCCCGACCACCAGGACCACGGCCCAGAACCCGAGCACCCAGCGCCGGTGCCGGAAGCAGAACCGGCCGAGGGCGGCGAGCCGCCCGTCGACCTTGTTGTCGGCGGAGGCGGAAACAGCGGCGGAGGCGGCGGCGGGGAGGGGGGTCACTGCGGTGCTACGGCGCATATACAGGGTGCCTAGCGTGCGGGGCCGGTGAGCAGCCCGATCGGGCAACTCATCCCAAGGTAGGTCCTAGGTCCCGAACGGCACATAGTGAACAGATGAGCCCCTTATCACAAAAATCCTTCACATAAGGGACAAATAAGTGAAGAGGAAAAACAATGCGCCCCACCCGGAAATCCGGGTGGGGCGCATCGCTCAAGCGGTGTCGCTATGCGCTAGCGACCGGCAGGGTCAGAGCCTCAGCTCTGGCCACCCGCCAGCTTCTCGCGCAGGGCGGCCAGGGCCTCGTCCGAAGCGAGAGCGCCGGAGCCCTCGTCGCTGCTGGAGGAGTACGAGCCACCGGCGGCGGCGGCAACAGCGTCGCCACCCTCGGCAGCGGCCTCGGCGTCGGCCTCACGGCTCTTGATGACCTGGGCCTGGTGCTGCTCGAAGCGGGACTGCGCCTCGGCGTACTGGCGCTCCCACTCCTCACGCTGCTTCTCGAAGCCGGGCAGCCAGTCGTTCGCCTCGGGGTCGAAGCCCTCCGGGTAGATGTAGTTGCCCTGGTCGTCGTACGAAGCGGCCATGCCGTACAGGGTCGGGTCGAACTCGACCTCGGCCGGGTTGGCACCGAGGGCCTCGTTGGCCTGCTTCAGCGAGAGGCTGATGCGACGACGCTCGAGGTCGATGTCGATGACCTTGACGAAGATCTCGTCGCCGACCTGGACGACCTGCTCCGGGATCTCGACGTGGCGCTCGGCCAGCTCGGAGATGTGGACCAGACCCTCGATGCCCTCGTCCACGCGGACGAACGCACCGAACGGAACCAGCTTGGTGACCTTACCCGGGACGACCTGGCCGATCTGGTGGGTACGGGCGAACTGCTGCCACGGGTCCTCCTGGGTCGCCTTCAGCGACAGGGAGACGCGCTCGCGGTCCATGTCGACGTCGAGAACCTCGACGGTGACCTCCTGGCCGACCTCGACAACCTCGGACGGGTGGTCGATGTGCTTCCAGGACAGCTCGGAGACGTGAACCAGACCGTCGACGCCGCCGAGGTCCACGAACGCACCGAAGTTGACGATCGAGGAAACGACGCCGGAGCGCACCTGGCCCTTCTGCAGGGTGGTGAGGAAGGTCTGGCGGACCTCGCTCTGGGTCTGCTCCAGCCAGGCACGGCGGGACAGGACCACGTTGTTGCGGTTCTTGTCCAGCTCGATGATCTTGGCCTCGAGCTCCTTGCCCACGTAGGGCTGGAGGTCGCGGACACGGCGCATCTCGACGAGCGAGGCCGGCAGGAAGCCACGGAGGCCGATGTCGAGGATGAGACCACCCTTGACGACCTCGATGACGGTACCGGTGACGATGCCGTCCTCTTCCTTGATCTTCTCGATCGTGCCCCAGGCACGCTCGTACTGAGCGCGCTTCTTGGACAGGATGAGACGACCCTCCTTGTCCTCCTTCTGGAGAACCAGGGCCTCGATGTTGTCACCGACGGAGACGACCTCGTGCGGGTCAACGTCGTGCTTGATCGAGAGCTCACGGGACGGGATGACGCCCTCGGTCTTGTAACCGATGTCGAGGAGCACCTCGTCACGGTCGACCTTCACGATGACGCCCTCGACGATGTCGCCATCGTTGAAGTACTTGATGGTCTCGTCGATCGCGGCGAGGAACGCCTCAGCGTCGCCGATGTCGTTGACCGCGACCTGCGGGGTGGTGCTGAGGGAGGAGTCGGTGGGGCTCGTCATTAGGAAAAGGGCTCCGGTACGGACATGAAGTCGTAGGTAATGCCACGCGGAGGGCCCGTATCGCTCCCACCGAAAGCCGGACAGCCAAGAACACGGCGCACCGGAGGTTCCCGCACAGCGAGAAAACCGGTGTCCGTCTTGCGACCGTGGGGTCTTCGACAGATGCGAGCGCGACCTGCTCCGTCCGAGGCGCGCAGGCCCGCAGCGCAACTTGTAGCATACGGGGACGGCCAGGCACGGTCAACGCCAAGGGCGCCAAGACGGTGGAGGCCGGTATGGATCAGGCCATATCCTCCGATTGCGCACCTCATGGGTGGCGGCCGCAGGAAGCCTTCCCCGGATGCCACCGCCAGGATCCGGGCCTTTCGGGCCGGGTTCGCGGCAGCGGCGCTTCCGCAGACCACACCCTACGCGATGGGCATTATCACCGTGGCCACCACCCCCCAGTCCGACCTGCATGATCTTGACGACGACGGCGACGACGCGGTAAGGCGCGCGGCCGAGGCCGGCGAGAGCAGCCGGGCCAGCCGGCACTGGTGGGACCGCAACGCGGACGAGTACCAGGACGAGCACGGGGAGTTCCTCGGCGACGACCGGTTCGTCTGGTGCCCGGAGGGCCTGGACGAGGCCGACGCCCGGCTGCTCGGGGACGTCCGGGGGCTGGCCGTGCTGGAGCTCGGCGCCGGCGCCGCCCAGTGCTCGCGCTGGCTGGCCGGACAGGGCGCCCGCCCGGTGGCCCTGGACATCTCCTTCCGCCAGCTCCAGCACTCCCGCCGGATCGACCTCGCGCGCGGCGCCTCCCCCGTGCCGGTGGTGCAGGCCGACGCCGCCGTGCTGCCGTTCGCGGACGGCTCGTTCGACCTGGCCTGCTCCGCGTACGGGGCGGTGCCGTTCAGCGCCGACACCGCCGCGCTGATGCGCGAGGTGCACCGGGTGCTGCGGCCGGGCGGGCGCTGGGTGTTCTCGGTCACCCACCCGATCCGCTGGGCCTTCCCGGACGAGCCCGGGGTCGAGGGGCTGACCGCCGTCGCCTCCTACTTCGACCGCACCCCCTACGTGGAGGAGGACGAGCACGGCCGGGCCACCTACGTCGAGCACCACCGCACGCTCGGGGACCGGGTGCGCGAACTGACCGGCGCAGGCTTCCGGCTGCTGGACCTGGTCGAGCCGGAGTGGCCGCAGGGGCACGAGCAGGAGTGGGGCGGCTGGTCGCCGCTGCGCGGGCGGCTGATCCCGGGCACCGCGGTCTTCGTCGCCGAGCGGGACTGACGCATCGGGGAAACTGTCCGGGTGAACCCCGTCTGGCGCGAACTGCCCGTCCGTACCGCCCTGCCCGCGCTGCACCGCGCGCTCGACGAGCGCGGCACCGCCGTGCTGGCCGCCCCGCCCGGCACCGGCAAGACCACCCTGGTACCGCTGGCGCTGGCCGGGCTGGCCGGGGACGGCGGCGAGGGCGGCGGCCCGGTGCGCCGCGTGCTGGTCGCCGAGCCGCGCCGACTGGCGGTACGGGCGGCGGCCCGGCGGATGGCCTGGCTGCTCGGCTCGTCCGTCGGCGCCGAGGTCGGCTACACCGTGCGCGGCGAGCGCCGGGTCGGCCCGGACACGGTGGTCGAGGTGGTCACCACCGGCGTGCTGCTCCAGCGGCTCCAGCGCGACCAGGAACTCCCGGGCGTGGACGTGGTGGTGCTGGACGAGTGCCACGAGCGGCACCTGGACGCCGACACCGCGCTCGCCTTCCTGCTGGACGTCCGGGCGGCGCTGCGGCCGGAGCTGCGGCTGGTCTGCGCCTCGGCGACCTCCGACACCGCGGCCTGGGCCGAACTGCTGGGCGGCGGCGGGGCGGTGCCCGCGCCGGTGGTCGAGGCGCACGGGGTGTCCCACCCGGTCGAGGTGGTCTGGGCACCGCCACCGCGCGCCGTCCGGCCCGCGCACGGCACCCGGGTCGACCCGGCGCTGCTGGAGCATGTCGCGGCCACCGTCCGGCGGGCGCTGGCCGAGCGGTCCGGGGACGTGCTCTGCTTCCTGCCCGGCGTCGGCGAGATCGCCCGGGTGGCCGGACTGCTCGCGGGCGCCCCGGCGGAGGTGCTGCAACTGCACGGCCGGGCACCGCAGTCGGTGCAGGACGCGGCGCTCACCCCGGCCGCCGGGCGCCGGGTGGTGCTGGCCACCTCGGTCGCCGAGTCCTCGCTGACCGTGCCGGGCGTACGGGTCGTGGTGGACGGCGGGCTGGCCCGCGAGCCGCGGACCGACCACGCCCGCGGCCTGGCCGCCCTGGTGACCGTCCGGGCCTCGCTGGCCGCCGCCCGGCAGCGGGCCGGCCGGGCCGGGCGCGAGGCGCCGGGCGCCGTCTACCGGTGCTGGGCGGAGGCCGAGGACGCCCGGGCGGCGCGCTTCCCGACCCCGGAGCTCGCGCTCGCCGACCTCACCCCGTTCGCCCTCCAGGCCGCCTGCTGGGGCGACCCGGACGCGGCCGGGCTGGCGCTGCCCGACCCGCCGCCGGCCGGGGCGATGGCCGCCGCCCGGCAGACCCTGCTGGCGCTGGGCGCGGTGGACGCCGACGGGCGGGCCACCGCGCGCGGTGTCCGGCTGGCCCGCACCGGGCTGCACCCGCGGCTCGCCCGCGCGCTGGTGGACGGCGCCCCGGCGGTCGGTGCCCGGCGGGCCGCCGAGGTGGTGGCGCTGCTGTCGGAGGAGCCCCCGCGGGCGCTCGGGGACGACCTCGGCGCCGTCCTGCGGACCGTCCGGGAGGGGCGCGATCCCTACGCCGGCCGCTGGCGCGAGGAGGTCCGGCGGCTGCTGCGCGGGGCGGGCGACGCCCCGGCGACACCACTGCCGGACACCGCGGCGGTCGGCCTGGTGGTGGCGCTGGCCTTCCCGGAGCGGATCGCCCGCGCCCGGGTCGAGAAGCCCGAACCGGGCGCGCGCAGCCCGTATCTGATGGTCTCCGGCACGGCCGCCGAACTGGCCCCCGGCACCACGCTGGGCGCCCTGCCGTGGCTGGCCGTCGCGGTGGCGGACCGCCCGGCCGGGTCGCCGTCCGCGCGGGTGCTGCACGCGGCCGCGCTGGACGAGGAGACCGCGCGGCTGGCGGGCGCGCCGCTGCTGGCCGCCCGGGAGGAGGTGCGCTGGGACGCCCGGCGCGGCGAGGTCGCGGCCCGGCGGGTGGAGTCGCTGGGCGCCGTCGAGCTGGCCGCGGCGCCGCTGGACCGGCCGGACCGGGCGCTGCTGCGCGCCGCGCTGCTGGACGGCCTGGCCCGCGAGGGCGTGAGCGGTCTGCTCTCCTGGCCGGCCGGCGCGGCCGGGCTGCGGGAGCGGCTGGCCTTCCTGCACGCGGCGCTCGGCGAGCCGTGGCCGGACGTGGGCGACGAGGCGCTGCTGGCGGCGGCCGACGACTGGCTGGAGCCGGAACTCTCCCGGGCCCGGCGGCGGTCCGACCTGGCGCGGATCGACACCGCGTCGGCCCTCCAGCGGCTGCTGCCGTGGGCGGGCGGCGAGGCCGGCCGGCTGGACGAACTGGCCCCGGAGCGGATCACCGTCCCGTCGGGTTCGCGGGTCCGGGTCGACTACAGCGGCGAACGGCCGGTGCTGGCGGTGAAGTTGCAGGAGCTGTTCGGCTGGGCGGCGGCCCCCGCGCTGGCCGGCGGGCGGGTGCCGCTCACCGTCCACCTGCTCTCCCCGGCCGGCCGCCCGGCCGCCGTCACCGGGGACCTCGCCTCCTTCTGGCGCGACGGCTACCGCGCCGTCCGCGCCGATCTGCGCGGCCGCTACCCCCGCCACCCCTGGCCGGAGGACCCGACCACGGCGGAGGCCACCCGGCGCACCAACACGCGCAGATGAGGGCCGGGCCGCCCTGCCCCACCCGGAAGACGGCCGCGGGCGCGGACCGAGGCCCGCGCCCGCCGCCGTCCGGACGCGTGTCAGTGCGCGGCGGCCTCCCAGTCGGCGCCGACGCCGACCGAGACGTCGAGCGGGGCGCGCAGCGGGTAGGCGCCGGCCATCTGCTCGCGGACGACCGCCTCGACCCGCTCGCGCTCGCCGGGGGCCAGCTCCAGCACGATTTCGTCGTGCACCTGGAGCAGCATCCGGGAGCCCAGGCCGGCCGCGCGCAGCGCCTCGTCCACCCGCAGCATGGCGATCTTGACGATGTCGGCGGCCGAGCCCTGGATCGGGGCGTTGAGGGCCATCCGCTCGGCCATCTCGCGGCGCTGGCGGTTGTCGCTGTTGAGGTCCGGCAGGTAGCGGCGGCGGCCGAGCAGGGTCTCGGTGTAGCCGGTGGCGCGGGCCTCGTCGACGACCCGGCGCAGGTAGTCGCGGACGCCGCCGAAGCGCTCGAAGTAGGTGTCCATCAGGCCCTGCGCCTCGGCGGGCTTGATGCCCAGCTGCTGCGAGAGCCCGTACGCGGAGAGCCCGTACGCCAGACCGTAGGACATGGCCTTGATCTTGCGGCGCATCTCGGCGTCGACGGAGCCGCCCGGGACCTCGAAGACCTGGGAGGCGACGGTGGTGTGCAGGTCCTCTCCGGTGGCGAAGGCCTCCAGCAGGGCCTCGTCCTCGGACAGGTGCGCCATGATGCGCAGTTCGATCTGCGAGTAGTCGGCGGTGAGCAGCGACTCGTAGCCCGCGCCGACGACGAAGGCGCGGCGGATGGCGCGCCCCTCCTCGGTGCGGACCGGGATGTTCTGCAGGTTCGGGTCCTGCGAGGAGAGCCGGCCGGTGGCGGCGACCATCTGGTTGAAGGTGGTGTGGATGCGGCCCTGCGGGGAGACCGTCTTGAGCAGGCCCTCGACGGTGGTGCGCAGCTTGGCCTGGTCGCGGTGGCGGAGCAGGATGACCGGCAGCTCGTTGTCGGTCTGGGTGGCGAGCCAGGTGAGCGCGTCGGCGTCGGTGGTGTAGCCGGTCTTGATCTTCTTGGTCTTGGGCAGGGCCAGCTCGCCGAAGAGGATCTCCTGGAGCTGCTTGGGCGAGCCGAGGTTGAACTCGCGGCCGGCCGCGGCGTGCGCCTCCTCGACCACGCGCTGGATCTCGGCGGCGAACTGGGCCTCCAGGCCGGTGAGCCAGGCCCGGTCGGCGGCGATGCCGGTGCGCTCCATCCGGGCCAGCAGGGCGGCGATGGGCAGCTCCATGTCGCGCAGCAGTTCGGTGGCGCCGACCTCGGCGAGGCGGGTGTCGAAGAGCGCGGCGAGGTCGAGCACGGCGCGGGCCTGGAGCATCAGCGCCTGGGCGCGGGCGGCCGTGCCGTCGGTGCCGTCCTCCTCCTCGGGGGCGTCGAAGGCGAGTTGGCCGGTCTCGGCGACGGGGGCCGGGGTGAGCGAGCGGCCGAGGTACTCCTCGGCGAGCACCTCCAGGCCGAAGGTGCGCCGGCCGGGCTTCTCCAGGTAGGCGGCGAGGGCGGTGTCGGCGACGACGCCCTCGATCCGCCAGCCGCGCTCGGCGAAGGCGCGCATGACCTGCTTGGCGATGTGCAGGGCCTTGGGGGCGGCCGGGTCGGCCAGCCAGGCGGCGAAGGCGCGTTCGTCCTCCTCCGCGAGCAGGGCCGGGTCGAACCAGGCGGCGCCCTCGCCGACGGCGAGCGCGACCTCGGTGACCTCGCCGGTGCCGAGCGCCCACTGGTAGACGGCGGCGAGGGCGACCGGGGTCTTCCCCGCGGCGTGCTGCCGGAGCCAGGCGGCGAGCGTGCCCGGGTCGGTGAGCAGTTCGCCGTCGACCTCGACGCCGGGGGCGAGTTCGGCCTCGGCGGCGGGCTGCTCGGCGCCCGGGTCGATGCCGAAGACGCGGTCTCGGAAGTTGGCGTTGCGGAACTCCAGCGACTCCATCAGGGTGCCGACGGCCTCGCGGTCGAACGCGGCGCGGCCCAGGTCGTCGACGCCGAGCGGGAGTTCGACGTCGCGGACCAGCTCGGTGAGGACGCGGTTGCGCTTGACCGAGTCCAGGTGCTCGCGCAGCTTCTCGCCGATCTTGCCCTTGACCTCGTCGGCGCGGGAGACCAGTTCGTCGAAGGAGCCGAACTGGTTGACCCACTTGGCGGCGGTCTTCTCGCCGACGCCGGGGATGCCGGGCAGGTTGTCCGACGGGTCGCCGCGCAGGGCGGCGAGGTCGGGGTACTGGCGGGGGGTGACGCCGTACTTCTCGGCGACCTTCTCCGGGGTGTAGCGGGTCAGCTCGGAGACGCCCTTGGTCGGGTAGAGGACGGTGATGTGCTCGGTGACCAGCTGGAGGGAGTCGCGGTCGCCGGTGACGATGTCGACGTCGTAGCCGGCCGCCTCGGCGGCGGTGGCCAGGGTGGCGATGATGTCGTCGGCCTCGAAGCCCTCGGCGGTCAGCCGCGGGACGCGCATGGCGTCCAGCAGTTCGCCGATCAGCGGGACCTGGCTGCGGAACTCGTCCGGTGTCTTGGCACGGTTGGCCTTGTAGTCGGGGAACTCGACGGAGCGGAAGGTCTGCCGGGAGAGGTCGAAGGCCACCGCGACATGGGTGGGCCGCTCGTCCCGCACCGTGTTGGCGAGCATCGAGGCGAAGCCGTACACCGCGTTGGTGGGCTGGCCGGTGGAGGTGTTGAAGTTCTCCACGGGCAGCGCGTAGAACGCCCGGTAGGCCATCGAGTGCCCGTCGAGCAGCATCAGCCGGGGCCGCGATCCGGCCCCGCCGCCACCCGTCGCGCCCTTGTCCGTACTCTGCGTAGCCACGTCAACGTCCGTTCCTGCCGATTCCACTACCGGCCCCCGATCCTATGGCCCGGCACCGACAAAAGGGACGCCGCGCGGGGCTGGGCCGGGCGGGCGACGCGCCTGCCCGCCGCCGCGGTCGCTACCGCCCAGTAGCACGGTCGTACGATCGCAGGCAGCACGACGACGTGACCCCGAGCGGCAGGAGCTTCCCCATGACCGGCGCGACCCCCGACGCGTCCACCGTCCTGAAGGTCCCCCAGGACGTGCTGGACCACTTCGCCAAGCTGGGCGTGGAACCGGCCACCTTCTCCGGTGGCCACCTCGGCGAGAAGCTCGGCATCCGGATCGTCGAGGCCTCGGGCGACCGGGTGGTCGGCACCATGCCGGTCGAGGGCAACCAGCAGCCGTACGGGCTGCTGCACGGCGGCGCCTCGGCCGCGCTCGCCGAGACCCTCGGCTCGATCGGCGCGATGCTGCACGCCGGCCCGGGGCGGTACGCGGTGGGCGTGGACCTGAACGCCACCCACCACCGCTCGGCCACCTCCGGACTGGTCACCGGGGTCGCGACCGCCGTCTTCAAGGGGCGCACCGCCGCCACCTACGAGATCGCGATCACCGACGACACCGGCAAGCGGATCACCAGCTGCCGCCTGACCTGCATGCTGCGCGACCTCTGAAGCTGGGGAACTTTGTGATCACCGACACGCCCGCGCTCCGCCCGTTCCACGGCCTTCTGGGGCCCATCGCGGCTCATCGTCGAACGGAGCCCGATCTCATACCGCGTCGCGCGCTCATATAACTGCGCCTTGGTCAGCTGCGCCTTGGTCAGTTGTGACAGATCCTTGCGGGTGGCAAAGACCCGCCTCTTCGCCGTCGGCTTGCCGCCAGCGATGCTGGGTCGGGAGGTGCTCTTCTTTCCTCCGACCGACTTGGGGCGAAGCGGTGATGCTGGGGAGCGGTGCGGTCTCGGGCGAGGAAGCCGGGATAGTCGGCTCCCTCGCCCTACGACTGCTAGTAGAAGGCTGATGAAGATCTTGGTGTGATCGGGGCTGCCGTCATCAGGCGGCAGCCCCGATCTGCCAGGCGGTGCCCGTTGTGGGTGAGTCCGAGGTTGGTCAGGGTCCGGAGGTTGAGGGCTGCGCCCCGGATGTGGAGCCAGGCGTTGTTCTTGATCGTTCCCCGGTAGCGCAGGCGGCGGTTTCCGTGGCCGACGAGCCAGGCGACGGCGCGTTCGACCGGTGGACGCCAGCGGCGGTATGCGTCCTGCCATGCCGGTTCGGCGGCTTGCCGGCGGGCGGTTCGTCGGAGGTCGTAGCCGGGTTGGATCCGCAGGTTCCTGCCGGTCTGCGAGGTGGTGCGGCGTTCACGCAGCGGGCAGCCGGTGCAGTGGCGGCCGAAGTTCGCCGTGCGGGCGAGCGCCAGACCGCGGTCGGGTGAGAGCGGGACGGTGTGGACGGCCGGGCAGGTGGCCGTGCCCGCGATGGTGTCGATGCGGAAGTCGTCCAGGACGAAGCCGCCCGCGACGGCGGGCCGTTGGGGGACGGGCTTGAAGAACAGCCGGTGTCCGGCCCCGCCGAGGACGTGGCGGGCGGTTCCGGTGGAGCAGGCGGTGTCGCCGAACGCCTCGACGGGCTGCTCCTCCTCGGCGAGGAGGTCGAGCGCGACGGCGGCCTCGTGGTGTTCCTCTCCGGAGCCGGGCGTGAGCTCGACGTCGGTGCAGATCGTGGTCTCGGGCTCGACGGCGAGGTGGGCCTTGTAGCCGTCCTGCCGGTGGGTGCGGGTCTTGTGGATGTGCCGGGTCTCGGGGTCGACCGTGGACACGACGCGGTCGGGGGCGGTGCCCCGGGTGATGCGCCGGCGTCCGTCGCGGCCGTCGGAGCCGTCAGCGGGTTCGACGTCCTGTCCGGCGACCAGGGCCAGCAGGCCGACCGCGTTCGCAGCCCGTTCGCCCAGCGGCTGCTCGGGCAGGTGCCCGAGCAGCCGCAGCGCGTCGCCGACCAGGGCGTCCACCGGGTCGGCCCGGGTCTGCTCGTCGTTCCAGGCGATCCGGGGCTTGCCCGGATCGCGGTAGTCGTGCGCGGTGCAGCGCGCGGCCGCGACCGCACCGGCGCCGGGAACCTCGCGGATCACCGTCCGGGCGGAGCTGCCCGACCTGCTCGGTCAGTGTCCAGCCGTTCTTGCGCTCCAATGGAGCGAGCAGCCCGGTCAGGTAGTCCAGCGCCCGCGAACGGGGCTCCGACCTGCCGAAACGATGGGCGAACCGGGTATGGAACCCGGCTATTCCCTCGGACCACGACTCGACCTGCTCGACCGTCAGCTCATCAGCACACAGTCACACCAACGAGCCCAACACCACATCCGTCACGCACATGCGGTTGCAGTACTAGCCGGGCCACGGAAGGCCGCCCATGAGATGTGGAATCGGTTCCGATCTCCCACGCTTCAAGCACGGGATCGATCGGGTGGTGAACATCTGTCTGCTCAGACGGGTGGGGCCCACAGCGCACTTCGCGCCGTGGGCCCTACTGGGTTGTTCGGCAGGTCAGGGATTGACGGGGAGGGTGGGGGTCTTCAGGGCGGGGATGCTCCAGGTCTGGGCGGGGGTGGCGTTGCAGGTGAAAGCGATGAGGCGGGTGCCTGGGGTGATGTCGTTGCCGGGCAGGTCGAGGCAGTGGTTGGAGCCGGGGTTGTAGAGGCTGCCGTCGGCGCGGGGGATCCAGACCTGGTTCCAGGATCCGGGGGTGCAGTTCCAGAGGCCGACGGCGGCGCCGTTGGCGGTGCTGGCTCCGCCGATGTCCAGGCACATGCCGCGCAGGCTGACGGTGGCGTTGGCGGGGTTGACGGTGAGGCTCTGGGCGGGGCCGTTGTTGCAGGTCCAGATGGCGACGCCCTGGCCGGTGTCGTTGTTGGGGACGTCGAGGCAGCGGTCGCTGGCGGCGTGGCGGACGGCGGTGGCGGTGGCGGGGGGGTTGACGGCGGTGTTGTAGGCGGCGAAGTTGCTGACGCTGCCGTTGAAGCTGGTGGTCTGCTGGCCCTGGTACTGGTAGCGGCCGAGGACGAGGTTTCCGCTGGGGGCGGGGCTGCTGGCGGCGTTGTGGTGGGCGCTGCCGGCGAGGGTGCCGTTGACGTAGAGGCTCATCTGGCCGGTGGCGGCGTTGTAGCTGGCGGTGAGCTGGGTCCAGACGTCGCTCTTCACGAGTGCGGCGCTGTTGGTGACGGTGGTGTAGTCGTAGGGCCAGTTGTTGTCGTCGGCGTGGGCGAGGGCGAAGCGCCAGGCGCCGCCGTTGCCTTCGCTCCAGAGGAGGAAGCTGCTGGCGCGGGTGGTGTTCTGGCTGGCGATGACGTTGCCGGTGCCGGTGGACTTGGCCCAGGTGCTGAGGGTAAAGCTCTGGCGGGTGTCGACGACGGGCTTGTCGGTGGTGGCAGAGGTGGTGCCGTTGAAGACGGCGACCTTGGTGGCGCGGCCGTCGACGGTGTCGTTCGCGAAGGTGAGGTTGCTGGGCGTGGCGTTGTAGGTGGTGGGGTTGGCGGTGGTGTCGCCCTGGAGCTTCCACTGGGCCTGCGGGGCCTGGGTGTTGCCGCGGTAGTGGTCGCCGTTGAAGCCGGTGACGACCTTGTTGGTGACGCTGCCGGGCCAGGTGCGCAGGTTGCCGGAGCTGTCGAGGGCCCACAGGTCGGGCACGCCGTCGCCGGTCACGTCGCCGTCTGCGCCGACGGTCGGGAAGTCGGTGGTGGTGACGCCGGCGCCGATCTTGGGTGTGCCGGCGGGGGTGACGGCGGTGACGGTGGTGTATGAGTCCGTTCCGTCGGTGCGGGTCTGGGTGGTGAGGGCGTACTGGAGGATGTCGCCGGCGGTGCGGCCGCCCGTGGTGGTGCGGGCGCGGGCCCACAGGGCGGGGGTGACCGGGGTGGTGCCGGCGGGGTCGACGGCCAGGGTGTTGCCCGGGACCATCAGGTCGAGAGTGTCCCAGCCACCGGTGGCGACGAGGTTCGGCGCGCGCAGGGTCTTGTTGGAGTCGGCGGGATAGTACCAGAGGTTGCCGGACTCCACGGCGAGGATTCCGGTGGCGTTCTTGACCTCGCGATTGGGGGTACGGGTGTCCTTGGCTGAACCGATCGGGGTGATCTGGCTGGTGTAGCGCCAGTCCTCGTCCTGGTGGTAGCCGGGGCAAGTGGTCGCGTCGCCCTCGCAGTTGGGCCGGTTCAGCGACCATTTCTGGTTCGCGGTGAACCGTCCGGGGTCGGAGAGCTTGTTGGCATAGTAGTAAAGCGTGCTTCCACCGTCGCGGTGGACGAACAGGTCGTCGGTGTTCAGCCCCGGGTCCAGGGAGCCGCGATGGGTGACCTTGTAATCCTTCCAGCTCCTCCCGGTCTCGGGTGCCTGGTTGGCGGGGGCTGCGGTGCCGGTGGGCGGGACGCTGGTGTTGCCCGGGTCGGTGGCGCGGCCGTGGGTGATCAGGTTGCCGGCGCTGTCGGGGACGAGGATGTCCGGGTTGGCGTCGCCGGTGGTGTCGCCGTAGGCGACCGGTCCGGGGGCCCAGGGGACGTAGAAGGAGTACGACATCGTCTGGGACATGTTCCCGGCGTCGTCGAAGACCTGGGCGTACAGGATGTTGGTGCCCCAGTGAGTGGGCGTGGTCCTGAGTTCACTGATGCCGGCGACGCCGTTGCAGTCCTGGGTGTAGGTGGCCAGCTGGGGGTCGTACCCGTAGCGGACGCAGACCACGCCCGAGGCGCGCAGGCCGGAGGGGTTGGGGTCGTAGGCCGCGAAGGGGATCGAACCCGTCTCGCCGAGGCGCAGGTTGGTGGTCTGGCCGTTGCCGGAGGGGGGGAACTGGGTGGCGGGGTTGGTGAAGGTGCCGAACGCGGCGACCGGCGGGGTGGTGTCGACCGTGAAGTGGCAGACGGCGGTCGCCGGGCCGCGCAAAAGGCCGTCGTCGCCCTGGGCGGCCCAGCCGTAGGTGTGGCCGTCCTTCAGCGTGGAACGGGGGACGTTGTAGGAGGCGCGACTGCCGTTGGGCACGAAGCCCGACCAGCCGTTGCTGACACTCGGGGAACCCGGGGAGGAGTCGTCCCAGATGTTGACGTACTCGGTCAGCTGGGACTGGTTGTGGCTGCTGACCACCGAGGTGAGGTTGACGGTGGTGTCGGTGATCCAACGATAGGAGGAGACCGGCACGTTGCCACAGCTGTCGTTCTCGCCGTAGGTGACGCTGCGCGGGGCGGGTGAGGTGCGCGGGTCGCCCGGCTGCAACGGCATGTGGTCGTACTCGGTGGACAGGACGGCGTCGTAGCCGAAGCGCTTGAAGCCCATCTTGTCGCCGGAGCCCTCGCTGCCGACCAGGGCGAACGCCAGCGGCGTCCCGGTGTCGGCGAGCGCGTTGCGCATCGGTGCGGTGATGTTGAAGTCGACGGGGATGTCCGGCTTGCACGCGGCGTTGGTGCCGTTGCCCGGGACGGACTTGCCGTCGACCCACTCGTACGTCTTGTGGCTGTTCCAGGAGATGGAGCCGTCGAACGCGCCGGCCCGGTAGAGGTTCACCGGATACGGGGTGGTGCAGGAGTAGTCGGCCGACACGTACTGCGACACCCGCAGGTTCGCGTAGTTGATGTGGGTGTTCGACATGTAGCCGTTGATGTTGAACTCGTACAGCGCCCGCTCGACCCCCTTGGTGGTCTCCCAGCCCTGGTAGCCGACACCCAGGCGGTCGCGGTCGGCGGAGCCGGTGCGGTCGAAGTTGCCGACGCCCGGGTAGGCGGACTGCACCCAGGCGTGGTGGCTCTTGCCCCGGGCGTCGTTCGACCAGGACGGGTCGACGTAGACCGGGTAGACGGTGTCCGGACCGTCCAGCAACTCGGGGCTGGGCGACAACCGGATCGCCCCGACGCCCTGCGCATCCGTGTCCGCGGTCACCGGGACGTCGGCTACGGTGGCCTTCGGACCAGGGCCATCCGCGCTGCTCGGCGCGTCCGGCTCCTGGCGGGTCGCGCCAGCGCCCTCGCCCGAGGGAGACGGCGCGGGAGCCGCCTCCTGCCCCGTGAAAGAGGCCTTCACGGCCGAGTTCCTGGCGGTCGGCGCGGCGGCCTCGCCCGCCGCCGCGGGGGCCGCGGCGGACCACATCTGCGGCTTCGGCGCCGTGAACACCTCCCGACCGTCGCTGGTGGCCCTCAGGCTGCCGTCCGCGTTGGCCGACAGCTCCACACCCCTGGCCGCGGCGGGAAAGTTCAGCGAACGCACCGCCGGGTTGCCGGCCGCCAGCGGGGTGTGCAGCACCAGCACGGTGCTGTACCCACCGAACCGGTCCGCCGTCACCCTCAGGTCCGTATCCGGTGCCACCGACGCGAACAAAGCACTGTTGCCACTCACCACCGGAACCGGCAGCGCACCACCGAACGGCGACCCCACCGCCAGCTCCTTGCCGTCCCCGGTGGTCATCGTCGCCAGCGGACCACCGCCACCGCCCGAGATCACCAGACCCTCACTCGCCGCCGCAGGCGCGAACGAACCATCAGCACGACGCACCAGCGTGTCATCCAGCGCCGTCCACGAACCGTCAGCCCGCTTCACCCGCTGCGCGTCCATGTGCTGCTCCTGACGGAGCCGGCCGACGGGCGTGGCGACGGTGGTGCTGAACTCGTCGGTCAGCGAAGGGATCGGCACATCCTTGCCGGTCCGCTTCGCCTCCGCGATCGCCAGCTCCGCCGGCCGCGGGTTCAGAAGCTCGCCCATGTGCTTAGCGTCGCCCGCCCGCACCGCCGCCTGCGGATCCGTCGCGTCGGCCCTGGCTGCGACCGGGGCGAGGGCGATCACACCCGCGGTGAGGGACAGGATTGCAGCTGCGGAGACTGCCTTGAACCGGAGTGAAAACAGGCGGGGGCTCCGCCCCAAAGGTATTTGATGGTCCGTCAAAAATTCTGATGTGATACGCACACGATTTCCTGGATTCCGAGCCCTGAGCGCCGTTTGCGCAGAGGTCAGGCGCACGATTCCAGGAGCCCTGGCGACCGTCAAGATCCTCTTTTCAAATCCCGGCCGACTGGCGGGATGAAGCATCACATATCCACCAATGTGATATGCGTCACATGTATTTGACGGCTTACATCCATGCGAGTTCTTGATCTTCACCCCATAGAATCCATCAGCCCGTATCCAGTCCACATCTAGGTAATGGATCGTCAAACTTGAGAACTCCATTGCTTCACAGAAGCGCAAGACCCCCGGTTGGCCGCCGCCGAATAGCCGGCGCCGTCGGCATGGCCGTGATCGCCTCGCTGCTGGGGCCGGTGGCCTCGCAGGCCGTGGCGGCCACCCCTGACTTCTCCCGGGTGTGGTCACCGCCCGGCACCCCGCTGCCCCGTACCCCGTCGGTGAAGGCCGAAGCTGCGGCGAAGCCGGTCGAGACGGCCCCGCACAGCCCTGTGCCCGCGAGCTCGAAGGCGGCGCCCGCACGCAAGCCGGCCAAGCAGGAAACCGCCACGGCCGAGCTCACCGAGACCGCGGCACAGGTCGGCGCGCTGCCGGTCTGGGTCAGTGCCGCTCAGGAAAAGGAAGAAACCGCACGCTCGGTCACCGTGGTGAAGCCCGAGACACAGATCGCCGACGCCGCAGGTGTCGACGGGCTCCTGCTGTCCCTGAGCGCGGGTCCGTCGGCCGACACCGCCACACAGGCCGATAGTTCTGTCAGCGCACCGGCCGTCGCAACGGCGGTGAAGGTCGGCATTGACACCGCCGCACTCGACGCCGAGACCGGCACGGACTTTGCCGCGCGCGGCCGCCTGGTGACCATGCCAGCCTGTGCGCTAACCACCCCGCAGGTGCCATCCTGTCTGGTCCGCACCCCGGTCGCGACCGGCTACGACCCCATCGGGAAGCGCCTGGTCGCGAGCATCGACCTGTCGGCGACCCACCAGAGCGCAGCGCAGGACTCCCCCCCGAACGCCCCCGAAACATCGCTCTCGCCCCTCTCACACAAGGCCGCAGCTGTCGCGGCTCCCTCCGGCGCCTCTGTGGTGCTGGCAGCGGAGAGCAGCCCGTCCGGCGGCGGCGGCACCTACAGTGCCACCAGCCTCACGCCTTCATCGGCCTGGGCCTCCGGGGGACCCTCGGGAGCACTGACCTACAACTACAACGTGCAGGTCCCGGCAGCGCTGGGCGGCTCGGCTCCTGGTGTCTCCCTCGGCTACAACTCGTCGTCAGTGGACGGCAGGACTTCGGCGACGAATGCGCAGGCGTCCTGGATCGGGGACGGCTGGGACTTCAACCCCGGTTTCATCGAGCGCAGCTACACACCGTGTGGCAAGGCCGGGATCACCGGCTCCGGCGACCTGTGCTGGGCCGGATTCAACGCCACCCTCTCGCTGGGTTCGCACTCCGGGCAACTGGTCCGGGTGTCGAGCGACGCGGTGTCCTCGGACGATGCCACCGGCGTGTGGCGGCTGAAGAACGATGACGGCACGAAGGTCGAGTTCGGCACCGGCGCGACCAACGGCACCGACAACGGCGCCTACGCGAAGATCACCGACACCTCTGGGACGGTCTACTACTTCGGGCTGAACCACCTGCCCGGCGGTGACAAGAGCGACCCGGCCACCAACTCCGCCTCCACCGTTCCGGTCTACGCGCCGAACAGCGGGGACCGGTGCTACGACGCGGCCAAGGGCAAGGCGTCCTGGTGCCAGATGTGGCAGCGCCTCTCGCTGGACTACGTGGTCGACGTGCACGGCAACCTGACCACCTACACCTGGGCGCCGGAGACCAACCACTACTCCCGCGGCGGCGTCCAGAACAACGGCAACGGCACGCTGACCGCCTACACCCGGGCCAACACCGTCACGCGGATCGACTACGGCCAGCGCCTCAGCGAGCAGGTAGCGGCGAAGGGCACCCTGCAGCCCGCCGCCCGGGTCACCTTCACCACCGCCGAGCGCTGTCTGGAGGCCGGCTCGGCCTGCGACCCCGTCAACCGCACGGTGGCCAACAAGAACAACTGGCCCGACGTCCCCGTCGACCAGGAGTGCAAGGCCACCGGCACCTGCACCAACTACGGTCCCAGCTACTTCACCACCAAGCGGCTGACCTCCATCAGCACCCAGGTACGGGTCAACAACGCCTGGCAGGACGTCGACGCCTACGAACTCAAGCACTCCTTCCCCGACCCCAACCGCTCCGCGAACCAACAGCCCCCGCCGGACCCTGTCGAAACCACGAGCCAGAAGGCGCTGTGGCTGGACTCGGTGCAGCGCACCGGCAAGACCGCCAGCCCCACCGTCAGCACCCCTCCGGTGAGTTTCACGCCGGTGATGCTGCCCAACCGGGTCGACGGCACCGACCTCGTGCCGGCACCGCCGCGGATGAACCGCGCGCGCATCCAGCAGATCCGCAACGAGACCGGTGGTGTCCTCAACGTCGACTACAACCTCCCGGACTGCTCCCGCGTCAAGAACGTGATGCCAGCCGGCGAGGACGACAACACCCGCGCCTGCTACCCCGTCCGCTGGTCCCCGCCCGGCTCCGTGGCCGATGCCGACCCGGTCCTCGACTGGTTCAACCACTACACCGTCGCCTCGCTCACTGAGAACGACTTCGCCACCGGAGCCCCCGCCAAAACCACCAACTACGCTTATGGCCCAGCTGGCTGGCACCGGGACGACAACCAGTTCACCGAGGCCAAGGCCCGTACCTGGGGCGACTTCCGCGGCTTCGCCACCGTCACCACCACCGTGGGAAGCGGCAACGACGGCCCCAAGGGCCAGACCCGCGCCACCTACCGCCAGGGCATGAACGGCGACACCCGTAAGAACGGCACCATCCGCAGCGTTCACCTCACCGACGCCCTCGGCCGCGACACCACCGACACTGACTGGCTCGCCGGACAGACCCTGCAGACCGAGAGCTTCGACCAAGCCGGCGGCACCGTCGTGGCCCAGGTGATCAACAGCTCCAGCGGCGAATTCACCACCGCTACCCAGGCCCGCGGCAATGGACTGCCCGACCTCATCGCCCGCTACCCCGCCACAATCAGCACTACCACCACGCGTGCACGCAAAACCGACAACACCTGGCGCACCACTACCAAGACCACTACGGGCGACCCGGCCCACGCCGACCGAACCCTCACCGTGCTCGACCAGGCCGACGGCCTGCCCGACCTGTGCACCCGCACCGGCTACGCCACCGGCCCCGACCCGCAGCGTACGGACCTGGTCGCCGAGACCCTGATTGTCTCCGGAAGCAATGCCTGTGGCGCCTCCGCCACCTCGGCCAACACGGTCTCATGGACCCGGGTGCTGTACGACGGCCTTCCCTACGAGCAGGCCGGTGCCACGGCGGACCCAACCGGCAACCTGACCCTGGACCGCTACGACAGCGTCGGAGCCGCGGTCTTCGCCACCATCTCCACCAGCACCTACGACGCGTACGGCCGCGTGGTGTCGAACACCGATCCCAACAGCACGGACTCGCAGCACCCCGGCGGCGTCACCACCAATACCGTCTACACGGCATCTGCCCCGAGAGAGCTACCAACCACGGTGACGACCTCGGCCCCGGCTCCCGGCACGTCCGGAAGCTGGGACACCGTCACCGCACTGGAGCCGCGCCGTTCACTGCCCCTCACTATCAAGGACCCCAATGGCAAGACCGTCACCGAGACCTACGACGCGCTCGGCCGGCTGACCGGCGTCTGGGCGTCCGGACGGACTCCGGCCATCAAGCCCAACGCCAATCAGACCTTCACCTACACCGTCTCCAACACCACCGGCGTTCCGTCGACCATCACCAGTTCCACCTTGATGGTGGACGGCGACACCGCCGTCTACAAGCGCTCGGTGGCGTTGCTCGACGGCTTCGCCCGTACCCGCCAGACCCAGACCTCGCCAGCCGGTCCTGGCGACGCTGGCCGTCTGATCACCGACACCCAGTACGACTCCCAGGGACGGACCTGGGCGAGCAGCGCCGCCTGGTACAACAGGGACGCCGCGCCGTCGACCACTCTGGTCACCGCGCCCGACAGCACCATTCCCGCCCAGACCCGGATCACCTTCGACGGCCTGGGCCGCCCGACCGTCTCCGCGCTCTGGTCCCTCGGGGCTCTCCAGAGCCAGGCCACCGCCAGTTACCCCGGGGCCGACCGCACCGACGTGGTCCCGCCGCAGGGATCCTGGCCCACCGGCACGATCACCGACGCCCGCGGGCGCACGACCGAGCTGTGGCAGTACCGCACCGCCACGGCTACCAGCCAGGCCGCGGACGCCGCCGTCACCCGCTACACCTACAACCCCGCCGGCCAGCGAGCGGGGATGACGGACAGTGTCGGGAACACCTGGTCGTACAGGTATGACCTGCGAGGCCGCCAGATCAGCGCCAGCGATCCGGACACCGGCACCAGCAGCCGCACCTACGACGCCGCGTCACGGCTGGCCACCACCACCGACGCCAAGGGTCAGGTCCTCACCTACACCTACGACCTGGCAGGACGAAAGACCGGCCTCTACGAGGGCTCTGCTGCTCCGAACAACCAGCTGGCTGCCTGGACGTTCGACACCGTGATGAAGGCCAAGCCCGCTACCTCCACCCGCTACGTCGGCGGAAGCAGCGGCCAGGCATACACCAGCACTGTCACCGGCTACGACAACAGCTACCGGCCCACCTCCAGCACGCTCACCATCCCGGGCACCGAGGCCGGGCTCGCCTCAGGAACCTTCACCTACACCACCAGCAGCCAGTACGACCAGATCACCGGCAACCCCAAACTCGTCACGCTGCCCGCCGCCGGCGGCCTCCCGCAGGACAGACTCGCCTACGCGTACAACGACTACGGCCAGATGATCTCCTACGCCGGCGCGACGACGTACGACGTACAGAGCGAGTACGACGTCTTCGGCCGGACCTTGCGGTCCACCGTCAACCCCTGGGCCAGCCAGGTGGTCACCACCACCGACTACGACCAGGCCACCGGCCGCGTCCGCGCCCAGTACCTCGACAAGCAGACCTCCGTCACCGGCGCGGTGCAGCAGACCAACTACACCTACAACCCCGCCGGTTCGATCACCTCGATCACCAACATCCCCGACAACAGCCCGCCCGCGACCGACCGGCAGTGCTTCACCTACGACTACCTCGGCCGCCTCACCACCGCCTGGACCGACACCGGCGGCATCACCACCCCCGACCCGCTCCAGCACAAAACCCTCGACCAGGGGGCCTGCGCCAACACCACCCCCACCAGCGGTGCCGTCGCGCCCGCCAAGACCACTGTGGGCGGCGGCAACCCCTACTGGCAGGACTACACCTACGACCTGACCGGCAACCGCACCTCGCTGATCCAGCACGACCAGTTCGGTGACCCAGCCAAGGACGTCACCACCACCCAGCAGTTCCCGGCACCCGGCACCGTCAACACACCGACCACCGCGGCCAACACCGGCGGCGGCACCGGCGGCGCCCACGCCCTGCTCATCTCCACGGTCAAGACCGGCACCACCACGACCGCCAACGGCGCCACCCAGTACGACGCCAACGGCAACACCACCGCCATCCGCACCGGTGTCTCCGGCACCGGCACCGCCGCCCTCACCTGGAACAGCGAAGGCAAACTCGCCAGTCACACGGCACCCGGCCAGATCACCGGCAACGGCGGCAAGTGCATCGCCACCGCCGGCGGCAGCAACGCCAACGGCACCAACCTGCAGATCAACGCCTGCACCAGCGGCGGCAGCCAGCTCTACACCGTCGCCAACAACCGCCTCGTCGTCCTCGGCAAGTGCGTTCAGGCCATGGGCACCACCGCCGGCTCGGCCGTCCAGACCCAGAACTGCGACAACTCCGCCGCACAGACCTGGACCCCCCGCGCCGACGGCACCCTCCACAACCCCGCCGCCAACCGCTGCCTCGCCATCCCCGGCAACGTCACCACCAGCAACACCGCCCTCGTCCTCGGCGACTGCGCCAGCACCGTCCCGGCCGGGCAGAAGTGGACCACCCCCAACACCACCACCACCTACCTCTACGACGCCGACGGCAACCAGCTCATCCGCCGCAACCCCGGCACCACCACCCTCACCCTCGGCACCGACGAACTGACCGTCGACACCGTCACCAAGGCCCAGACCGGCACCCGCTACTACCCCATCCCCAGCGGGATGACCATGATCCGCAAAGGCGCCGGAACCGCTCCCGGATCGTTCACCGTCCAGGTCGCCGACCACCACGGCACCAACACCGTCAGCCTCGACCTCACCACCCTGACCACCGCACGCCGCCCCGTTGATCCGTTCGGCAACCCCCGCGGCACCCAGCCCGCCCCAGGCGGCTGGCTCGGCTCCAAGGGCTTCGTCGGCGGAACCGAGGACGAGACCACCGGCCTCACCAACCTCGGCGCCCGCCAATACCAGCCAATCACCGGCCGGTTCATCTCCGTCGACCCCATCCTCGACGGCAGTGACCCCCAACAGATCAACGGCTACGCCTACAGCAACAACAACCCAATCAACCTCGCCGATCCGACTGGACTCAAATCCGAGGAATGCGGCACGCTCTACGACTGCGGGCCGGCCGGCACTATCACGATGAACAACACGGCCGAGACCAGTACCTACGTCTCGGAATCGGCGCTCAACCGACTTTTTGACAGCGCACCCTCATATAGGCCGCTCAAGCCAATTCCGCCTCTTAAGCCCACGAAGCCGGGGAAAGCCGATGGCTGCATCTACGCCATGGGCATGAACTACAACTGCACTTCAAAGGAGCCCAACCCTCAGTCGCCGCACACTGTTGCAGGTAGCTACAACGTAAATAACCCTGACGCTAGAGGCTGCGATAGCACAGTAACCTGCGCCATTATCTACTCCGTCTCCTTCGCCAGCCTGGCCGTAGTTGCGGCGCCAATCTGCGGAATGAATCCCATTCTTTGCGGCCAAGCGGTGGCCGAGGAAATCATATACGGGGCGGCAGATATCGGCCCATTTGGGGGGGTGAGGGGATGTCGACCCAATTCATTCACCGGTGAAACGCAGGTCCTTCTGGCAGACGGCACCACTAAGGAAATCTCTGAAATTCAGCTCGGGGACGAGGTTCTTGCGACCGACCCGGAGTCTGGTGCGACAGCTGCACGCCCGGTCATCGCCCTAATTAGAGGCGAGGGCGAGAAGAACCTGGTTGAGGTCGCTATCGACGATGACGCAACCACCTCCGCCGGAAAAATCACGGCAACGGATCATCACCCCTTCTGGGTCGAGAACCAGGAGCGCTGGGTCGACGCCACAGACCTCCAGCCCGGCGACACTCTGCACACCTCTACTGGTATTATCGTAAAGGTTGCCGCAGTAAAGCGGTGGACGCAGAAGCAAGCCGTGTACAATCTTACGATTGCCGACCTTCACACGTACTATGTACTCGCCGGAAATACGCCGGTGCTCGTTCATAACACCGGGCCAGGTTGCGGCGAGGTTCTGTACGGGGCCTCAAAGGGCGCCGGTCAGGATCTAAAGCGCTCGGCCACAGTTGGTAATGACCAGTGGCAGTTTAATACTGGCCACGGGTTTGACCGTGCACATACTGGACCGGGTGGCGTGGCAAACGACCTGAGGACCACTGGACTTACGCCGGACGAAATTGAGCAGGGTATCGTCTCGGATGCCTATGGTCACATGGCGAATGGAGGTGTCGTGCCACGCGTAGGATCGCCGGGATTTTCCGGCCCATTGGAGAGGCAGATTCAGGTGGGCGGATTCAACGTCGGCTATCGGCTTTCCCAGACTCCCGATAACGTGTATCGCGTTGCAACCTACTGGCTCAATCCCTAAGAAGTGAGGTGAGGGCTGTGTCTGAACTGACCCAGTCGACGAGGGAGTTGATCCTCTCGGTTTACGAGGATGGCACCCCGAAAATCCCAGATGCCGTCCGAGACTTCATCGAAAAAATCACGTTCGCTGACCCTGAGGAGATCTTGTCGGCATTGCATGACGTGCTGGCGGATGACTGGATGGCTCTCCCGGTTTGGGCTCGCAATCTGGCATATCGGCTCGCCTGCTTGCAGCGTCCCGATGATCCGGCCTTGCTGCGGGAGGCCGCAAGTGACCTTCTCTGCTTTGGCCCCGATTGGGACGAGGCTGCAGAATCCTTGAAGGCGCGCGCCGCACAATTGGAGCCATGAGCGCTGCTGCGGTGGCGCGAGCCATCGTAAATTAGCCCAGCGCAGGAGCGACTCTGGGTATAGCTGAATAAACTCAGCGGCCCCACCGGATGGTTTCCGATGGGGCCGCTGAGCCGTCTGACGGCAACGGCTGACGGCAACATCAGCGGACGGGTGCTGCACAAAGTGGCGGATCGTCGCCGCCGTCGGGCTCGGCGGTGTCGTCTGCGGGGTGGCGGAGGACGTTGCTGAGGGTGTCGATGGCTTGGCGCTGGAGGCGGAGTCGGACGTGGGCGTACACCGTAGCGGTCACCCCGATGTGGGCATGGCCCAACAGTTCCTTGATGACGACGAGTTCGACGCCCTGTTCCAGGAGGAGGGTCGCCGCCGAGTGCCGGAGGTCGTGGAAGCGGATGCGGCGGAGCCTGGCCTGGCGGAGCAGGGCGGTGAAGTGCCGGGTGAGCGTGGCTCCCTCGATCGGGGCGCCGTCGGGCCGAGTGAAGACGTAGCCGCTGTCCTTCCAGGTCGCCCCCGCCGCTTGGCGTTCCTGGCGCTGCCGGTCGCGGTGCTGTTCGATGGAGCGCAGGCATGGAGTGGGCAGGGCGATGCGGCGCTCGGAACTCTGGGTCTTGGTCGGCAGGGCGGCCAAGCCGCCGGTGTTGGTGCGCTGGAGGGTGCGGCGGATGCTGGCGGTTCCGCCGGCCAGGTCGAGGTCTTCCCAGCGCAGGCCGAGGAGTTCGCCCTTGCGGAGCCCAGTGCGCAGGGCGAGTTCGAACAGCGCGTGGAGGCGATGGCCGCTGGTGGCGGCGAGGAACGCGCGGGCCTCAGCGGCTGTGAGGGGTTCGAAGCGTCGGGGGCGGGGTGTGCCCATTCGGACGTTGCGGGCGACGTTGCGGGGGATCTCCTCTTCGCGGACAGCGTGCTCCAGGGCGGACTTGAGTACGGAGTGGACGTAGGCCAGCGTCAGTGGGGACAGGCGCTTGGAGCAGCACTTCCCGACGGCGCAGCACTGGGGGTGGTTGCGGGCGGTGTCGAGGCCGCGTGCGCAGCACTGGCAGGTGGTGCAGAGTTGATCGAGCCAGGTGCGGACGTCCTTGGCGGTGAGCTTGGCGAGCTTCTTCCGTCCGAGACCGGGGATGAGGTAGAGACGGGTGCAGGCGGTGTAGCGGGTGTGGGTGTTCTCGCGCAGCCGGTGGACGGCGACGGTCTCCAGCCAGTAGGCCAGGTATGCGCCAACGCTGCCCTGCGCGGAGGGGGCGGGGACACCGCGATTGCTGGTGGCGATCTTCTCGGTGAGCTTGGCGAGTGCGTCTTTGCGGGTGGTGCCGTAGACGCGGATGCGCTTGCGGGTGTCGCCGACGGCCAGGACGTATCCGGCGGCTTCCCAGCGGCCGTCCTTGCGCTGGTAGATAGTGCCGTCCCCGTTGGCGCGGACCCTGCGCGAGCCGGTGCTGGGGGTCGGGGTGGGGTTGGTGTCGGGGGTGGTCATCAGGCTGCCTCGACCTGCGAGAAAGCAGGTGGGGAGGGGTCGCGTAGCACACGTACTATGTACTGGCCGGAACCACACCAGTCCTAGTACACAATGATGTTTGCGGAGTTCGAGTATCCCCTGTTGCTTCCGACTGGGCCACCAAGGGGGCGCATTTGCACGTGGGTGCTGATGAGGTCCGGATCTTTCCCACAGGAGACGGCGGAATTGGCGCAGAGGGGATTCGACTTCGCACTGGAATGGCGTCGGATCGAAGTGTTCAGCAGGTTCTCGACACGCTCAGAAAGAGCCCCGAACTTCGACAGGATGTGATCACTAAGGCTCGGTCCGCCATGGAGCATATGAATGATCACAATTGGGGTAATGATAAGAGTCGAGCTGCTGAGATGAACTTCCTTATCAAGGCATTGGAGGGAATGGGATGATCGGAGCCGAATTCATTGCTGAAACCCTGTCGTCGGGTACGGTATTCGGGCTTGGCGTGGGCGCGCGACTGCGCGATGTTGAGTCGGCCATCCATCTCGATCATGTAGATGACGTGCAGGGCAGGCGGGGGAAGCGGCTGATGCGGCGCGACTACGGGCTTCTCGAAGTCACATTCGGCGGTGAGCCGGACTGGGAGTGCCGCTGGATTTCAGTCGAAGTCCATAGGTTCTCGACGTCTCCTGACCTCATTGGGGAGGCTCGGGAGCTGATGGGCGTAGAGTTTTCCCAGTACACGGCGTGGTCAGATGTACAGTGCGAGTTTAATCGACTTGCGGATGGCGCGCTGATCCAGTCTCCGATTGTCCAACACGGGTATAAGGTATTTCGGTCGAGGGGTCTTGGATTGACCGTTCAGGTGGTCGACGACCGCGAGTGTATCCGTGGCGATTTTCCCGGATTTGGGGACGTATGGAGCATTGAGGTTGCTCTGCCAGCGGATAGCTGACCTCGTTGAAATGAGTTTGTGAGTGTGCAGAAGCCCCGCCGGAGAATGCAATCCGGTGGGGCTTCTGGGCGTGTTGACGGCAACGGTTGACGGCAACGTCAGCGGACGGGCGCTGCACGAAGTGGCGGGTCGCGCCCGTCGTCGGGCTTGGCACTGCCCGCAGCCGGCTCTCGGAGGGCCTGGCTGAGGGTGTCGATGGCTTGGCGCTGGAGTCGCATGCGGACGTGGGCGTAGACGGTGGCCGTGACGCCGATGTGGGCATGACCCAACAGTTCCTTGATGACGACGAGTTCGACGCCCTGTTCCAGGAGGAGGGTGGCCGCCGAGTGGCGGAGGTCGTGGAACCGGATGCGTCGGAGCCTGGCCTGGCGGAGCAGGGCGGTGAAGTGCCACGTTACACGCGGGACGGACAAGAGACATGGGCGTGTTCTGGTCGAAGCGCCCGGTGCCGTCGTTGGGAATTACGTACAGCACGCTCTTCAACTCGGCTGCTGCGCCTGTGTAGTGGACGACGAGTTGGTCGACGGACTGCCCGGCAATGAGGCTGCCGTGGTGGCTGATCTGGTAGTCGGCCCAGGTGGCACCGTACTTGAGATTGCCGGGTGCGGCGGCGGCGGGAGCGGCCGTGGAGGCGGTGGGGTCGGAGGTTCCTCCGATGATCCGCAGGTCGCCGTTCTTGTCGGTGAGGACGAGGTCGGCCTTCTGGTCGTTGTCGATGTCGCCGAACAGGGGCTGGGTGCCGGGCTTCCAGGGCACGTAGAAGTTGTACACGGCCGGTTGGCTGTAGTTGCCGGCATTGTCCATGGCCCAGGCGTACAGGGTGTTGGTGCCCCACTGGTGCGGCTGGTAGTCGTAGGGCTTGCCGGGTGCCAGGGTGCCGTTGTCACCGCACTTCCATCCGACGACCGCGGTCGGGTCCGTGGACACACGCACGCAGGCAACGCCGGAGGCCTGAAGGCCCGGGCCGGGGGCCGGGTCCTCAGTGTTGATGGTGAAGGTGCCCTGGTCGTTCATGTACTTGGTCGGGCTGGGGTTGGGGGTGCCGGACGGCGGAAAGTCGGTGGAGCTGATGCTGACCCGGGGATTGGTCTTGTCGACGCGGAAGTAGCACCAGGCGCTCATCGGCGAGTGGAGCAGGCCGTCGTCGGACGCGGCTAGACGAAGCCGAGTATGTAGGTGACGGAATTATCGCATCGTCACGTCCAGCGTGTGGTGTAGACCGTCAGAATTGTGCAGGAAGAGCCACTCAGTATCCAGGCGTTCAGCTCCGGGATATGAACAGATAGTCACAGGGCTATTTCATGGCCAAACTTGATTGATTTGTGCGTCGCAGCTCGGACTCCGAGCTGCGACGCACACTACTGAAAGGTGAGGGACATGCTACTGCTTTGGGATTGTTCCATCGATCCTTATGGGTCAAGTCTAGAGAGACTGGAGAGTCGTGAGCTTCTTAGCCTGTCCCTTGACGTAATCGAGGCCACGCTCCGTCTATTGACCCGCCATTTCCCGAATTTTTCCCGCCGGAGCATGCCGAATTCATTAGTCATGTAATTCGAGCGTACTCCCCTGGCTCGGGCGAGTGGAAATTTAGCCAGGAGTTCCCCGAAGAGGCTCTGGCACGGTATGAATCATTGCCTGATGTTGCAGTTCGGCCCGCATTTGGACCGTTTCTCACGGGCATTGTTCGGCTTTGCGAGGCAAATCCTGGATCGCTGTGCACAGATGATGTGGTGGAGATCCTGTCCTCCTGCTACGAATCGATTCTCATGTCACAGCTGACCGGTCGCGTCACTCTCGAGGATCAAGAGAATAATGCGCGATGCTGCGAAGCTATCCGCTTGCAAGTCAAAGCAATTTCCAAGTACCAAGTTGCTTCGGAAGTCGACGGTTCACCTGACCTTGCGTGATCATCGGAGTTTCGTCGACACGGCGACGGCCCTCCGCATTCCCGACAGCAAGGTGCTGGTGGATGAGGCTGGACTTGGAAGGTAGATGAGGGTCATATTCTTCAGTGAATAGCTGATCGGCGGCTACCAAGAGGCCCTGCCAGGATTGCCCTGGCAAGGCCTCTTGCCAGGCGGGAAGGTTCCGGATTTCATCCAAGCGAAAATCGACGCAAAAATGGATGATGAGTTCTCCCGATACGCTGCAGTCATCAATGATCCAGGGAATCCGCTTGTGGGACTCCGTGCCATCACCAATGAATCAGGCGCCGTGCCATACTTTACGGGCCTGTGCAGAAGCACGGCATCCCTGGCCGTGTAGTCATGATCCCATAGGAAAGGACCAGGTCAGTGACGTATCTAGCCATCTTCGAGGGCCAGAGTCGTAGGGTTCGGCGCTCGGACCTGATCACAGCCTTGGAGCGAGACTGGCCGACTGCCGTGATTCGCGAGCGACAGGGATCTCAGGAATCCAGGGATGTTGTTTGGACCTATTCGGAGGGTGGCCGGGAGCTTGAGGGCTACTCCCACATGGACGGGACCTGCATCTATCTCGATTCTCCCCTTGATTTGGCTGCGAGGTTCGCGCTCTGGTTCAGGCGGCTGGTGCCGTCTGATGTGGAGTTGGTCTTTTGTGATGACGGCTACAACTTCAATGGAATCATCGAGCCAGGAATGGGTCTCGGTGGCGTGATGGCCATCGCCTCTGACGCGTAATATCTCCCCGCCGGCGCGAGTTGAAACGAATTCGCCGCCATCTGGCTAATGACAGTGGGCCCCATCGAAATTAATTCCGATGGGGCCCACTGTGGCGTCTGACGGCAGTAGTTGACGGCAACGTCAACGGACGATTGCTGCACAATGCGGCGGATCATCGCCATCGTCGGGCTCGGTGGCTGCCTCGGAGGGCTTGCCGAGCGCGCAGCCGAGGAGGTCGATGGCGTCGCGCTGGAGGCGGACATGGGCCTAGACCGTAGCGGTGACGCCGATGTGCGCGTGGCCCAGCAACTCCTTGATGACGACGAGTTCGACGCCCTATTCCAGGAGGAGGATCGTGGTTGAGTGCCTCAGGTCGTGAAACCGGATCGGCCGCAGGTGCGCGTCGCGGAGCTGCGCGTTGAAGTGGCGGGTGAGCGTGGCGGGCTCGATCGGGTGCCCGTCCGGCCGCGTGAAGACGTACCCGCTGTCCTGCCAATCCGAGCCCGCCCGGTCTCGTTCCCCGGCCTGCAGCTCGCGGTGGGCGCGTAGCCCGCGACGTCGCGCAGGAAGTCAGCCTCGGCCTTGGCCCCGGCGCGACTGGCGAGCATGTAGCCGATCTCGGTCAGCAGCGGGCCGGGCAGCAGGAGCGGGCCAGGGAAGTTCTGCAGCAGGTCGACGCACTGCAGGTGGTAGTCGTCCTTGCGGTTGGCGGCTGCCACCACGGGGCCGGTGTCGATGACGATCACGCGCTCCGGGGCTCCTCACTGGCCCAGGCGTCGCGGACGATCTCCTTGGAGCGGACCGCGAGGTCGGGTTCGCCGTCGAAGACGCCGGTCGTGCGGTTGACGGCTCGGGTGTGTGGAACAGCCATGTATACCAAGGGCTGGCTGATTTTGGCTAAGAAAGGATACGTACGATGGCAACCGATAATCGGCTAGAGGCGCGTTATCGTCGCACTGACATGCAGAACCCCGTTCTGCTTTCCACGTCGGGTGACGTAGATTGCCTCATCGATGCCCTGTTGACGGGGCCCGGCACTCCACGATGCAGTGCATATCCTGTCAAGGGCTCGATCTCGAATGTCGGAAGAATTCCCGGATCACGGGCTATATGTCGGAGTCAGCAGGGATATCAATGTGGGTGCGCTAGCTCTAACGGCGCCCGAGGTCGGACATATCGCTTCAGTGGGTGCCCCTGGCTCTCGTAGTGGCGTCGCATATCATGTCGCCGGGCACTGGACTGAGTTTCCAGATGATTCGGAGATTCCAGTCGTTCTCGTTCGAGAGGCGGTCAAGGAGTTCCTGCACTCCGGAGGAAGCATTCCGACCTGCATAGAATGGAAGCCCTTTGAAATCGCCGATGAAGGTGTAGAGGATGACCCTTGGGGGTCCCCCTCCTGGCCAGTAAACCTCGGCGCGATGCCCAAGCCGTACCGGCAAAGGCGCTGACTTGGTCGATCTCTACGCCAAGTACCCGACGTCACGTTCCCCACAGGGATGACGACAACCGAGCAGTAAGTCGTACTGGCCTCACCGGATCTACTCCGGTGAGGCCAGTACGTTTCTAGCCTGCGCGCTTCACTCGGGGCGACGTCCGGATCATGATCGGGAACGCAAAAGTACCCTTGTGCACTGCGAGATGAGGCTTGCCGAAGGTCCCCGTCAGCCCGGCCGAAAGGCGCGTGCTATGTATTGGCTGATTTTACGCCGGTCCTGGTGCATAATTCGAACTGCGATCTTCTGACTAATACTCCAACCGTAGATCGTGATCACGGATGCAGAGAGACCGCTGGTCGGTAGCCTGTCGACGTGGCTGAGACCTGGGACGAGCAGCAGTTGTATGAAGCATGACGCGTTCTGCGGTCACTTTTCGCTGAGTCTTCGGGTGGTTGATCTTCTCCAGCAGCGCGGCTACCGCGTGGTCGTCCTGTCGGCACTCAAGGCCGAGCACGCCCGCACCCACGGCGGGCAGCATCTCGTCCATGCTGAGCACGTACCCGGGACGGTCGATCCCGAGACGGCCCAGACCGGCAGCCGCAAGGATCATGGCGTCCGGCGTCACGCCGTCGAGCTTCTTCTTCCCGTCCAGCTTCAGGAGACGGGTGTCGATCCCCCCGCGCACCCTGACGACCTTGAGATCGGGGCGGGCGCGCAGGACCTGGGCCTTCCGGCGGACAGCAGACGAGAGGATGATCGAACCGGACGGCAGATCGGCCAGCGACTGATACTCGGAGCCGTCCGGGAACAGCAGCACGTCCCGTACGTCCGGCCGCGCCATGTAGGCGGCGAACACCAACCCTCGCGGCAACGGCACATCTCCGGGTACGTCCTTGACGCAGTGCACGGCCATGTCGACGTCGCCGCGCTGGAGCATGGTGTCGATCTGCTTCGTTTAGAGCCCCTTGCCGCCCAGCTGGGCCAAGTCGCCCTGCCACAGGTCGGCTTCGGTGGTGACCGGCACCACCTCCACCTGAAGCTCCGGCTCGTGCTCCTTCAGGGCGGCGATCACCATGTCCGTCTGCGCGAGAGCGAGCGGGGAGCTTCGCGTCCCGATCCGGAGAAGCCGCTTCGGGAAGTCCGACCGCCACGCCGACTGGAAGACCTCTTCCTACAGCCAAGGTGACGGCGGAAACTGCGTCGAAGTTGCGACCAACGTCGCCCGGGTCGAGCAGCTGGTTCCCGTGCGGGACAGCAAGGACCGGTCCGGCCCGGAGCTGTCGTTCAGCGCGGTCGGGTGGGCATCGTTCGTCGCTGCCGTCCAGGCAGGCGAGTTCGGCACTGTCTGACCCACCGACGCAAAGAGGCCCCCGCCCCGACCACCCGCTGAGGGAGGACAGGACGGGGGCCCTTGTGATGCCACCGAGGATCAGCCGGCGAGGACGATCGTCAGACGCGCGGCGCGCCATTCTGCCCATTGATACCGCGAACCTGCGCGGTCAGGGCGGCGAGCGCATCAAAGAAGTCGCACTCGGGGCGGACGGTCGGCCGGTCTCGGGGCCGTAGTGGCCGGCCTGGCGGGCGATCCAGGCGTATTCGGTGGTGCCGTCGGGGAGTTGGCGCAGTTCCCAGCGGCCGTGGCGGGTGATCGGGGGTGGCGGCGGGGTGGTTGCCCGTTCGCCGGGGTGCGGCATCCTCAGGGTCGCGAGGGCGCCGAGGGCGACGGTGGCGATCGCGAGGGCGAGGAGGGCCACGAACGCCGCGCCGATCAGGAAGTTGACGGTGCCGGGTGTCATCGGCGGATTCCGAGGACGCGGGTGCCGAGGTGGGCGGCGAGGCCGTGGAGGAGTTCCTCGGCCTGGTCGCGGGTGAGGGGGAAGGCGAGCTGTTCGCCGGGGCCGGCGGCCACGTCGAGGTCGACGGCGAGGCGGAGCTGGACGGTGGCGTCGGGGACGTGTTCGACGGTGAGGTAGGGGACGGTGGTGCGCTCGACGTGCACGGCCTGGGTGGAGCTGGTGGCGAGGGGGATCACGACTCCCACGGGTCACCGCCCCGCCCGGCTTCGTGGAGCAGGTGGAGGAGGTTGAGGAGCGTGCTGACGGGCGCGTTGCCGAAGTCGATCAGGACGCGGCCGTCGACGGTGCCGTTGTGGGTGGTGGCGGAGCCCCAGAGGATGCCGTGGGGGCGGCCTCGCTCGCGGAGTTCGCCGAGGAGCGCGGTGACCTGGGCCTCGGTGTACTCGCGCATCCGGGGGTCGTCCGGAGCGAGGGGCCGGTGGCGGGCACTCACGCGGCCGCGTCCAGGGCCGCGGCGTGCAACTCGAACCAGACGCATTTGCCGTGCTTGCGGGGGACGGTGCCGAAGCGGTGGGTGAGCTCGCGGACCAGCTGCAGGCCCCGGCCGGACTGCGCGTAGGGGTCGGCGCACTCGCGCGGCTCGGGCAGGACGGGGCTGTCGTCGCTGACGCAGACGCGCACGGTGCGGCCGGCAAGGACGACGACCACGGTCGGCGCGGGGCTCCCGCCGTGCTTCCACGCGTTGAAGTACAGCTCACGGAAGGCGAGTTCGGCGTCGTAGATGGCGTCGTCCGGCCATCCGGCGAGGGACATCGCGTCACTCAGCTCCGCACGGGCAGCGGACCAGTCGGGGATTTCGGGCAGGCTGAAGGCACACATAAGGGGAACCTCCGTGAGGGTGCGGGTGTGGGGTTCGTCGTTCACCGGCGGAAACATCGCCGTGAGCCAGGCCAGAACGGGACTGGTGACGCCACGCATGGCTGCTCTGCGGTGCGGGGACAGCAGGCGCCTACTGCCCGGGAAACAGGCGTTACTGACGATCCGTCAGACTGACCGGGATGACGACCATAGCGCACGGTCACTTAAATTTAAGCCCGCTGCGAGAAGGTTCCCTCTCAAGTGGGACGCTGGTCGTACGAGGCGACACCCCGGCACCCAAATGGACCCATTCGCAAGCAGCGCGGCACACTGACCTCAGCACCCTCAGAGAGGACGCCATGGCCCTTCGTCCCAACCCCACCCTTCGTCAACGCCGCCTCGGCGCCGAACTGCGAAGAATGCGAGAGCAAGCCGGCTTCGGCGGCAGCCACCTCGCCCGCATGCTCGGCGTGACCCCTGCCCAGGTGACTCAGATGGAGAACGGGAAGACCGGCGTCAGCGTGGAGCGCCTGCGGACGATCGCCGCAGCATGTAAGTGCGTCAATCAGCCTCTTATCGACGCGCTCGCCGACATCATCGCGATACGAGGGAAGGGCTGGTGGGAGGAGCATCGAGGAGTCCTGCCAACTGACTTCCTTGAGGTGGCGGAGATGGAGGCCCACGCTCACAAGCTCTACACCTGGGCCACCACCTACATGCCCGGGCTCCAGCAGACCAGCGCCTACGCCTCTGCGGTGTTCACACGAATCACACCGCCGCTACCTCGTCACGACATCGATGTCAGAACTGCGTTCCGTGTGCAGCGCCAGCACGTCATCCACTCCGGCAGAAAGCCCTACGTCTCCTTCATTCACGAGGCCGCCCTGCGGATGCAGTTCGGCGGGCCTAAAGTACTCGCAGACCAGCTCGATGCCCTCATCGAAGACTCCGAAAAGCAAGAGATCTCGGTGCGGGTGGTGCCGTTCGACATGGATACCTTCCCCGGCGCGGGCGAGAACATCATGTTCGCCGAAGGAGCAGTGCCAGAGCTCGCCACGCTTCAGATGGACACCGCACAGGGCGTACTGTTCTTCGATTCTCCGGCAGACCTCGCCAGCCACCGGGCAACCTTCGCGAGCCTGAACGCCCTCGCGCTGCCGGATGATGAGTCGCGAAAGTTCGTTCGATCCGTCAGGGATGAAATGAAGGGCAAGTATGAGTAGGCCTGAGTGGCAGAAATCCAGCTACAGCGGAGCATCCAACGAGTGCGTCGAGGTGCGTACCGTCAACGGGCTGGTCGAACTCCGCGAGTCGGACAGCGGTGACATCATCGTCCGCACCACCCCTGTCAAGTTCGCCACGTTCCTCCAGGGCGCCAAGGCGGGCGAGTTCGACCACCATGCCAGCCCCACCACCTGACCCAGACCGACCAGCAACACACCTCACGACCCGGGGCTGAAATGTCCAACACCAACTGGCAGAAGTCCAGCTACTGCGCCTCGAACGACGAGTGCGTCGAGGTACGTACCGCCAACGGGCTGGTCGAACTCCGCGAGTCCGACACCGACGGCATCATCGTCCGCACCACCCCGACCAAGTTCGCCACGTTCCTCTAGGGCGCCAAGGCCGGCGAGTTCGACCACCACGCCAACTCCACCGCCTGATAGCCCATGGCGGCCCTCGCTCACCCGAGCGAGGGCCGCCATGCATCAGGCAGCAGGCGTCGGCCCGCAGCGCCGTCCGGAATGTCGAGCGGCGGCCGGTCACGGCACCTCGGGGAGCAGCGGAGGCCGCAGGCGCAGCAGAAGATGCCGTTCGCCGCGAGCGCGGGGCTTCCGGTTCCGACTGATCGTCACATCCCTTGTCCGCCCCCTTGTTTGACCTCCATCTGCCCTGGGCAGGCGTTGGAACAGACAAGGGGGCGGTGACATGTTCACACACTTGCAAAGATGTAACAGTACGTAACAAGTAGGAAATCCAAGCATTCGGCGGCTCCAGGGCCTCTCGGCCACCTCGGAGCCCCTCTCCAGCCCCTCCACTGTCCGATATTCGGACACCTGCGTTCGGCGCCAGTGCGGCGGACAGGCATGTCCGATTATCGAACAGGCCAGTAGTCACAAGCATTTCTGGGCCTTACAGTCGGCTACTGTCGAGTAGATCCCCGGCAGTTCCGGGTCGATCGAGCCAGAACGACCACATAATGAGACAGCTGCTCTGTGTGCTCATAACAAGAGAATCACAGCCTCGCCACATCACTGCCCGAGTAGCCCAGAGGCATCTAGAGTCACGGCCAGTCACCGCGCCACCGGATTGGGCCAGGCCCATCGCGCACCCCGGCTCCCGCCACTCAGGCGCGGCGCCTTCCTGAACCGAAGGGGACCCTCGTGCGTCATCGTTCAGCAGTTGTCGTGAGCATTGCCGTGATCGGCGCTCTCAGCCTCAGCGCCTGCGGCTCCCGCGACGATAAGAAGTCCGGTGACGGCAACAACACCGGCGGGGCCACCACCACCGTCACCATCGGCATCGACGCCCCGCTCACCGGCGACCTCTCCGCCCTCGGCCTCGGCATCAGGAACTCCGCCGAACTCGCCGTCAAGCAGGCCAACGAGAAGAACGAAGTCCCCGGCGTCACGTTCCAGATCAAGGCCCTCGACGACACCGGCAAGCCCGGCCCCGGCCAGCAGAACGCCACCCAGCTGGTCGCCGACAAGAGCGTCGTCGGCGTCGTCGGACCGCTCAACTCCAGCGTCGCCCAGTCGATGCAGCAGATCTTCAACGACGCCAACCTGGTCGAGGTCTCCCCCGCCAACACCGGCGTCGCCCTCAGCCAGGGCGAGAACTGGGCCACCGGCACGAAGGTCCGCCCCTTCAAGTCCTACTTCCGCACCGCCACCACCGACGCCGTCCAGGGCCCCTTCGCCGCCCAGTTCCTGGTCAACGACGCCAAGAAGACCAAGGTCTTCCTCATCGACGACCAGAAGACCTACGGCGCCGGCCTCGCCGCCACCTTCAAGGGCGAATTCACCAAGCTCAAGGGCACCATCGTCGGCGAGGAGCACGTCAACCCCGACGACCGCGACTTCTCCGCCATCGCCACCAAGGTCAAGAGCTCCGGCGCCGAAGCCGTCTACTACGGCGGCGAATACCCCGCCGCCGGCCCCCTCTCCCTCCAGCTCAAGGAAGCCGGCGTCAACATCCCCCTGATGGGCGGCGACGGCATCCAGAGCGGCGACTTCATCAAGCTCAACCCCAAGAGCCAGGGCGACTACGCCACCGCCGTCGGCCTCCCCGTCGACCAGCTCCCCACCGCCGCCAAGTTCATCGCCGACTACAAGGCCGCCGGCTACAAGGACGCCTACGAGACCTACGGCGGCTACGCCTACGACAGCAGCTGGGCCATCATCCAGGGCGTCAAGAACGTCGTGACCGCCAACGGCGGCAAGCTCCCCGCCAACCCCCGCGCCAAGGTTGTCGAAGCCGTCCAGAAGGTCACCTTCGACGGCGTCACCGGCAAGGTCTCCTTCGACGAGTTCGGCGACACCACCAACAAGCAGCTCACCGTCTACACCGTCAAGGACGGCAAGTGGGCCGTGGAGAAGTCCGGCACCTTCAACGGCTGAGCCTGACCAACCGTCAAGCCGCCCACCACACACAGGAACAACCCGCGCGGGGGCACCACCAGTGCCCCCGCGCGCACCCACATCCCACCACCCACGCGGACCCACGCGACACGCACAACGGAGGCCCAGCGGTGCACGATCTACCGCAACAGCTGGCCAACGGCCTGATCCTCGGCGCCCTCTACGGGCTCGTCGCGATCGGCTACACGATGGTCTACGGCATCGTCCAGCTCATCAACTTCGCCCACGGCGAGATCGTCATGGTCGGCGGCTTCGGCGCCCTGACCGCCTACCTCGCCCTCCCCGGCGGCACCACACTCTGGCTGGCCCTACCGCTGATGCTGCTCACCGGCATCCTGGTCTCCACGCTCACCGCCGTCGCCGCCGAGCGCTTCGCCTACCGGCCGCTGCGCACCGCACCCCGACTCGCCCCGCTGATCACCGCGATCGGCCTGTCGATCGTCCTCCAGCAACTCGTCTTCTCCTTCTACCCCGACGCCAAGAAGGCCCGGGTCTTCCCCAAGATCCCCGGCGACCCCTTCGAACTCGGCTCCGTCACCATCCAGCGCAGCGACATCTTCCTGATCATCGCCGCCCCGCTCTGCATGCTCGCCCTCGGCTGGTTCGTCACCCGCACCCGCTCCGGCCGCGCCATGCAGGCCACCAGCCAGGACCCCGACACCGCCAAGCTCATGGGCATCGACACCGACCGGATCATCGTCATGGCCTTCGCCATCGGCGCCGCCTTCGCCGCCGTCGCCGCCGTCGCCTACGGACTGCGCAGCGGCCAGGTCGACTTCCGGATGGGCTTCATCCTCGGCCTCAAGGCCTTCACCGCCGCCGTCCTCGGCGGCATCGGCAACATCTACGGCGCCATGCTCGGCGGCCTCGCCCTCGGCCTCGCCGAAAGCCTCGCCACCGGCTACATCCAGCACCTCCCCGGCATGCACCTCTTCGGAGGCGGCGCCTGGAAGGACGTCTGGGCCTTCGTACTCCTCATCGTCGTCCTGCTCGTCCGACCCCAGGGCCTGCTCGGCGAGCGCGTCGCGGACAGGGCGTGACCACCATGACCACCACCCCGGGCACCGAGACCACCCCGGTCATCCCGCTCCCCGCCCGCGCCGCCGCCCTCCTCACCGGCCTCGGCGCCACCACCACCGCCGCCTCCGCCCTGATGTCCTGGACCTGGACCTCCGACTTCCCCGGCGACCTCACCTACTACGGCTCCCCCGCCGGCCTCCAATGGCTCGCCCTCACCGGCGGCCTGCTCACCCTCACCCTGCTGCTCGCCACCCACGGCACCCCCGGCCTGCGCTGGGCCGCCCCCGCCCGCAGCCACAACGCCGTCCTGCTCGCCGCCGTCGGCGCCTTCGCCGTCAGCTGGTTCTCCGTCATCGCCATCGCGGCCCACCTCGGCGGCCTCGCCAACCTCGACCCCGGCGGCTGGGTCGCCGCCCTCGGCTCCCTGCTCGCCCTCGCCGGCAGCCTCGCCCTCCCCCTCGACCGGCGCGACCGGGTGCCGCTGCGCCTCCTCGACCGCAGGCTCTTCCTGCTCGTCCCCGCCGCCCCGATCGCCTGGTTCGGCGCCCACGCCGTCCCCGGCGACAAGCCGGTCGCCCCCGTCCTCACCGCCCTCGCCGGCGCCCTGCTGATCGCCGCCGGTCTCGTCGTCCTCATCCAGCTCGGCCACCTCGCCCACACCTGGCTGCGCCCGGGCACCGTCCGGCGCCCGCTCCCCGCCGCCCGTGAACTCCCCTCCTGGGCCGAGGTGCTGCTCATCGTCGCCGCCTTCGCGGTCGGCCTGTTCGCGATCACCTTCGGCATCGACACCGAGTACGGCGAACTGTTCACCGGCTACCTGCTGCTGGCCGCCGGCGTGGTCGCCGCGCTCGGCAAGGCCGGCCTGCTGGCCCGGCTGCGCGCGCTCACCGTCAAGCACCGCCCGGTCACCACCGGCGCCGCCTTCGCCGCCGCCGCCGGCTTCCCGTTCACCCAGACCAGCGACCAGTACACCTCCGTCGCCGCCAACATCCTGATCTTCGCCACCGTCGCCCTCGGCCTGAACATCGTCGTCGGCCTGGCCGGCCTGCTCGACCTCGGGTACGTCGCCTTCCTCGGCGTCGGCGCCTACGCCGCCGCCCTGGTCTCCGGCTCCCCCGCCTCGCCGATCCACGTCCAGTTCCCGTTCTGGGCCGCCATGCTGACCGGCGCCGCCGTCTCCATGGTCTTCGGCGTCCTCATCGGCGCCCCCACCCTGCGGCTGCGCGGCGACTACCTCGCCATCGTCACCCTCGGCTTCGGCGAGATCTTCCGCATCACCATGCTCAACCTCAACGGCACCACCGGACCCAAGGTCACCAACGGCTCCAACGGCATCCCGCGCATCCCCAACCTGGAGATCTTCGGCTTCGACCTGGGCAAGCCGCACACCGTCGCCGGCGTCGAACTCGGCCGGTTCTCCAACTACTACCTGCTGATGCTGCTGGTCACCGCCTTCGTCGTGCTCGTCTTCGCCCGGGTCGGCAACTCCCGGATCGGCCGCGCCTGGGTCGCCATCCGCGAGGACGAGACCGCCGCCGAGGCCATGGGCATCAACGGCTTCCGGCTCAAGCTGCTCGCCTTCGCCCTCGGCGCCTGCCTGGCCGGCCTCGCCGGCACCGTCCAGGCCCACGTCAGCTACACCGTCACCCCCGACCAGTACACCTTCGCCGAAGCCCTGCCGCCGAACTCCGCCTTCCTGCTCGCCGCCGTCATCCTCGGCGGCATGGGCACCATCAGCGGCCCGCTGGCCGGCGCCACCCTGCTCTTCCTCATCCCCAAGAAGCTCGAATTCCTCTCCAACTACCAGCTGCTCGCCTTCGGCATCGCGCTCATCGTGCTGATGCGGGTCCGCCCCGAGGGCCTCATCCCCAACCGGCGGCGGCAGCTGGAGTTCCACGAGGCCGACATCCCGGCGCAGGCGTCCGGCGACGCGGTCGCACTCACCAAGGCAGGGGCGTGACCAGCCAGATGACCACCACCGACGCCCCCGCCGCGGCCGGTACTCCGGCCGCCCCCGCCAAGCCGCTGCTGGAGGTCTCCGGCGTCACCATGCGCTTCGGCGGCCTCACCGCCGTCAACAACGTCTCCCTCACCGTCGGCGAAGGCGAGATCATCGGCCTCATCGGCCCCAACGGCGCCGGCAAGACCACCTTCTTCAACTGCCTCACCGGCCTCTACGTCCCCACCGAGGGCCGGGTCGCGTACCGGGGCACCGTGCTCCCGCCCAAACCCCACCTGGTCACCCAGGCGGGCATCGCCCGCACCTTCCAGAACATCCGGCTCTTCGCCAACATGACCGTCCTGGAGAACGTCCTGGTCGGCCGGCACACCAGGACCCGCGAGGGCCTCTTCTCCGCCATCCTGCGCGGCCCCGGCTACCACCGCGCCGAGGCCGAGAGCCGGGCCCGGGCCATGGAGCTGCTGGAGTTCACCGGGCTGGCCGACAAGGCCGAACACCTCGCCCGCAACCTCCCCTACGGCGAGCAGCGGAAGCTGGAGATCGCCCGGGCCCTCGCCTCCGACCCCGGGCTGCTGCTGCTCGACGAGCCGACCGCCGGCATGAACCCGCAGGAGACCCGGGCCGCCGAGGAACTCGTCTTCGCCATCCGCGACCAGGGCATCTCCGTCCTCGTCATCGAGCACGACATGCGGTTCATCTTCAACCTCTGCGACCGCACCGCCGTACTCGTCCAGGGGCAGAAGATCGTCGAGGGCGACCGCGAGACCGTCCAGAGCGACGAACGCGTCATCACCGCCTACCTCGGCGCCCCGCTCGAAGGCACCACCGCCGCTACGGAGACCGACCAGTGACCGCACTCCTCGAGGTCCAGGACCTCCGCGTCGCCTACGGCAAGATCGAAGCCGTCAAGGGCATCAGCTTTACCGTGAACCAGGGCGAGGTCACCACCCTGATCGGCACCAACGGCGCCGGCAAGACCACCACCCTGCGCACCCTGTCCGGGCTGCTCAAGCCCACCGGCGGGACGATCACCTTCGACGGGCAGGACCTCACCGCCGTCCCCGCCCACAAGATCGTCGCCCTCGGCCTCGCCCACTCCCCCGAAGGCCGGCACATCTTCCCCCGCATGACCATCGAGGAGAACCTCCTCCTCGGCGCCTTCCTGCGCAGCGACACCGCCGGCATCACGGCCGACGTCGAACGCGCCTACGGCCTCTTCCCCATCCTCGGCGAACGGCGCGGGCAGGCCGCGGGCACGCTCTCCGGCGGCGAACAGCAGATGCTCGCCATGGGGCGGGCGCTGATGTCCCGGCCCAAGCTGCTGATGCTGGACGAGCCGTCGATGGGCCTCTCGCCGCTGATGATGCAGAAGATCATGGCGACGATCGTGGAGCTGAAGGCCTCCGGCACCACCATCCTGCTGGTCGAACAGAACGCCCAGGCGGCGCTCTCGCTCTCCGACCACGGCTATGTGATGGAGACCGGCCGGATCGTCCTCAAGGGCACGGGGGCGGACCTGCTGCACGACGAGTCCGTGCGGAAGGCCTACCTCGGCGAGGACTGAGCACCACGACGCGCCAGGGCCCGGCAGGCGTACCTGCCGGGCCCTGGACCTGTCTCAGCCCTCGGACCCGGCCTCCTCGGCCTTCTTCTTGTCCTGGGCCTCGCCCTCCTCGATCACGGCCTCGGCGACCGCCGCCATCGTCATCCGGCGGTCCATCGAGGTCTTCTGGATCCACCGGAACGCGGCCGGCTCGTTCAGGCCGAACTTCGTCTGCAGCACGCTCTTCGCCCGGTCCACCAGCTTCCGGGTCTCCAGCCGCTGGGTGAGATCCGCGATCTCCTCCTCCAGCGTCCGCATCTCGGTGTACCGGGAGACGGCCATCTCGATCGCGGGCACCAGGTCGCTCTTGCTGAACGGCTTCACGATGTACGCCATCGCGCCCGCGTCCCGCGCCCGGTCCACCAGCTCCCGCTGCGAGAACGCCGTCAGCATGAGGACCGGCGCCAGGTGCGCCTCGTGGATCCGCTCGGCCGCCGAGAGGCCGTCCAGCACGGGCATCTTCACGTCCAGGATCGCCAGATCCGGGCGGAGCTCCTCGACCAGCCGGAACGCCGTCTCGCCGTCACCGGCCTCGCCGACGACGGTGTACCCCTCCTCTTCGAGCATCTCCTTCAGGTCGAGGCGGATCAGCGCCTCGTCCTCGGCGATCACAATTCGGGTGATCTGGGGCATTTCGGTCTCAAGCGGCTCGGGCTGCTCGTCGGCGGTGCTCACGGGGCTCCTCGTTCCGGCGGGGTACTGCATGCACGAGGGTACCTAGACACGGTATGTTTGAACTCAAGCAGGGTCGGGGGCAACCTTCGAATCTGTGGGCGCCCCGGTAGCCCAGCGGAAGAGGCAATGGTCTCAAACACCATCCAGCGTGGGTTCGAATCCCACTCGGGGTACTTTTCCTTTAATTCAAAGGCGGCCCAGGGCGGCCTGACGGTTGGCGATCTTCATCATTTCGAATGAAGATTCGCACGTCTCTTTTATCGTCGAGCGCGGCAACTCAAGGCCGCCGCCACGTCCACGCCCTCCGCATCGCCTGCGGCGACGCGCGGCCCGGGCTCATCGAGAAATGCTCACGGGCGATCACCGCCGTCGGCGTGCGGTGGAAGGCCGTCGCCCGTCCCTGTGGCGCCGTCAACGTCTCCGTCGCCCGCAAGCCCTGCGTCGCCCTCATGGACGCCCGCATCGGGCCCAAGTACTGACGGGGGCGCGGCCCCGCCCCCGGGGGAGGGAGGCCGCGCCGGCGTCAGGGGCGGTCAGGTGTCCAGCGTCCCCACGTGGTGGACGCGGACGAGGTTGGTGGAGCCGGTGAGGCCGGGCGGGGAGCCGGCCGTGATGACGACGATGTCGCCCTTCTGGCAGCGGCCCAGGGAGAGGAGGGCCGCGTCGACCTGCTCGACCATCTCGTCGGTGGTGGGGGCGAACGGGCCGAGGAAGGTCTCCACGCCCCAGGTGAGGGCGAGTTGGCTGCGGACGGCGGGTTCGTAGGTGAAGGCGAGGACGGGGATGGGCGAGCGGTAGCGGGTGAGACGGCGGGCGGTGTCGCCGGACTGGGTGAAGGCGACGAGGTACTTGGCGCCCAGGAAGTCGCCGATCTCGGCCGCCGCGCGGGCCACCGCGCCGCCCTGGGTGCGGGGCTTGCTGCCCGCGGTGAGCGGGGGGAGGCCGACGGCGAGGACGTCCTGTTCGGCGGCCTCGATGATCCGGCCCATGGTCTTGACCGTCTCGACCGGGAACTTGCCGACCGAGGTCTCACCCGAGAGCATCACCGCGTCGGTGCCGTCGAGGACGGCGTTGGCGACGTCGGAGGCCTCGGCCCGGGTGGGGCGGGAGGTGTTGATCATCGAGTCGAGCATCTGGGTGGCGACGATGACCGGCTTGGCGTTGCGCCGGGCCAGCTTGACGGCGCGTTTCTGAACCATCGGGACCTGTTCGAGGGGCATCTCCACGCCCAGGTCGCCGCGGGCCACCATGATGCCGTCGAAGGCGTCCACGATGGATTCCAGGTTCTCGACCGCCTGCGGCTTCTCCACCTTGGCGATGACCGGGACGAAGCGCCCCTCCTCCGCCATCACCCGGTGGACGTCCTCGATGTCGCGGCCGCTGCGGACGAAGGAGAGCGCGATCAGGTCGGCACCGGCCCGCAGGCCCCAGCGCAGGTCGGCGACGTCCTTGTCGCTGAGCGCGGGTACGGAGACGGCGACGCCGGGGAGGTTGAGGCCCTTGTGGTCGGAGACCAGGCCGCCCTCGATGACGATGCAGTGGACGCGCGGCCCGTCGACGTGGGTGACCTCCAGGGTGACCCGGCCGTCGTCGACGAGGATCCGCTCACCGCGCGACACGTCCGCGGCGAGGCCCGGATAGGTGGTGCCGCAGATGTCCTTGTCCCCCACGACGCCGTTGTCGGTGGAGATGGTGAACTCGTCGCCGCGTTCGAGAAGTACGGGCCCGTCCGCGAAGGTGTCGAGCCGGATCTTCGGGCCTTGAAGGTCGACGAGCACGCCGACACTGCGGCCCGTCTCGTCGGCGGCCTTGCGGACCCGGTGGTACCGCTCCTCGTGCTCAGCGTGGGAGCCGTGGCTCAGATTGAATCGGGCGATGTCCATCCCGGCGTCGACCAGGGACTTGATCTGGTCGTACGAGTCGGTGGCGGGCCCGAGAGTACAGACGATTTTTGCTCGGCGCATACTGCTGAGGGTAGGCATTACCCGCGCGTAACAACGACGTTCGTCCGGTCAGCGGGATGACCTTTGCCGGAAGGTGAGTTGAACAATCTGACACATCCTCGGACCGGTGTGCGACCCGGGGTGGCGTCACGGCCGGCGAACCCTCCGTCGATGCGATTCCGTGAAGGGGTGTTCACCTCCGGTTCATCGTGACTTCGACCGCCGCTCGCGGCCCGGCGGGACGCTCGTCACCCGGGTGGACACCCGGGCGACGGATCGGACGAGGGGGAAACGTTCGGTATGAAGCGTGCATTCGGGGTGCTCGCGGCACTGCTGCTGCTCGGCGGGGTGGCGTATGCGCTGCTGAAGCCGTCCGACTCCGACCCGGCCGACGGGGCCGTCACGGTCACCGGCGTGATCGGGTCGGAGAAGCGTGCCTTCTTCCAGGATCCCGACGTGATCGCCGAGTTGGCCAAGCAGGGCCTCAAGGTGAACACCGAGACCACCGGTTCATGGCTGATGGGAGAGGTCAAGCTCAACACGATGGACTTCGCCTTCCCGGCCAGCATCTCGGCGGCCGAGGCACTCCGGAACCAGCTGACGATCAAGGACGCGCCGGTGCGCCCGTTCTACTCACCCCTGGTGATCCTGGCCCACGGGCCGGTGGCGGAGGTCCTGGCGCAGAACGGGCTGGCCAGCATGGACCCGGCCACCAGGGTGTGGACGTTCAAGATGGACGCCTATCTCGACGCGGTCAAGGCCGGGCGCAAGTGGCAGGAGCTGAAGGGGGCGGACGCGCATCCGGAGCTCTCCGGGTCCGTCTACCTGACCACCACCGACCCCGCCTCGTCCTCCTCGGGGGCGCTGTACCTCGCGGTCCTCTCCTACCTTCAGAACAACCACCAGGTGGTGTCGGACCCGGCCGGGGTGGCCGCCACCAAGGACGTGCTGCGCACGGTGACCAGCATGCAGGGCGACCAGAAGAGCAGCAGTGACGAGCCGTTCAAGGACTTCGTCTCCGGCTTCGGCAACCCGCTGGTGCTCGCCTACGAGTCCCAGGCGGCCGAGCTGGCCGTGAAGGGGACGCCGACGGGCGACATGGTGGTGCTGTACCCGGACACCACCGTCTCCTCCGACCACACCATCGTCGGGCGCACCGAGGGCGGGCGGAAGCTGGCCAACCTGCTGCGCGACAACGCCCGGCTGCGTGAGCTGGAGGCCCGGTACGGCTTCCGTCCGCAGGCCGACCCGGCCGCGTTCGCCACGGCGGTGAAGGGCAGGACGAACCCGACCTTCGCCCCCGATCTCGCGGCGGCGAAGCTGAAGCAGGCCCCGGTGCCGTCGTCCGAGGTGCTGACCATGCTGACCGACGCGGCCAAGGGGAAGTGAGGGTGAAGAGCCTGATGAAGCACAGGGGTTGGAAGGGTTCCGGGCAACTGCTCGCGGCGGGGCTGACGCTGCTGCTGGTGACGGCGTGCACGTCCGGCGGGGACGGCCCGCCGAGCCCCCGGCCGAGCGACCCGCCCGCGCCGACCGCGAAGGCGGGGGTGCTGCGGATCCTGGCCGGCAGTGAACTCCAGGACATGGCACCGGTGCTGGAGGAGGCGCGGAAGGCCACCGGGGTGACCGTCCAGTTCTCCTGGACCGGTTCGCTGGACGGTGCGGACACCGTCTCCTCCGGCCGGGCGGACGGCAAGTACGACGCGGTCTGGTTCCCGTCCAACCACTATCTGCGGCTCGACGACGGCGGGAGGTCCAAGCTGCTCTCCGAGACCCCGGTGATGGCCTCGCCGGTGGCGGTGGGCGTGCGCGCCTCGGTGCTGGGCGAGTTGGGCTGGGGCGACGGTTCGAAGGTCACCTGGGCGCAGCTCGGGGACGCGGCCTCGGCGGGCAAGCTGTCGTACGGGATGGCCGATCCGTCCCGTTCGAACTCGGGTTTCTCGGCGCTGGTGGCGGTGGCGTCGGCGTTCTCGGGCGCCGGCTCCGCGCTCACCGAGGCGGATGTGCGGAAGGCGACGCCTTCGCTGAAGCAGTTCTTCACCGGGCAGAAGCTCACCTCCGGGTCCTCGGGCTGGCTGGCGCAGGCGTACGGCCGGGCGGAGCCGGGCCGGGTCGGGGCGCTGGTCAACTACGAGTCGGTGCTGCTGTCGTTGAACAAGTCGCTCGCCCCGGAGCAGCAGTTGACGGTGGTGCGGCCGCTGGACGGGGTGGTGTCGGCGGACTATCCGCTGTCGTTGCTGGGTTCGGCCGCGCAGGGTGAGCGGGATTCGTTCAAGCGGCTCACCTCGTATCTGCTGAAGGAGGACGTGCAGCGCCGGATCTCGGAGCTGACGCTGCGCCGTCCGGTGACGCCGGGTGCGGCGGCGGCGCCGTCGCTGCCCTCGGACCGGCGGCGTGAACTGCCGTTCCCGGGCAGCAAGGTGGTCGCGGACGGGCTGTTGGCCTCGTACCAGAACGAGCTGCGCCGCCCGTCCCGGACGGTGTACGTGCTGGACACCTCGGGTTCGATGGCGGGTGACCGGCTGGCCGCGCTGAAGGCGGCGCTGGGGCGGCTGACGGGGGCGGACGACACCCGGTCGGTGCGGCGGTTCCGGGACCGGGAGGAGGTCACGCTGATCTCGTTCGCGTCCAAGGTGAAGTACGCGAAGACGCACGCGGTGCCGGCGACGGGTACCCAGCCGGGCCCGCAGGCCGAGCTGGCGGCGATCAACGCGGATGTGCAGGCGCTGTCGGCGGACGGCGGGACGGCGGTCTACAGCTCGCTGGAGGAGGCGTACCGGGTGATCGAGCGGCAGCAGGCGGCGGCCGCGGACGACCGGTTCACGTCGATCGTGCTGATGACGGACGGGGAGAGCAACGAGGGCGCCACGGACGGCGACTTCAGGAAGTTCCATCAGGAGCTGTCCTCGGCGCAGAAGGCGGTGCCGGTGTTCCCGATCCTGTTCGGGGACGCGGCGAAGAGCCAGTTGCAGGGGATCGCGGATCAGACCGGCGGCAAGCTGTTCGACGGCACGGGTTCGCTGGACGGGGCGTTCGAGGAGATCCGTGGCTACCAGTAGCGGTGGCGGTTCGGGCGGCCGGCGGGTGCTGGGGTATCTGGAGTCCACCCGCAATCTGGTCGGCTGCGCGGCCGGTGCGGGCGGGCTGGGGCTGCACTTCGCCGGGCTGGGCGGTTCGTGGTGGCCGGGGGTGGTGGTCGCGCTGTACGGCGCGGGCGCGCTGCTGACGCCGGGGGGCCGCCGTGCCGAGGGCCTGGACGCGGGCCGGGGTGCGGGCCGGGGCGGGGTCGAGGAGTCGGCCGGTCCCGGTCCCCTGGAGCGGGTCGTCCCGCCGTCCTCCGTGCCCGCGCTGGCGGCGGAGGTGGACGCGCTGGCCGAGGTGCTGCGCGGGGTGCCGCTGCCGGACTCGGCGAAGCTCCCCGAGCTGCTGGAGCAGTTGCGGGCCGCGGCGCCGGGGCCGGAGGCGGAGCGGATCGTCCGGTACCGGCTGCCGGTGGCGGTGGACGGCTACCTCCGGGCCCGGACCTGGCAGCGCTGGACGCCGGGCGCTCCCGATCCGGGGGCGGAGCTGGACCGCGAGATCGAGCGGATGACGTCCGGGCTGGCCGGCTGAGCCGTCGGCCGGGCCGGTGCCTGGCTGTGCCGGCCCGTCGTGGGTCGTGCGGGGGGGGGGCTGCTGGGGCCCCCCCACCAAGCCCCCACCCGAGAGGCTGAAGACGCCCGCGGGCCGGGGCGGGGCGGGGGCGGGGGGGGTCAGCCCGGCCGGCCCTGGGCTCCGGGGCCGTGGGGGGGGGGGGGGGGGGGGGGGGGGGGGGGGGGGGGCGGGGGGGGGGGGGGGGGGGGGGGGGGCGGGGGGGGCCCCCCGCCCCGCCCCCCCCCCCCCCCCCACGACGGCGTCCGGAGGTCCCTGGCGGCGGGCGGGGGGCAGCGGGGAGGCTGTTGCCCGGCAGCGGCTCGGCCCGGAGCGCGCGGGCCGCGGCCGCTGACGAAGACGCACGCCCCTGTCTCCGAGAGAGCCCGCCCGTGACCCTCCCCCACTCCGGTACCGCCGTCCATTTCCAGCTGCAGATCGGCGGCATCGATCTGGGCGACTTCTCCACCTGCAGCGGCCTCGGCGCCCAGGTGGAGGTCGAGCAGCGTCAGGAGGACGGCAACGAATCCTTCGTCTGGCAGCAGCCGGCCCGGATCACGTACCCGAATGTGACGCTGTCGCGCGGGCTGACGCCGGACACGGCCAAGGTGGCGAGGTTCCTGGCCACCCTGTCGACCAGGGTGACCAGGGGAATGGCGCAGATCACCGCGCTGACGCCGGCCCTGGCCACCGGGCCGGTACTGGCGACGTGGGCGCTGCGCGAGGCGGTGCTGGTCCGCTGGACGGGCCCGTCCTTCGAGCCGGGGCGCTCCGGGGTCGCGACCGAGAGCATCGAGCTGGCCCACCACGGCTTCCTCTGAGCCCGTCGGCCCCGGCTGCCGACCACCGGGCCCGCCGCCCGTCGGCCCGCCGACCGCCCGGCCCGCTCACCCCTCCAGGGCCCCGGCCAGTTCGGCCCGCCGCCGCACCCCCAGCTTGCGGAAGCTGTTCGTCAGATGCGTCTCCACCGTGCGCACCGCCACATGCAGGATCCCGGCGATCTCCGCGTTGGAGTGCCCGGCCGCGGCCAGTCGGCAGATCCGCAGCTCGCTGTCGGTGAGCGCCTCCGTGCCGGCCTGCCCGCCCCGGGCGATCCGGGCGCCGGAGGCCCGCAGGAACTCCAGCGCGACCCCTCGCAGCCGCTGGGCGCCGAGCCGTTCGGCCCGGCCGGCGGCCTCCCGGAGGGTCCGGCGGGCGGCGCCGCGCCGGCCGCTCTCGCCGAGCAGCCGCCCGTGGGTGATCAGCGCGGGGATCAGCTCGGTCTCCACCTCGGCGCCGCGCAGGAGTCCGACCGACTCGGCGGCGAGGTCCAGCCCGTGCCGGCCGCCGGTGGCGGCGGCGAGGGCGCGCAGGGCCCGGCCGACGGTGCGCGGGGTGCCCCAGACCCGGGCGAGCCGCAGCTCCTCCTCGGCGAGGGCGACGGCCGGGCCGGGCTCGCCGAGCAGCGTGTGGCAGTCGGCGGCGGCGGAGCGCCAGGGGGTGACGATCGGGCTCCAGACCTGCCGCTCGTCCTGTCGGCGCCCGCACTCCAGGAGGTCGGCGAGCGCGTCGGCCGGGGCGCCGGAGGCGAGGTGGAGCAGGCCGCGGGCGTACAGGAACTCGTTCCACTCCCAGGAGCCGCGCACCCGGTCCTCGCCGACGGCGCGGGCGAGCCCGTGGGCCTGCCAGAGCCGCCCGGTCTCGGTGAGGGCGATGACGGCCTGCGCGACCAGGTGGGCGTTCTCCTTGCCGAACAGCCCGGCGCAGCGGACGGGGGCCGGCCCGGTGTCCGCCGGGTCGCCGTGCCACCAGGACGGCTCGCCGTCCGCGCGGCCACCCGCGAGACCTCCCGCGCGGCCGCCCGCGTTGCCGCCCGGGTGACCGCCCCCGCCGCCCTGCCCCGCCGGCGGGACGGGGGCGGTGAGCGCGAACTCGTCCAGCAGGGCCTGGTATTCGCCGCGCATCACCAGCAGTTCGGCGTGGACGCTCAGCAGGCACTGGTAGCCGGGCTCCAGGGAGGACGACGGGTAGGCGGCCATGCCGCGCTCCACCAGCCGTTCCGCCTCGGGGAGCAGGTCCGCCCACTGGGCCAGGGTGGCGGCGGAGACCAGGACGTACGAGCGGCCGAGCGGGTCGAGCCGGCAGTCGGCCAGCTCCCGGACGCGCTCGGCCACCTCGGCGGCGGAGAGCACGCCGCTGGTCGAGTCGAACTCGGTGAGCAGCGCGTACGCGGGCGGGGCGAGGCGGTGCGGGGAGCGGACGGCGATCCGGCGCAGGCCCTCAACCACCTGGAGCCAGCTCTGGCCGTCGTGCGCGGCGATCAGCGCGGCGGCGCCCTGGACGGCGTGGACCAGGTCCTCGTGGCCCGCGAAGCGCTCGGCCAGCTCCTCCATCACCTCCAGCGCGGCGGGGGTGTCGCCGCGGGCGGCCAGCGCGGCCCCGAGCGTGTTGGCGGTGTGGAAGACCCCCTCGTCGGACTGCTGGAGGTGGACGGCCTCGGCGAGGTGCCGCACGCCCGCGGTGCGCTCGGCCCGGCCCAGGGTGACTTCCAGCCGACCGAGTTCGGTGAGGACGAGGCCGCGCCGGCGCTCGCCCAGCGGCTCGGCGAGGACGCGGCGCAGCAGGGCGACGGCCTCTGCGGGGCGGTCGGCCCGCGCGGCCGAGCGGGCGGCGCGGCGCAGGGCGTCGACGGCCCAGCGGGGGGCCGGGGCCAGGGTGAACAGCAGGTGCCCGGCGACGAGTTCGTCGGGTTCGCCGTTGCGGTGGAGGAAGTCGGCGGCGGCGAGGTGGACCGTGGCGCGGTGGTCGGGGCCGCTGCCGGCGAGGACGGCGTGGGCGAGGAGCGGGTGCGCGAACCGGGGCCAGTGGCCGGGCCCGGGGGTGTCCAGCAGTCCCTGGGCGGTGAGTTCGGCCAGCCAGCCGGTGATCTGCTCGGGGTCGGTGCCGGCGAGTTCGGCGAGCATCGACGCGGGGTCGCAGTGGCCGGTCACCGGTTGCCGCGGGGCCTGGGCGGCGGGGTGTTCCTGGAGCCGGGCGAGGGCCCGGGCGGCGGTGACGGCCCGGTCGCCGCCGCCGCGCAGCCACTCTTCGACGGCCTCGGGGAAGGCTCCGCCGGGCAGTCCGGCGCAGCTGGCGGGCAGCGCCGGGAGGCCGGGTCCGCCGGGGTGCTCGCCGAGGTCGTCGAGCAGGGCGCCGAGCAGCAGGGGGTTGCCGCCGGTGGCGCGGACGCAGTCGGCGGCGAGTCCGGGGGGTGCGGCGGGCCCGAGCCGGTGGCCGGCCAGCCGGACGGCGGCGGGTGTGCCGAGCGGTTCGAGCCGGCAGGTCTCGGCCAGTTCGGGGGACAGGCCGTGGCCGAACCGCGCGGGCACCGCGCCGAGGCCGCGCTGTCGGCGTTCGGTGACCAGCAGCAGGACGGGCAGGCGGTCGATCCGCCGGCTGACCTGGAGCAGCCAGCGCCGGGAGGGCTCGTCGGCGAACTGGATGTCGTCGATCGCCAGCAGCAGCGGGCTGTGCGCGGTGTGCAGGCGCAGCAGCGACCAGAGGGCGGCCTCGGTGTCCGGCCCCCGGGAGGCCGCCGCCGGGGCGGTCTGCGCCCGGTAGGGGTGGGGGCCGGTCTCGAACAGCTGGCGGGCGGCGGCGTGGGCGGTGGCCGACTCGTCGGCCGAGCAGCGGGCCCACAGGACGGTGCTGCCGCGGGCGGCCTCCTGGCGGGCGGCCTCGCCGAGCAGGGCGCTGCGGCCGGTGCCGGCGGCGCCGGTGAGCCGCAGGACGCTGCCGGTGCCGGCCCTGGCGCGTTCGGCGAGGTCGGCGATCAGCTGCAACCGTGCTTGGCGTTCGACAAGTTGACGGGTCGCGGGCGCGGACCGACCGGGCTGCCGCCCGCGCGTGCTGACGGTACTCATCTGCTGTTCCTTCCCCCGGGCCCGCGCCTGGGGTGACCGATCGGGCACTTATCGCTAAGACGCCGGGAAGCGGCTTGACGGTTCGTCAATGTGTCGGTTACGGGTGTGATTCTCGTCGCATCCCGGCCGCTCGCGAGCGTCGCCCGGTCGGCGGCGGCGGATCCGTTGGCTCTCCCTCCCCCGCCGGGGCCCGGAGCGCGGCCGTCCGTTCCGGCACCGGGGCGGGTCGGCCCGGTCCGTCCGGCGCGACGCCGCCGCCGCGGCGCCCGTCCCGCGGTCGGCGGCGGCCCGATCTCGTGGGGCACCACGATGGCCGGGGGGCGCCTGGGGCGGGGAGCATGGGGTCCTGACCGGGCGACCATCGAGCCCGGCCACATACCGCCGCACGGCCCACCACCTGTCGGATACATGCCACGCCCCCCAGTGCGGAGGCCCGACCACCCCGGTGGCGGGCCCGACTCTCCAGGAGGGGGCCAGATTGACTGTCCTGCACACCGGACACGACCCGCGCGGTACCACCCGGCGCACCGCCGCCGGGCCGGCCGCGTCCGGCAAACCACTCGCACCGGCTCCACTGCGCGAGACGGCACGCGTCGTCCCGCCGCAGCGCCCCGCACCCGCCCAGCACGCCACCGCGCACACCGCACCCCCGCGCGCCGGCGCCGGCACCGGCGCCCGGACCAGTGTCGCGGTCCACGCCGCCGATCCGATCTCGCGGGCCGGCGCCGAGGCCCAGCTGCGCCAGTGTCCCGGCCTGGAACTGGCCGAACAGGAGACGGCCGGCACTCCCGGCGCGGTCACCGTGGTGATCGCGGAGGCCGTCGACGCCACCACCACCGCCAGTCTGCGCCGCCTGGTCCGCGGCGACCAGCGGGTCGTCCTGGTGGTCGAGCGGATGCGCGAGGGGGAGCTGCTGGACGCCGTGGAGTGCGGGGTCGCGGCGATCCTCTGGCGCCGCGAGGCGACCGCCGCCCGGCTGGGCCAGGCGGTGCTCGCCGCGGCGCGCGGCGACGGCGACCTGCCGGCCGACCTGCTCGGCCGGCTGATCGCCCAGATGGGGCGGCTGCAGCGCAGCGTCCAGAAGCTGCCCGGCTACACCCCGCCGGGCCTGTCCGAACGCGAGTCCGACGTCCTGCGCCTGGTCGCCGAGGGGTGGGACACCGCGGAGATCGCGGCGAAGCTGTCGTACTCCGAACGCACGGTCAAGAACGTGCTGCACGGTCTGACCACCCGTCTCCACCTGCGCAACCGGGCGCACGCCGTGGCCCACGCCCTGCGCGAGGGCTACATCTAGGCCGCCGGACCGCCGACGCCCGGTACGGCCCCGTCCGCCCCCACTCCCCCATCGCCCCGCCGCGCCCTCCCCACGGGCCGGCGGGTGCCGCCGTCCCTGCCCCGGGACACCCCGCGCCCGCCCGTCTCGGCGTCACGAACGAGTCGCCAAGATCTCACTTGCCGGAAACGTCGGGGGGCTATCAATCCGGCAGGTCGCGCGGCACACTTCTACGCGCGTCCTTCTACGCGCGTCGCTGCGTCACACCCACCAGTTGACGGTCCATTCGCAGTCCCACCCGGGAGAGTCGTCCATGCCCCTGAACCGCCGTGACTTCGTCACCCGGTCCGCCGCCACCGCCGCCGGCGCCGCCCTGGCCGGCAGCGCCGGCCTCGCCGCCGCCTCCCCCGCCGCGGCCGCCGGGCCGGACGACGCCCGCGCCAAGGGCAAGAGCCCCAAGAAGCAGGCCTTCACCGTCATGGGCACCACCGACCTGCACGGCCGGGTGCTCAACTGGGACTACTTCACCGACGCGGTCTACGCCGACAAGGCGCACAACGAGGTCGGCCTCGCCAAGATCTCCACGCTGGCCAAGCAGGTCCGCGAGGAGAAGGGCTGGGACCGCACCCTGCTGATCGACGCCGGCGACACCATCCAGGGCACCCAGCTGACGTACTACTACGCCCGGGTCGACCCGATCGCCACCGACGCCGACACCGCGCCCGAGCACCCGATGGCGCTCGCCATGAACACCATGGAGTACACCGCCGCCGCGCTCGGCAACCACGAGTTCAACTACGGCATCGACACCCTGCGCGCCTACGAGGAGCAGCTGGACTTCCCGCTGCTGGGCGCCAACGCGCTGCACGCCAAGAACGACAAGCCGGCCTTCCCGCCGTACGTGATCCGCAAGATCAAGCTGAGCGGCGGCCCGGCCGTCAAGGTCGGCATCCTGGGCCTGACCAACCCGGGCATCGCGATCTGGGACAAGGCGAACGTCTCCGGCAAGATGACCTTCCCCGGCATCGTGGAGACCGCCCGGATCTGGGTCCCCAAGCTGAAGGCGGCCGGCGCGGACGTCGTCGTGGTGGCCTGCCACTCGGGCATGGACGAGGCGACCTCGTACGGCGACCAGCTGCCCTGGGCCGAGAACGCCTCGGTCGCCCTGGCCGAGCAGGTCGCGGGCATCGACGCGGTGCTGGTCGGCCACGCGCACAAGGAGATCGCGCAGCGGCTGGTCGTCAACAAGGAGACCGGCAGGACCGTCGTGCTCTCCGAGCCGCTCTGCTGGGGCCAGCGGCTGACCTGCTTCGACTTCGAGATGGAGCTCGACAACGGCGCCTGGAAGGTCGCCTCGCTCTCCTCCCGGGTGCTGAACTCCAACACCGTCCCGGAGGACCCGGAGATCGTCGACCTGATGACCGACCAGCACAAGAAGGTGGTCGAGTACGTCAACCAGGTCATCGGCACCGCGAAGACCGAGCTGTCGATCGCCGAGGCCCCGTTCAAGGACGTCCCGATCATCGACCTGATCGGCCGGGTCCAGGCCGACGTGGTGAAGGCCGCGCTGGCCGGCGGCCAGTACGCCAAGCTGCCGGTACTGGCCCAGGCCGCGCCGTTCAACCGCACCGCGGTCATCCCGGCCGGCCAGGTCAAGCTGCGCGACGCGGCCGGCCTCTACATCTACGAGAACACCCTGGAGGCCCGTGTCCTGACGGGCGCCCAGCTCAAGGACTACCTGGAGTTCTCAGCCCGGTACTACAACCAGCTCGCCCCGGGCGCGCCGGTCGACAAGGCCACCCTCACCAACGCGCAGAACACCCCGGACTACAACTACGACTCGGTGTACGGCCTGAGCTACGACATCGACATCGCCCAGCCGATCGGCTCGCGGATCGTCAACCTCTCCTTCGAGGGCAAGCCGATCGACCCGACCGCCCAGTTCGTGCTCGCGGTCAACAACTACCGGGCCAACGGCGGCGGCAACTTCCCGCACGTCGCGGCCGCGCAGAAGATCTGGGCGAACTCGGACGAGATCCGCAACGCGATGATCGCCTGGGTCAAGGCCAAGGGTGTCATCGACCCGGCCGACTTCGCCACCGAGTCCTGGCGCCTGGTCCGCGCCGGCCGGCCGGTGTTCTGAGTCCAGCCGTTCCGACGGGCAGCCCCGGGCCGCACGGCCCGGGGCTGCCCGGTTTCCACGCCACCCCGGCCCTCACCCGCCACCGGAACGGCGCTCACCCCGTGCGCGGGCCCGGCGGTGCGAGGATGACGGCATGACCGAGTTCGACGTCCCCGAACGGCATGCCCAGCTCCTGGCGTACGCGCGGAGCCTGACCCCGCCGTCGGGATGGAAGATCGAGGTGTCCGGTGACGAGATCATCATGACGGCCGGTCCATCGGTGATCCATCAGCGGAACCTGCTGATCGTCCGGGAGCAGTTCGACGCACACCGGCCCGCCGACCTGATGCCGAGCGAGAACACCGGCCTCGCGTCGCCGAACGTCGGCAAGCTCCGCAACCCGGACCTGACCTACATCCCGGTCTCGGTGGTCGAGTTCGGCGGCAACGACGTGCCGGCCGAGCTGGCCACGATCGCCGTCGAGATCGTCTCGCCGCCGAACCCGGAGAACGACCTGGTCGGCAAGGTTCGCGACTACCCGCTGACGCACATCCCGCTATATCTGCTGATCGACCCGCGCGATGGCGTGCTCGTCCTCTACTCGGCCCCCTCCGGAGGCGTCTACCACCAGCGGTGGAGCGGCAGGTTCGGCGACCGGGTGCCGATCCCGGAGCCGTTCGCGTTCGACCTCGCCACCGACGCACTGATCCGCTACCCGGCCTGACCGCCGTACCCGCTCACCCGAAGCTGACCCGCTCCAGCCAGAAGTCGAGCAGGGCCGCGTCGCCGGCCACCTCGACGGCCCCGCCCCCGGCGGGGCGCCGCTTGTAGACCAGCAGCAGCAGGTCGGTCAGCGGAGCCCGCACGGTGACGGCGGCCGGCTCCCCGGAGCGGCGCCAGGCGAGGGCGTCGCCGGTGAGGTCCACCAGCCAGCCGGCCGCCGGCCCGGGCGGCAGATCGGTGGCCCGGAAGGCCAGGGTGCGGCCGGGGCCGAGCAGTTCGCGCATCCCGGGGCGGATCTCCAGGAGTACCGGCAGCGCACCGAGCTCCATCCACTCGTCAAGACCGTCCAGGGCCACCTCCCGGTCGACGGCGAACTCCGCGCCGAGGGCCAGGGTCGCGTCGGCCCGGTGGATGACGGTCTCGTGCAGGAACCGGCGCGCGTAGAAGGGCGCGCCGCCGCCCGGGACGGGCGACCACAACGCCGCCCCCGGGTCGGCGGCCCGCAGGGTGGCGGCGAGCCGCTCGGCGCCCTCGGCGAGCCAGGGGCCGAGTACGGCCGGGTCCTCGTCCGTGTAGGCGGAGAGGTCGCGGAGGTCGCCGTCGGGGACGGGCGCGGTGGCCCGGGTCCGCACGATCGTCTCGGCCCAGCGCTGGGCCCCGCCGAGGTGACGCAGCAGCTGGCCGACGTTCCAGTCGGGGCAGGAGGGGACCGGGACGGTGAGATCGGCGCCCTCGATCCGGGCCGCCAACAGCCCGGTCTGCGCGGCGATTTCGGAACAGAAGCGGTCATAGTCCAGAGAGCTCATGACGCCACGGTAGATCGAACAGCGGAAGCGCGACACCACCGGCGGCCCCGGCCGGGTCCGGAACGGCAACGGCCCGCCGCCCCAGGAGGGGTGACGGGCCCTTGGACGCCCCGGCGCACCGGTGCGCAAGGCCGCTCGGGACGGGAAGCGGCTCAGAACGGGAAGCGGCTGCGCCCGTGCTGGACGGAGATCCACTTCACCGTGGTGAACGCGTCCACCGTCGACTCGCCGTTCAGCCGGCCCACGCCCGAGTTCTTCTCGCCGCCGAAGGGGACGATCGCCTCGTCGGCGATGGTGCCGTCGTTGACGTGGATCATGCCGGTCTCGATCCGCTTGGCCACCCGGACGCCACGCTCGACGTCCGCGGTGTGCACCGCGCCGCTGAGGCCGAACGGGGTGTCGTTGGCGAGCCGGACCGCCTCGTCCTCCCCGTCGAACGGGACCACCAGCACGACCGGGCCGAACAGTTCGCGCTGGAGGATCGGCGCGCCGGCCGGCAGGCCACCGAGCACGACCGGGTCCATCAGGCTGCCGCTGGTCCCGCCGCGCAGCAGCGCGGTGGCGCCGGAGGCGATCGCCTGGTCGACCTGGACGGTGAGGGAGTCGGCCTGGACGGGGTTGATCAGCGGGCCGATCTGGGTGGCCGGGTCCTTCGGGTCGCCGACCTTCAGCGAGGCGACCTTGCGGACGAACTTCTCGGTGAACTCGGCCTCGATGCCGCGGTCCACCAGCACCCGGTTGGCGGCCATGCAGACCTGGCCCTGGTGGGCGAAGCGGCTGAACACCGCCGCGTCCACCGCGTAGTCGATGTCGGCGTCGTCCAGCACGATCAGCGCGCTGTTCCCGCCGAGTTCCAGTACCGTCCGCTTGAAGTGCGAGGCGGCGACGGTGGCGACGTGCCGGCCCACCTTGTCGGAGCCGGTGAAGGAGATCACCTTGGGCACGGGGTGCTCGATGAAGGCGTCGCCGATCTCGGCGATGTCGGTGACCACGACGTTCAGCAGGCCGGCCGGCAGGCCCGCCTCCTCGAAGATCCTGGCGATCAGGGTGCCGCCGACCACCGGGGTCTCCTGGTGCGGCTTGAGCACCACGCCGTTGCCGAGGGCCAGGGCCGGGGCGACGGCCTTCAGCGACAGGAACAGCGGGAAGTTGAACGGGCTGATCACACCGACCACGCCGACCGGGAGGCGGTAGAGGCGGTTCTCCTTGCCGTCCACCGGCGAGGGCAGCAGCCGGCCCTCGGCGCGCAGTGACAGCTGCATCGACTCGCGCAGCATGTCCTTGGTGAGGGCGAGTTCGAACCCGGCCTTGAGCGCGGTGCCGCCCAGCTCGGCCATGATGGCCTCGGTGATCTCCTGCTCGCGCTCCTCGACGATGCGCAGCGCGCGCTCGAAGACCAGCCGGCGGGCGTAGGGGTTGGTGGCGGCCCACTCCTTCTGCGCCCGCTCGGCGGCCCGGTACGCCTGGTCGATCTCCTCGACGGTGGCGACGGTGATGGCGGCGATCTTGTCGCCGGTGAAGGGATCCACGTCGACGATGTCCCAGGATCCGCTGCCGGCCCGCCACTCGCCGTCGATGTACTGCAGCGCCAACTCGGAAAGGTACGACATCTGATCCCTCTCGTGCCGATTGGGGAAAACCCTACGATCAGATCTGATCGGCACTCATCGTACTGACGCTTTACAGTTCTTGGCGTACGGAGCGAAGAAGTTCCCGTGTCCGCTCGGGGGACAGGCCGTCGCCCAGCAGGCCGTTCATCGCGTCCGTGTACTCGGCCACCTCGGCGGGCTTGTCCAGATAGAGCGCGGTGGTGAACTGCTCCAGGTAGACCACGTCGGAGAGCTCCGGCTCGGCGAAGCTCAGCACCGAGAACGCGCCGCCCTCCGCGCGCAGGCCGCCGAAGCCCAGCGGCATCACCTGCAGCACCACGTGCGGCAGTTCGGTCAGCTCCAGCAGCCGGTCGATCTGCGCCCGCATCACCCCGGATCCGCCCCAGGGGCGGCGCAGCGCGGCCTCGTCCAGGACGGCCAGCAGCCGGGGCGCCCGCTCGGCGGTGAGCACCTCCTGGCGCTTGAGCCGGACCTCCACCCGCCGTTCGATCTCCTCGGCCTCGGTGACATGGCCGCCGACGGCGATCACCGCCCGCGCGTAGTCGGCGGTCTGCAGCAGGCCGTGGACGAACTGGACCTCGTAGCTGCGGATCTCGGCGGCGGCCTCCTCCAGTCCGACGTAGGTCTGGAACCAGCCCGGCAGGACGTCGCCGTACCCGTGCCACCAGGACGTCGCGTTGGCGTCCCGGACCAGCCCGAGGACGGAGGCCCGCTCCTGCTCGGCCTCGACGCCGTACAGGGTGAGCAGGTCGGCGACGTCGCGCTCCTTGAAGCCGACCCGGCCGAGCTCCATCCGGCTGATCTTCGACTCGGAGGCCCTGATCGAATAACCGGCCTCCTCCCGGCTGACACCCCGGGCCTCGCGCAGCCGGCGCAGCTGGGATCCCAGCAGCAGGCGCCGTACCGTGGCACCCCCGCCTGCCTGAGTCGTGCTCATCGCGTGAACCTCCGCACCTCGCGCAGCCCCCCGGCCGTCGGCGGCAGTCTGCCACCTGGCACCGACAAACAACAGCCCGTGAGCACAGGCGCTCACGGTGTGCTAGTCCCCCGCACCACCGCACCCCGGTGACCTGGCCCGCAGCACAGAACGGCGCCTGCCCTCCACTGGTCGGGGAGAGGGCAGGCGCCAGGGACCGCGTTGGCCCGGCGACGCTGACGGGAGAGCGGCTCATGTTGCCCGGCGATGCGGCGCCGGACGTTCAGGGGGTGTCAGACCACCAGGGGGCGGTCGGTCGGGCGGATCGGGGCGGGCAGCGGGGTCTTGCCGCCGAGGTACCGGTCCACCGCGGCCGCGGCCGAGCGGCCCTCCGCGATGGCCCAGACGATCAGCGACTGTCCGCGCCCTGCATCACCGCAAACGTACACGCCGTCCACGGTGGTGGCGAACTTGCCGTCCCGCGCGACGTTGCCACGGGCGTCCAGCTCGACGCCGAGCTGCTCGACCAGGCCGTTGCGGACGTCCGTGCCGGTGAAGCCCATGGCCAGGGTGACCAGCTGCGCCGGGATGGCCCGCTCGGTGCCGGGGACGGGCTCGAACCGGCCGTCCTTGAACTCGACCTCGACGAGGTGGAGCTCCTGGACGTTGCCGTCCTCGTCGCCGGTGAAGCGGGTGGTGTTCACGGCGTAGATCCGGTCACCGCCCTCCTCGTGCGCGGAGGTGACCTTGTAGGTCATCGGCATGGTCGGCCAGGGCTGGTGGCCGGGGCGCTCGTCGGCCGGCCGGGGCATGATCTCCAGCTGGGTGACGGAGGCCGCGCCCTGGCGCAGCGCGGTGCCGAGGCAGTCGGCGCCGGTGTCGCCGCCGCCGATGACGACGACGTGCTTGCCCTTGGCGCTGATCGGGGACTCGACGAAGTCGCCCTCCTGCACCTTGTTGGCCAGCGGCAGGTACTCCATGGCCTGGTGGATGCCCTTGAGCTCGCGCCCGGGCACCGGCAGGTCGCGGGCGGTGGTCGCACCCGCCGCGACCACGACGGCGTCGAAGCGCTCGCGCAGCTGCTGGCCGGTGATGTCCTCGCCGACGTGGACACCGGTGCGGAACCGGGTGCCCTCCGCGCGCATCTGCTCGACGCGGCGGTTGATGTGGCGCTTCTCCATCTTGAACTCGGGGATGCCGTAGCGCAGCAGGCCGCCGATGCGGTCGGCGCGCTCGTACACCACCACGGTGTGCCCGGCCCGGGTGAGCTGCTGGGCGGCGGCGAGTCCGGCCGGGCCCGAGCCCACCACGGCGACGGTCTTGCCGGAGAGCCGCTCGGGGATCTGCGCGGCGACGCCGCCCCGGTCCCAGGCCTTGTCGATGATGGTGACCTCGACGTTCTTGATGGTCACCGCGTCCTGGTTGATGCCGAGGACGCACGCGGACTCACAGGGCGCGGGGCAGAGCCGCCCGGTGAACTCCGGGAAGTTGTTGGTCGCGTGCAGGCGCTCGATGGCGCCGGACCAGTCGTCCCGGTAGGCGAGGTCGTTCCACTCGGGGATGAGGTTCCCGAGCGGGCAGCCGTTGTGGCAGAACGGGATGCCGCAGTCCATGCAGCGGCCGGCCTGCTTGGTGATGATCGGCAGGAGGCTGCGCTCGACGTAGACCTCGTTCCAGTCCCGCAGACGCACGTCCACGGGCCGGCGCTCGGCCAGCTGCTTGCCGGTGGTCAGGAAGCCCTTGGGGTCAGCCACGTGCCGCCTCCATCATCTTGCGAGTGGTCTCGGACTCGGAGAGTCCATCGCGCTCAGCGGCGTCCTTGGCGGCGAGCACAGCCTTGTAGTCGGTCGGCATGATCGTGGAGAAGCGGGAGACCCCGCTGCCCCAGTCGGCCAGGAGCTCGGCGGCCACGGTGGAGCCGGTCTCCTCGTAGTGCTGCTGCACGGTCGCGCGCAGCCAGTCGCGGTCGTCGGCGCTCGGGGCCTCGATGCCCACCATGCCGTCGTTGACGTTCGCGGGGCGCAGGTCCAGCACGTAGGCGACACCGCCGGACATGCCCGCCGCGAGGTTGCGTCCGGTCTCGCCGAGGATGACGACCCGGCCGCCGGTCATGTACTCCAGGCCGTGGTCGCCCACGCCCTCGACGACCAGGGTGGCGCCGGAGTTGCGGACGGCGAAGCGCTCGCCGGCCTTGCCGCGCAGGTGGATCCGGCCGCTGGTGGCGCCGTAGCCGATGGTGTTGCCGGCGATGACGTGGTTCTGGGCGTCGTTGCCGATGGCGGCGGCGTCGCGGGCCGGGCGGACGATCACCACACCGCCGGAGAGGCCCTTGCCGACGTAGTCGTTGGCGTCGCCCTCCAGGCGCAGGGTGATGCCGCTCGGCACGAAGGCGCCGAAGGACTGCCCGGCCGAGCCGGTGAAGGTGACGTCGATGGTCCCCTCCGGCAGGCCCTCGCCGCGGTACCGCTTGGTCACCTCGTGGCCGAGCATGGTGCCGACGGTGCGGTTGACGTTGCGGATCGGCAGCTGGATGCGGACGGCGTCGCCGTTCTCCAGCGCGTCCTGGGCGAGCACGATCAGCTGGTTGTCGAGGGCCTTGTCGAGTGCGTGGTCCTGCGTGGTGGTGCGGTGCAGGGCCGCGCCCTCGGGCAGCTCGGGGACGTGGAAGAGCGGGGCCAGGTCGAGCCCGGCGGCCTTCCAGTGGTCGATCGCGGACTCGGCGTTGATGTGCTCGGCGTGGCCGACGGCCTCCTCGATCGTGCGGAAGCCCAGCCCGGCGAGGATCTCGCGGACCTCCTCGGCGATGAACTCGAAGAAGTTGACCACGAACTCGGGCTTGCCGGAGAAGCGTTCGCGCAGCACCGGGTTCTGGGTGGCGACGCCGACCGGGCAGGTGTCGAGGTGGCAGACGCGCATCATGATGCAGCCGGAGACGACCAGCGGCGCGGTGGCGAAGCCGAACTCCTCGGCGCCGAGCAGCGCGGCGATGACCACGTCGCGGCCGGTCTTCAGCTGGCCGTCGGTCTGCACCACGATGCGGTCGCGCAGGCCGTTGAGCAGCAGGGTCTGCTGGGTCTCGGCGAGGCCGAGCTCCCAGGGGCCGCCGGCGTGCTTGAGCGAGGTGAGCGGCGAGGCGCCGGTGCCGCCGTCGTGGCCGGAGACCAGCACCACGTCCGCGTGCGCCTTGGAGACGCCCGCCGCGACCGTGCCGACGCCGACCTCGGAGACCAGCTTCACGTGGACGCGGGCCGCCGGGTTGGCGTTCTTGAGGTCGTGGATCAGCTGGGCCAGATCCTCGATGGAGTAGATGTCGTGGTGCGGCGGCGGGGAGATCAGGCCGACGCCCGGGGTGGAGTGCCTGGTCCTGGCGACCCACGGGTAGACCTTGTGGCCGGGCAGCTGGCCGCCCTCGCCGGGCTTGGCGCCCTGGGCCATCTTGATCTGGATGTCGTCCGCGTTGACCAGGTACTCGGAGGTGACGCCGAACCGGCCGGAGGCGACCTGCTTGATCGCCGAGCGGCGCTCCGGGTCGTACAGGCGGTCCGGGTCCTCGCCGCCCTCACCGGTGTTGGACTTGCCGCCGAGGCGGTTCATCGCGATGGCGAGGGTCTCGTGCGCCTCACGGGAGATGGAGCCGTACGACATGGCGCCGGTGGAGAAGCGCTTGACGATCTCGGAGACCGGCTCGACCTCCTCGACCGGGACGGGGGTGCGGCCGAGGGCGTCCAGCCGGAACAGGCCGCGCAGCGTCATCAGGCGCTCGGACTGCTCGTTCACCCGGTCCGTGTACTGCTTGAAGATGTCGTACCGGCGGTTGCGGGTGGAGTGCTGGAGCCGGAAGACGGTGTCCGGGTCGAACAGGTGCGGCTCGCCCTCGCGGCGCCACTGGTACTCGCCGCCGATGTCCAGCGCGCGGTGCGCGGCGGGGATGCCGGAGGCCGGGTAGGCCTTGGCGTGCCGGGCGGCGGTCTCCTTGGCGATCTCGTCCAGGCCGATGCCGCCGAGCTTGGTGGTGGTGCCGGCGAAGTAGGCGCGGACCAGCTGCTCGGAGAGGCCGATCGCCTCGAAGACCTGCGCGCCGCGGTAGGAGGCGACGGTGGAGATGCCCATCTTGGACATGACCTTGAGCACGCCCTTGCCGAGCGCCTTGATCAGGTTCCGGATGGCCTTCTCGGGCTCGATGCCGGTCAGGAAGGTCCCCTGGGCGACCAGGTCCTCGACGGACTCCATGGCCAGGTACGGGTTGACCGCGCCGGCGCCGTAGCCGATCAGCAGGGCGACGTGGTGGACCTCGCGGACGTCGCCGGCCTCGACCAGCAGCGACACCTGGGTGCGCTGCTTGGTGCGGATCAGGTGGTGGTGGATCGCCGAGGTGAGCAGCAGCGAGGGGATCGGGGCGTGCTCGGCGTCGGAGTGCCGGTCGGAGAGGACGACGATCCGGGCGCCCTCGGCGATCGCCGCGTCGGCCTCGGCGGCGATCCCGGCCAGGCGGGCGGCCAGTCCCTCGCCGCCGGTGGCGACCTTGTAGAGGCCGGAGAGCGTGACGGCCTTGAGGCCGGGCTGGTCGCCGTCGGCGTTGACGTGGACGAGCTTGGCCAGCTCGTCGTTGTCGATCACCGGGAAGGTGATGCCGACCGAGCGACAGGAGGCGGCCTCGGCGGCCAGCAGGTTGCCCTCCGGGCCGAGGTTGCTCAGCAGCGAGGTGACGAGCTCCTCGCGGATGGCGTCCAGCGGCGGGTTGGTGACCTGTGCGAAGAGCTGCACGAAGTAGTCGAAGAGCAGTCGCGGCTTCTCGGAGAGCGCGGCGATCGGGCTGTCGGTGCCCATCGAGCCGAGCGCCTCGCCGCCGGTCTTCGCCATCGGGGCGAGGATGACCCGCAGCTCCTCCTCGGTGTAGCCGAAGGTCTGCTGACGGCGCGTCACCGAGGCGTGGGTGTGGGCGATGTGCTCGCGCTCGGGGAGCTTGGCGAGCTGGATCTGGCCGGCCGCGACCCACTCCGCGTAGGGGTGCTCGGAGGCCAGCGCGGACTTGAGCTCCTCGTCCTCGACGATGCGGTGCTCCGCGGTGTCGACGAGGAACATCCTGCCGGGCTGGAGCCGGCCCTTCCTGACGACCTTCTCCTGCTCGATGTCGAGGACGCCGACCTCGGAGGAGAGGACGACCAGGCCGTCCTCGGTGATCCAGTAGCGGGCCGGACGCAGGCCGTTGCGGTCCAGGACGGCGCCGATCTGGGTGCCGTCGGTGAAGGTGACGCAGGCCGGGCCGTCCCAGGGCTCCATCAGGTTGGAGTGGTACTGGTAGAACGCGCGGCGGGCCGGGTCCATGGTGGCGTGGTTCTCCCACGCCTCCGGGATCATCATCAGCACCGAGTGCGGCAGCGAGCGGCCGCCGAGGTGGAGCAGCTCCAGGACCTCGTCGAAGGAGGCCGAGTCGGAGTGGTCCGGGGTGCAGACCGGGAAGATCCGCTCCAGGCCCCGCCCGTCGGCGGAGGCCGGGATGAGGTCGGTGGCGAGCTGGGACTCGCGGGCGGTCATCCAGTTCCGGTTGCCCTTGACCGTGTTGATCTCGCCGTTGTGCGCGACGAAGCGGTACGGGTGGGCGAGCGGCCAGCTCGGGAAGGTGTTGGTGGAGAAGCGCGAGTGCACCAGGCCGAGCGCGGAGGCGTAGAGCCGGTCCGACAGGTCGGGGAAGAAGGGCTCCAGCTGGCCGGTGGTCAGCATGCCCTTGTAGACGATGGTGCGGGCGGAGAGCGACGGGAAGTAGACGCCCGCTTCGCGCTCGGCGCGCTTGCGGACGACGAAGGCGACCCGGTCCAGCTCGATGCCGGCCTTCTCCGGGTGCGACAGGAAGACCTGGCGGAAGCGCGGCATCACGCTGCGGGCGGTCGTGCCCAGCAGGTCCGGGGTGACCGGGACGTCGCGCCAGCCGAGGACGGTCAGGCCCTCCTCGGCGGCGATCGCGGCGATCCGGGCGACGGCGGCCGCGTCGGCGTCCGGGAGGAAGGCGATGCCGACGGCGTAGGAGCCGGCCGCGGGCAGCTCGAAGGGGACCTTGGCGCGCAGGAAGGCGTCCGGGATCTGGGTGAGGATGCCCGCGCCGTCACCGGAGTCCGGCTCGGCGCCGGTGGCACCGCGGTGCTCCAGGTTGCGCAGGACGGTCAGCGCCTGCTCGACGATCTTGTGATCGGCGATGCCGGTCAGCGTGGCGACGAAGCCGACGCCACAGGCGTCGTGCTCGTTCCGCGGGTCGTACAGGCCCTGAGCAGCAGGTCGCGCATCCGGAACGAGCGCGTACGGCGGGCGGACCGCGCCGGCCTGGGGCTCGTTGGCGGAGTGCATGGATGCAGACAGCATCGGCTCTCCCGTCGTCGTCTTGAGCAATGAGCTTGGGCAATAGGGACGACGTTGGCCCTCTGCGAGTTGGTGCAGGTTACATGATGCCGGAGATCCCGGGGAGTGGGACATCACGTCCATATAGCGGACATGACCCCAGGTCAGAGGCTATTACCTGCTAGTAGTCCGGGTGGCGGGAGACAGCTGTCCGGCCACGCGCTCCCTCAAGTGTGCCCCCACCCCCGGGGACCGAAACAGGGGCGAAATCCCCCGTCGGCACGACCGCCCCTAGAGCGCCTTCGATTCGATCCCCCGAAACCGGCCCGGCGATGGAAACCCTCGAAAGGGCGGGCTCGCGACCCACGACCAAAAAAGCGGGCCGTCCGACCCGTGTGCGGAACGTCACGCAGTACACGGCATAACCATGCAGTCACCGCGCGCCGGTCCCGCACCCCTCCGCGCCCCCGCCGGCCCGTCCACCACCTCCACCGCCCCCGGCCCCCGCCCCCGGCCCCCGCCGCCGGCCCGCCGCCCGCCGGCCTCAGCCGACGTGCCCGCCGATCAGCCAGCCCAGCAGATACGTCACCCCGGCCGCCGCACCGCCCAGCACCAGCTGCCGCAGCCCGCTGTACCACCAGTTGCGCGCCGTCACCCGGGCCACCACCGCACCGCAGGCGAACAGGCCGACCACCGCGATCAGCAGCGCCGGCAGCAGCGAGGTCGCGCCCAGCAGGTACGGCAGCAGCGGCAGCAGCGCGCCGACCGCGAAGCAGACGAACGAGGACCCGGCCGCCACCCACGGCGAGGGCAGGTCGTTGGGGTCTATGCCCAGCTCCTCCCGGGCGTGGATCTCCAGCGTCTGGTCCGGATCGGCGGAGAGCTGCCGCGCCACCTCGTGCGCCAGCGCCGGCTCCACCCCGCGGGCCACGTACAGCTGTGCCAGCTCGGCCAGCTCGCCGTGCGGGTTGCGGTGCAGCTCCAGCCGCTCGGCCTCGATCTCGGCCTGCACCAGCTCGCGCTGCGAGGCCACCGAGGTGTACTCCCCCGCGGCCATCGAGCAGGCGCCGGCCGCCAGGCCCGCGAGGCCGGTCAGCACCACCGTGCCGCTGGAGACCGCACCGCCGACCACACCGGTCATCAGCGCGAAATTGGAGACCAGCCCGTCCATCGCGCCGAACACGGCGGGCCGCAGCCAGCCGCCGTTCACATCGCGGTGGTGCCCCGCAGCAGGGATGCGGGGGTGGTTCCCGGCCTCGGGCTCAAGGGTGGTCGCACTCACTTTTTCGGGCCTCCGTTCGATCGTCTGACCTGAACGTAGCCCGCCCGACCTGGGCATTTCCAGCAAAGTAAGGCTGTCCGAACAGCGCTCCGGCCGCCCTGCGCACGCGGTGCGGGGGCGGCCGGAGAGAGAAGAGGTCGCAGGTCAGGTGAGGTTCTTGGCGTCCTTGCCGGCCTTGTCGGCGGCCGCACCGGCGGGCGCCGCGTCCACCTTTTCGTCCGAGGAACGGGACGGCTTGCCCGCCGAGGCCTTCGCGGCCTTCGGCTCCGAGCCTTCCGCGGCCTTCGCCTTCGAGTCCTCGACGGCCGCGACGGAGGCGGCGGAAGCACCCGCGCCCTCGGCGTCGTTCGCCGCCGGGTCGATGCTCGCCGGGTCCTCCCGGCCGGGCCGCTTCCGGCCGACGATCACGAGGTAGGCGACGGCGCCCAGGAAGACCGCGATCGCGGTCCAGTCGTTGATCCGCAGACCCAGGACGTGGTGGGCTTCGTCGATCCGCAGGTACTCGGTCCAGAACCGGCCCGCCGTGTACGCGGCCGCGTACAGCGCGAAGGCCCGGCCGTGCCCGAGGGTGAACCGGCGGTCCGCCCAGATCACCAGCAGCGCGACTCCCACGCACCAGAGCGACTCGTACAGGAAGGTCGGGTGGTAGATGCCCTTGACCACCTCGCCGCCGGGCAGGGTCTTGTCGATCTCCAGCCCCCACGGCAGCGTGGTCTCCCGGCCGTACAGCTCCTGGTTGAACCAGTTGCCCCAGCGGCCGAACGCCTGGGCGAGCGCGATACCGGGCGCGATGGCGTCGGCGTACGCGGGCAGCGGCACGCCCCGGCGGCGGGCGCCGATCCAGGCACCGACCGCGCCGAGCGCGACGGCACCCCAGATACCGAGGCCGCCCTCCCAGATCTTGAAGGCGTTCCAGGGGTTCTTGCCGTCACCGAAGTAGAGCTGGTGATCGGTGATCACGTGGTACAGCCGACCGCCGACCAGGCCGAACGGCACGGCCCAGACGGCGATGTCGCCGACCGTGTGCTTGGCACCGCCCCGGGCGACCCAGCGCTTGCTGCCGAGCCAGACGGCCACGACGACACCGAGGATGATGCAGAAGGCGTAGGCGCGCAGCGGGATCGGTCCGAGGTACAGGACGCCCCGCGACGGGCTGGGAATGTAGGCGATATCCATGGCAGCTCCGACGCTACAGGGTCGACAGCCCGCGCCGGGCACCCCCGGGGTCACAGATGCCGAACAACGGGGTGCGGAAGGCGCCGCCGCCCCCTCCGGACGGGAAGGGGACGACGGTGGCCGACGAGCGGGGCGGGTGCCTCAGCCGGCGTTCGGCGACGGGTTGTTGGCCTCCGAGGCGGTACTGCTCGGCGCCGGGGACTGCCCGTGCGATCCGGGTGTCCCCAGCTGCTTGCCCTGGTTGGCGGCGTCCACCCACTTCACCAGGTTCTCCGGGGTGATCTCCTCGTTGCCGTTCTTCGGGTAGATCGGCTGGCCGTTGAGCAGCACCGTCGGCGTGGACTTGTAGCTGGACTTGTCGAAGTCCTGCTGCACGGCGGAGACCCAGCCGCCGAACTTGTTCTCGTTGACACAGGCCTCGAAGGCCGGCGTGTCCAGGCCGTTGACCTGCTTGGCCAGGTTGATCAGGGTGGCCTTGTTGCCGAAGGCGTCGTTGGTCTCTTCCGGCTGGTTGCGGTAGAGCACGTCGTGGAAGTCGCGGTAGTGCCCGGCGTCCTGGGCGCAGGCCAGCGCGTTGGCGCCGTACTTGGAGCCCTTGCCCGACACGGCCCGGTCGATGAACGAGACGACGTGGGCGTTGGTGTAGATCTTGCCCTGGTCCTCGAGCTGGTCGATGGTGGGGGCGAGCTCGCGCTCGAAGATGCCGCAGGCGGGGCAGCGCGGGTCCTCGTAGACGGTGAGGACGGACGGGGCGTCGGCCGCGCCGACCGGGATGACCAGGTTCTTGTCGCCGATCGTGCCGGCCGGGGCGGCGGTCGGGGTCTCCGGCTTGGAGCGCTCGTTCTGTACGACCACGCCGGTGACCACGGCGGCGGCGATCACCGCCAGGACCACCCCGCCGATCACCAGCTTCTTCTTCTTCCTGGTGCGGGCCTCGTCGGCCACCCGCTCCGCCTGCATCCGCTCGCGGGCGGTGCGCTTGCCTTCTCGGTTCTTCTCGCTCATTGCCTTGGGTCCAGGGTCGGGGTGCGGATGGGGTGGGGGTGGGATGTGCCGGTCAGCTCGCCAGCCAGCCGTCCACCGAGAGCCTGGTCCGGGGCCGCCGGAGCAGCCACCCGGCCAGCAGCAGGAACCCGGTGTCGCGCAGGATCTCCTGCAGGTACTCGGTCTGCGAGGCGTCCACCGCTCCGCCGCCGCCGAAGCAGCCGCAGTCGATGGAGATGCCGCGCGCCCAGGCGGAGGCGATCCCGGCGATGAAGGCGAGCAGCAGCAGGGCGGAGACGCCCGCGACCAGCCGGACACCGAAGCCGATGACCAGCAGCAGGGCGAGCGCCAGCTCCAGGAACGGCAGGGCGTAGCCGACCGGCTTGACCAGCGCCTCCGGCAGGATCTCGTAGGCGCGCACCGCCTGGGCGGCCTCGGCCGGGTCGGCGATCTTGGCCAGACCGGCCCAGCCCCAGACCACGGCGAGGCCCAGCCGGGCGGCCGTACCGAGCCATTCGGTCCAGGCCGGCCAGACCCGCCGTACCGTGGGCGCGGTGCCGCTCCGCTGCGCTGCCGAGCCGGCCATCGGGAAACCCCCCTCGGGAAACTCGTTCACTTCCTGATGAACCGTAAGGGATGAAGGACGGTTCCTCCATTTTCAGGAATTAAGCCGGATGAGTGACACCTGATGACGGTGTGTCCGAATCCGTTCTAACGCCCGTTCGGCTCGCACTCCGGCGGCCGTCCCGGCTCGTCCGCGGCGGGCCGCCCCCGCGGGTACGAGCGCGCCGCCCTGACCACCACGTCCGCCCGGGCCACCGCGTCCGCCCGGGCCGCCCCGGCGCAGACGGACGCGTCCCGCTCGGCCCGCTCCGCACCCCGCCTGGCCAGCGCCTGCCCGACCTCGGTGTCGGCCCCGACGGCGGCGCTCAGCGCCAGCACGGCCGCGGCCGCCCGCAACAGGACGGCTCGCTGGAGACCAGGCACCGGCAGACCCCTTCGCTCGCTCCGTGCCCGCCGCAAGCCGCCGGGCACGTCGTTCGTGCACTCGTCCCTCCACTCAACGCCGGTCAACCCCGCCTGATGCGTCTCCCCCGCACTGTTCACCCGTTCGGGGTCCGACCGGCCCCGGCGGGACCGCCCCGGAAACGCCCGACGGCCCGCCACCCCGGGCGGGGTGGCGGGCCGTCGGGCACGAATGCCGTCGGCGGGTGCCGTCAGCGGCGGCGGACGCCCTCGGCCAGCTCGCCGGCCAGCGCGCGCACGGCCGCCAGCGCGGTCGGCTCGTCGCCGTCGGCGTCCAGGATGCGCTGGACGAACGCGGAGCCCACGATCACGCCGTCCGCGAAGCCGGCCACCTCGGCGGCCTGGTCGGCGGTCGAGACGCCGAGGCCGACGCAGACCGGCAGCTCGGTGGTGGCCCGGGTCCGGGCGACCAGGTCCTCGGCGAGGTTGCCGACCTGGGCCCGGGTGCCGGTCACGCCCATCACGGCGGCCGCGTAGACGAAGCCGCTGCCGGCCGCGGTCACCTCGGCGAGGCGCTTGTCCTTGCTGCTGGGGGCGACCACGAACACGGTGTCCAGACCGTGCTCGTCCGCCGCCTTGCGCCACTCCTCGGACTCCTCCACCGGCAGGTCCGGCAGGATGCAGCCCGCGCCGCCCGCGGCGGCCAGGTCCGCGGCGAAGCGCGCGGTGCCGTAGCGGTCGACCGGGTTCCAGTACGTCATGACCAGCACCGCCGCCTCGGGGTGCGCGGTGGCGACCTCCTGGACGGTGTGCAGCACGTCCTTGATCCGCACCCCGCCCCGCAGCGCGATGTCGTCGGCGGTCTGGATGGTCGGGCCGTCCAGCACCGGGTCGGAGTGCGGCAGGCCGACCTCGACGATGTCGCAGCCGCCCTCGATCAGCGCGTTGACGGCGCGTACGCCGCCCTCCACGCTGGGGAAGCCGGCCGGCAGGTAGCCGATCAGCGCGGCGCGGTGCTCCGCCCCGGCCGCCGCCAGAATGCCACTGAGCTTCGAAGCCATGGTCACTTACCCCCGTTGGCGGCGCCGTCGGCAGCCTCGTCGTACAGGCCGAAGTACTGGGCCGCGGTGTGCATGTCCTTGTCGCCACGCCCGGAGAGCGAGACCAGGATGGTGGCCTCGGGGCCGAGCTCGCGGCCCAGCTCCAGGGCGCCGGCGAGCGCGTGGGCGCTCTCGATGGCCGGGATGATGCCCTCGGTGCGGGACAGCAGCCGCAGCGCCTGCATGGCGGCGTCGTCGGTGACCGGGCGGTACTCGGCCCGGCCGGTGTCCTTCAGCCAGGCGTGCTCCGGGCCGACGCCCGGGTAGTCGAGGCCGGCCGAGATGGAGTGCGACTCGATGGTCTGCCCGTCCTCGTCCTGCAGGACGTAGGTGCGCGAGCCGTGCAGCACACCGGGGTCGCCCTTGGTGAGGGTGGCGGCGTGCCGGGGGGTCTCGGCGCCCTCGCCGGCCGCCTCGCAGCCGATCAGGCGCACACCGGCGTCCGGGATGAACTCGTGGAAGATGCCCATCGCGTTGGAGCCGCCGCCGACGCAGGCGACCACGGCGTCCGGGAGCCTGCCGGTGCGGTCGAGGACCTGCTGGCGGGCCTCGACGCCGATGACCCGGTGGAAGTCCCGGACCATCATCGGGAACGGGTGCGGGCCGGCCACGGTGCCGAACAGGTAGTGGGTGGAGTCGACGTTGGCGACCCAGTCGCGGAACGCCTCGTTGATGGCGTCCTTGAGGGTGCGGCTGCCGGACTTGACGGCCACCACCTCGGCGCCGAGCATCCGCATCCGGGCGACGTTCAGCGCCTGGCGCTCGGTATCGACCTCGCCCATGTAGACGGTGCAGTCGAAGCCGAACAGCGCGCAGGCGGTGGCGGTGGCCACGCCGTGCTGGCCGGCGCCGGTCTCGGCGATGATCCGGGTCTTGCCCATCCGGCGGGTGAGCAGGGCCTGGCCCAGCACGTTGTTGATCTTGTGCGAGCCGGTGTGGTTGAGGTCCTCGCGCTTGAGCAGGACGCGCGCGCCGCCCGCCTCGGCGGAGAAGCGGTGCACGTCGGTCAGCGGGCTGGGACGGCCGGTGTAGTCCTTGAGCAGCGCGTTCAGCTCGGCGGCGAAGGCAGGGTCGGCCTTCGCCTTCTCGTACTCCTCGGCGACCTGTTCGACGGCGGCGACCAGCGCCTCCGGGATGAAGCGGCCGCCGTAGGCGCCGAAGTAGCCGCGGGCGTCCGGTACCTCGGCACCGGGCAGGTAGTCCTTCTCGGACATGGTGAAGTCCTTCTGGAAGATGACGGCAGTGACGTCGGAACGGCTGGGATCAGCCGGGCGTCCTGCGCCATCGGCGGCCCTGCACCTGCCCGGGCTCGCAGCCGATCACATAGCGCACCCGCCTGCCCAGCACCCGGCGTGCGGGCGCGCGGCAGCCGCGCGGGCGGCAACCGGGGGCGAGACGGGAGGCGAGTTTCATGGCGGCGGGGTCAGTCCTTGTGCCGCAGGGCGGGGTGGGCGCCGGCCGCGACCAGGTCGGCCACGGCGGCCCGCGGGTCCTTGCCGGTCACCAGGGACTCGCCGACCAGCACCGCGTCGGCGCCCAGGTTGGCGTACGAGATCACGTCCAGCGGGCCGCGCACGCCGGACTCGGCGACCTTGACGACACCGTCCGGGATGGCGTGGACGACGTTGCCGAAGGTGTTGCGGTCCACCTCAAGGGTCTTGAGGTTGCGGGCGTTGACGCCGATGATCCGCGCGCCGGCGTCCACCGCGCGGGCGATCTCCTCCTCGTCGTGCACCTCGATCAGCGGGGTGAGGCCGATCGACTCGGCGCGCTCGATCAGCGACACCAGGGCCGGCTGCTCCAGCGCGGCGACGATCAGCAGGGCCAGGTCGGCGCCGTGGGCGCGGGCCTCCCAGAGCTGGTAGGCGGTGACGATGAAGTCCTTGCGCAGCAGCGGGGTGTCCACCGCGGCCCGGACGGCGTCCAGGTCGGCCAGCGACCCGCCGAAGCGGCGCTGCTCGGTCAGCACGCTGATCGCGGCGGCCCCGCCGGCCGCGTAGTCGGTGGCCAGGGCGGCCGGGTCCGCGATCGCGGCCAGGGCGCCCTTGGACGGGCTGGAGCGCTTGACCTCGCAGATCACGCGTACACCGTCGCCCTTGAGGGCGGCGACGCCGTCCTTGGCGTCCGGGGCCTTGGCCGCGAGCTCCTTGAGCTCGTCCAGCGAGACCAGGGCCTGCCGCTCGGCGAGGTCCTCACGGACACCTTCGATGATCTTGTCGAGCACACTCACTCTTGCGCCCCCATCATGTTCTGCTAGTTCGGCTGGCGAAGAGCCGGACGGCCAGTGGGTCGGCCGGCTCTTCGATGGTATCGGCACCGGGGAGCGCGGGGCGCGGCAGCCCGGCGCGCGTCTCGCGGGCCGGACGCCCCCCACCTCGGCCGATCCCTCACGAACACCCCGGACGCGACGCCGGTACCGGGCCTCAGACCAGCGGTGGCGCCAGTCCCGCCCCGACCGGCAGATTGCGCACCACCGTGAAGACCAGCACCAGCAGGGCGATCAGCGCCCAGCGCCGCGCCCCGACCGAGACCCGGGGCGCCGGGCCGCCGCTCACCGCGGCCCACACCCAGCGGAGCCACAGCACTGCCAGGACGGCGAACAGCAGGACGGCGGGCGCGTTGTCGTGCAGCGCGCCGGTCAGGTCCCCGTGGCTGAGCGCGTGGACGCAGCGCAGACCGCCGCAGCCCGGGCACCACCAGCCGGTGGCGGCCAGGAACGGGCAGGTCGGGTAGTGACCGGGGGCGTTGGGATCCACCACCGCGATGTACACGGTGGGGAGGGCCACCGCGGCCAGGGCGGCCAGCGGAGGGCCCAGCCGGCGCACTGCGGGCGGCCGGGCGGAGGCGGTGGGGGCGGCGTTCACGCCCCTGATTGTGCCCGTTCGGTGCAAGCGGGGAGCAGAACGAAACGGCGGGCGTGGCGCCCGCCGTTCAGCCGTGCGAACTCCGGGGTCAGGCGGTGACGGCGGCGGCCGCGCGGTCCTCGGCGGTCTCCACGTTGACGCTCGGCTGCTTGCCCATGCCCGCCATCGACATGGCCTTGCCGACCACGCCGCCGAGCAGGATGACCGCCAGGCCGCCCCAGACCACCGGCACGGACGGGAGGATCATGGCGACGCCCGCGATCGCGAAGCCGATGAAGGAGATGGTCACGCCGGTCCAGGCGGCGGGGGTGTGGCCGTGTGCTGCTGCCGACATCTGATGGTGCTCCTTGCTTCTCCGGGCCCCGGCCGGGCCTGCGGGCCCCTCGCGGGTTGACGTGTTCCATTGTGCCGGGCCACACACCGGCACCCCAAAGGGGGTGGCGGGTCTATCGCGTCACAGCGCCCGGCCCGCCCCGGACGCCCCGGGCGGGCCGCTCAGACGGCCGTCGGGTCCTCGCCCCGGTCCAGCGCCTTCCACAGGTCGGCCGGCGTCTCGGCGGCCTTCGCCGGGGCCTTGCGGGTCGGCGCCTCGTAACGGCTGCCCATGGCCGGCCAGGACCGGCCGAAGCGGACGGTGAGCAGCCCGGCCGCGGCCAGCAGCAGCCCGCCGAACAGGGCGAGCCACGGCCAGGCCGAGCGGCTGACCTCGGTGGCCGTCGTCCCGGAGAGCGCGAGGATCCGGGCCGCCTCGCTGTCCAGCGCGGCGCTGTCGCCGGCGCCCGCCGCCGCGCTCGCGGCCGCGCCGAGACCGGCCAGCAGCGTGAGCACGCCGACCGCGACCCGCCCTGCGCCGCGGACCGCGAACACCGCGACCGCCGCCGCCAGCGCCACCAGCGCCAGCCCGCCGGGCAGTTCGGAGATCCGGCCGCCGGTGACGGACACCGCCAGCGTCCCGGCCCGGCCCTCGGCCCAGACCCGGCTCACCGCGGTCAGCACCAGGACGGCGCCCAGCGCGGTCAGCAGCAGCATCAGGCCGAGCGTCCGCCGCCCGGCCTTGGCGGGGGCGGCGGCGGGGGCGGGGGCGGGCCCGGCGTCGGGGCGGGGCTGGGGAGAGGCGCTCACCCGTCCACTATCCCCCGGCCGCCGCCCGGCTCCGCATCCGGGGTGGCCGGCCCGACCGGGAAGTCGTCGGTCCGCAGCACCAGCGTCCGCTCCGCCAGCGGCAGGAAGAGGTCGTTGCCGAACGGCACCCGCTCCGCCTCCCGGTACGTCCCGCCCGGCTGCGGCGCGCTGTGCACGGTGCAGACCGCCGCCACCGGGTCGACCACCACGTACAGCGGGATCCCGCACTCGGCGAGGAAGCGGTGCCGGCCGGCCGGGTCACCGGCCCGCCGCGACCGGTCGGTGACCTCCAGCACCGCCTCCAGGTCGGCGGCCCGGTAGCCGCCTCCGGCGGTGTGTTCCGCACCCGGCGCGACCACCGCGAGCTCGGCGGCCCGCCCGCTCCGCCCGGACGGCGCCCGGACGACGACGTCCTGGCGGACCGCGCCCCGGCCGGCCAGCTGGCCGTCGATCTGGGCCCTGGCCGCGGTGACGATCTGCTGCCGTTCGTCCGGCATCCTGCTGCTCCTTCGGCCCCGCGCCGCCGGTCCTACACCGTCGGCGTGCGCAGCGTATTGGCGGTGGCGACGGCGCGCAGGACGGCGGCCGCCTTGTTGCGGCACTCGGTGTCCTCGCCGTGCGGGTCGGAGTCGGCGACCACTCCCGCGCCCGCCTGGACGTAGGCGGTGCCGTCGCGCAGGACGGCGGTGCGGATGGCGATCGCGGTGTCGGAGTCCCCGGCGAAGTCCAGATAGCCGACGCAGCCGCCGTACAGGCCCCGGCGGGTGGGCTCCAGCTCTTCGATGATCCGCATCGCGCGCGGCTTCGGCGCGCCGGACAGGGTACCGGCCGGGAAGCAGGCGGTCAGCACGTCGAAGGCGGTCCGCCCGGGCGCCACCCGGCCGGTGACGGTCGAGACGATGTGCATGACGTGGCTGTAGCGCTCGACCTGCATGAAGTCGACCACCTCGACGCTGCCCGGCTCGCAGACCCGCCCGAGGTCGTTGCGGCCCAGGTCCACCAGCATCAGGTGCTCGGCCCGCTCCTTCGGGTCGGCGAGCAGCTCGGCGGCCAGCTCGGCGTCCTCGTGCGGGGTGGCGCCGCGGTGCCGGGTGCCGGCGATCGGGTGCACCATCGCCTCGCCCTCGGTGACCTTGACCAGCGCCTCCGGGCTGGAGCCGACCACGTCGAAGCCGCCCTCGGCGGTGCCGTCCGGGCCGGGGAAGCGGAACAGGTACATGTACGGGCTGGGGTTGGTGGTCCGCAGCACCCGGTAGACGTCCAGCGCGGAGGCCGGGCAGGGCGCCTCGAACCGCTGCGAGGGCACGACCTGGAAGGCCTCGCCCGCCCGGATCCGCTCCTTGACCTCCTCGACGGCGGCCCGGTACGGCGCCCCGCCGAACGGCGAGCGGACGTCACCGGGGCCGGACGGGGTGAAGGTGGCGAGCCCCGGGTCGACCGGCTTGAGCAGGTCGGTCTCCATCGCGTCGAGCCGGGCCACCGCGTCCGCGTAGGCCTCGTCGACGCCGCTGGCCAGGTCGTTGTGGTTGACCGCGTTGGCGATCAGCAGCACCGTGCCGTCGACGTGGTCGAGCACGGCCAGGTCGGTGGCGAGCAGCATGGTCAGCTCGGGGAGCTTCAGGTCGTCCGGGTTGAGGTCGGGCAGCTTCTCCAGCCGGCGGACGATGTCGTACCCGAGGTAGCCGACCAGGCCGCCGGTGAGCGGGGGCAGGCCGTCGTCGGTACGGCGCGGGGTGTGCAGGGCCTCCAGCGCGGCGCGCAGCACCTGGAGCGGGTCGCCGGTGGTGGGGATGCCGACCGGCGGGGTGCCGAGCCAGCGGGCGGTGCCGTCCGGCCCCGCGGTCAGGGTGGCGCCGCTGCGGACGCCGACGAAGGAGTAGCGGGACCAGCTGCGGCCCTGCTCGGCGGACTCCAGCAGGAAGGTGCCGGTGCGCTCGGCCGCGAGGCTGCGGTAGAGGCCGATGGGGGTGAGACCGTCCGCGAGGAGCCTGCGGGTGACCGGGATGACCCGGGTGTCGACGGCGAGCTTGCGGAAGGTTTCGAGATCCATGGGGAGCGGCACCGTTTCTGGTCGTTTCGGCGGGGCGGGGTCAGGCGAGCGGGAGCACGTCGGCGTCGAAGCAGGTGCGGTCGCCGGTGTGGCAGGCGGCGCCGGTCTGGTCGACCCGGACCAGCAGGGTGTCGCCGTCGCAGTCCAGCGCGACGGACTTGACCTGCTGGACGTGGCCCGAGGTGTCGCCCTTCACCCAGTACTCCCGGCGGCTGCGGCTCCAGTAGGTGCAGCGGCCGGTGGTGAGGGTACGGTGCAGCGCCTCGTCGTCCATCCAGCCGAGCATCAGCACCTCGCCGGTGTCGTACTGCTGCGCGATGGCCGGGAGCAGACCGTCCTCGGTCCGCTTGAGGCGGGCGACGATCGCGGGAGCCAGGGCGGTGGTGCCGGGGGCGGCGGGTGTGGAGGACATGGGTCCCATTGTGTCAGCCCGGCGCGCCGGGCTCCCGGTCCGGGCCTGCCGGGCGCACCCGGCCCCTCCGGTGCTATCTGTCCGACCGATCCGCTCGTACGAGTTGTGCCAACCGCCTGCCGGAAAGCCCCGGCGTGGGTCATTCTCGTGGCCATGACCTCCGAGCCGCCGCCCGAACCCGCCGCCACCCGCCCGTCGCGGGGCCTGGTCCTCGCCGTCGTGGCCGTGCTGGCCGTGCTGCTCGCGGTGGTGGCCACCGTGCTGCTCTGGCCCGAGAAGAAGCCGGCCGCGCTGCCACCCCCGCCCTCCCCCACCGCGACCCCGACGCCGACCCCCACCCCCACGCCGAGCCCGACGCCCAGCCGGGTGGTGCCGTACACCTTCCTCCCGGTCGGCTCCTGCTTCGACCACCCGCAGCTGAGCAAGACGATCACCAAGCCCGAACCGCGGCCCTGCGAGGGCGAGCACGACGGCGAGGTGATCGCCGACCAGCTGCTGCCGGACGGCCTGACCGGCGACAACCAGCTCGCCAAGGCGATGCGGGAGGGCTGCAAGGAGACGCTGGCCGCCGCCGAGGCCCGCCAGGGCGGCGGCGGACCGTACTACGGCTACCCGTTCGGCCCGTCCATGACCTACTACCAGCAGGGCTGGCGGGACTACACCTGCACCATGACGGCGAGCAACCGTCAGGGCTCCACCAAACTCAGCGGCCACCTGCGCTGACGGCCCGTGGGAGAAACCCGGGGCGTGTCCGACGATTCGCGCGCGCGGCGGGAGCCGTCAGGCACGCCCTAGGCTGAGCGGCATGTCGAACCATGCCCTCGCCGAGCGCCACCGGCTGACCGAACTCCTGGCCGCCGCCGGGCCGGACGCCCCCACCCTCTGCGCCGGGTGGTCCACCCGGGACCTCGCCGCCCACCTGGTGGTCCGGGAGCACCGGCCGGACGCGGCGGCCGGCATCCGCGTCGGCGCCCTCGCCGACTGGACCCACCGGGTGCAGGCCGGCTACGCCGAGCGCCCGTACGAGGAGCTGCTGCGGCTGTTCCGGGCCGGCCCGCCGCTGCTCTCCCCGTTCGCGCTGCCCGGCGCCGACGAGGCCGCCAACACCGTCGAGTACTTCGTGCACGCCGAGGACGTCCGCCGGGCGGGCGAGGAGTGGCCGCCGCAGCCGGTGCCGCCCGGGCGGGCCGAGGCGCTCTGGCGCCGGCTGCCGCTGCTCGCCCGGCTGGAGGCGGGCCGCCGCTCCCCCGTCCGGCTGGAGCTGCGCCGCCCGGACGGGCAGAGCCTGACGGTCGGCCCCGCCGGGTCGCCGACCGTGCGGATCACCGGCGAGCCGGGCGAGCTGGTGCTCTTCGTCTACGGCCGCGGCGCCCGCGCCGAGCTGGCCGTGGACGGCCCGCCGGACGCCGTCACCGCGCTGCGTCACGTGCTGCCGCTGCCGTAGGGCGGCGCCGTCCTACGGGGCCCGCCTCCCACACCGGGGGCGGGCCCTGCCGCGGTCGGTGGACGCGGTCAGCGGACGGGGTGCCCGGCCTCCCGCAGCGCGTTCTTGACCTCGCCGATCCGCAGATCGCCGAAGTGGAAGACGCTGGCGGCGAGCACCGCGTCCGCGCCGGCCGCCACGGCGGGGGCGAAGTCGGCGAGCTTCCCGGCGCCGCCGGAGGCGATCACCGGGATGGAGACGGTCTTGCGGACGGCCCGGATCAGCTCCAGGTCGTAGCCGTCCTTGGTGCCGTCCGCGTCCATCGAGTTGAGCAGGATCTCACCGGCCCCCAACTCGGCCGCGCGGCCCGCCCATTCGACGGCGTCCAGGCCGGTGCCCTGGCGCCCGCCGTGGGTGGTGACCTCGAAGCCGGAGGCCGTCTCGGTGCCCTCCGGGCAGCGCCGGGCGTCCACCGAGAGCACCAGCACCTGGCGGCCGAAGCGCCGGGCGATCTCCCGGATCAGCTCCGGGCGGGCGATCGCCGCGGTGTTGACGCCGACCTTGTCGGCGCCGGCCCGCAGCAGCTTGTCGACGTCCTCGACGGCCCGGACGCCGCCGCCGACGGTGAGCGGGATGAAGACCTGCTCGGCGGTGCGGCGGACGACGTCGTAGGTGGTCTCGCGGTCCCCGGAGGAGGCGGTGATGTCGAGGAAGGTCAGCTCGTCGGCGCCCTCGGCGTCATAGAGCTTGGCCATCTCCACCGGGTCGCCGGCGTCCCGCAGGTTCTGGAAGTTGACGCCCTTGACCACCCGGCCGGCATCGACGTCCAGGCAGGGGATGACACGTACTGCGAGGGTCACGGCTGTTTGCCTTCCAGAGTGCTAGCGAGCCCGGCACGGTAGGCGTCGAGTTCGACCTCGACCATCATCCGGGAGTCGATCAGGCCCTCGACCACCACCATGGTGGCCGCCGGGCGCGCGACGTCGAAGAGCGCGTGGTGGGCACGGCCCACCTCGTCGGCGTCGCGGACGTGGGTGATGTACATCCGGGTGCGGACCACGTCGTCCGCCGTCAGACCGTACGCGGCCAGGGCCTTGAGGCCGACGCCGAAGGCGGCGAGGGTCTGGTGGTACGGGTCGCCCTCGTGCTCGATCTTCCCGTCCACCCAGGCCGTGGAGCCGGCCACGTGCACGTGGTCCCCGGCGGCGACCGCCCGCGAGTAGCCGAACTGCTCCTCCCAGGGGGAACATCCGGCGACCCGACCGCGCACGATCCGACGTTCCGTCATCCTGAAACCGCCTCCAGGGCCTCTTCGAGGGTGAACTTCTGCTCGTAGAGTGCCTTGCCCACGATCGCGCCTTCGACACCCTCGCCGACGAGCGTGGCGATGGCCCGCAGGTCGTCGAGCGAAGAAACACCGCCGGAGGCGACGACCGGGCGGTCGGTGGCGGCGCAGACGTCGCGCAGCAGCTGGAGGTTGGGGCCGGTCAGGGTGCCGTCCCGGTTGACGTCGGTGACGACGTAGCGGGCGCAGCCCTCGGCGTCGAGGCGGGCCAGCACGTCGAAGAGCTGGCCGCCGTCGCGGGTCCAGCCGCGGCCGCGCAGGGTGGTGCCGACCACGTCCAGACCGACGGCGATCTTGTCCCCGTGCTCGGCGATGACCTTGGCGACCCACTCGGGGCTCTCCAGGGCGGCGGTGCCGAGGTTGACCCGGGTGCAGCCGGTGGCGAGGGCGGCGGCCAGCGACTCGTCGTCACGGATACCGCCGGACAGCTCGACCTTGATGTCCAGCGCGCCGGTGACCTCGCGGAGCAGGTCACGGTTGCTGCCGGTGCCGAAGGCGGCGTCGAGGTCGACCAGGTGCAGCCACTCGGCGCCGGCACTCTGCCAGGCGAGGGCGGCGGCGAGGGGCTCGCCGAAGGAGGTCTCGGTACCGGACGCGCCCTTGACCAGGCGGACGGCCCGGCCGTCCCGGACGTCGACGGCGGGGAGGAGTTCGAGGCGGCTCATCGTGTTGGCAACTCTCAGCTAGTCAGAGGGTGTTGACCCAGTTGGTCAGCAGGGCGGCGCCGGCGTCGCCGGACTTCTCGGGGTGGAACTGGGTGGCCCAGAGCGGGCCGTTCTCGACGGCCGCGACGAACGGCTGCCCGTGGGTGGCCCAGGTGACGAGCGGGGCGTGCATCCGCGCGCTGTGGACCTCCAGCTCCCAGTGGCGCACCCCGTAGGAGTGCACGAAGTAGAAGCGGGTGTCGGGGTCGAGGCCGGCGAAGAGCCGGCTGCCCTCCGGGGCCTGGACCGTGTTCCAGCCCATGTGCGGGACGACCGGGGCGTCCAGCGGCTCGACGGTGCCCGGCCACTCGTCGCAGCCGGCCGTCTCCACCCCGTGCTCGACCCCGCGCTCGAACAGGATCTGCATCCCGACGCAGATGCCCAGCACCGGGCGGCCCCCGGCGAGCCGGCGGCCGATGATCTGCTCGCCGCGGACGGCCTTCAGCCCGCGCATGCAGGCCTCGAAGGCGCCGACGCCGGGCACCAGCAGGCCGTCCGCGTCCAGCGCGGCCTGGAAGTCGGAGGTGACGGTGACGTTCGCCCCGGTGCGCTCGACGGCGCGCTGGGCGGAGCGGAGGTTGCCCGACCCGTAGTCGAGTACGACGACGTTCTTGCCCATGTTCAGGTGTCCATGTCTGTGGGGTCTCTCGACGGGTTCAGATGCGCATGACGCCGGAGGCCAGGCAGAGCACCGAGCCTATGGCGAGCACCGCGATGACGCCCTTCGGGATCTTCTGCTTCCAGAACGAGATCACGCCGCCGGCCAGGAAGAGCCCGACGAAGATGAGGACGATCGCGGCCTTGCTCACAGCGCACCCTTGGTCGACGGGAGGATGCCGGCCGCGCGCGGGTCGCGCTCGGAGGCGTAGCGCAGGGCCCGGGCCAGCGCCTTGAACTGGCACTCCACGATGTGGTGCGCGTTGCGCCCGTACGGCACGTGGACGTGCAGGGCGATCTGCGCCTGGGCCACGAAGGACTCCAGGATGTGCCGGGTCATCGTGGTGTCGTAGCTGCCGATCATCGGCGCGATCCGCTCCGGCTCGGTGTGCACCAGGTAGGGGCGGCCGGAGAGGTCCACGGTGACCTGGGCGAGCGACTCGTCCAGCGGGACGGTGCAGTTGCCGAAGCGGTAGATGCCGACCTTGTCGCCGAGCGCCTGCTTGAAGGCGGCGCCCAGGGCGAGGGCGGTGTCCTCGATGGTGTGGTGGGTGTCGATGTGCAGGTCGCCGTCGGTCTTCACGGTGAGGTCGAAGAGGCCGTGGCGGCCGAGCTGGTCGAGCATGTGGTCGTAGAACCCGACGCCCGTGGAGATGTCGGTCTTGCCGGTGCCGTCGAGATCGATCTCGACGAGGACCGAGGTCTCCTTGGTGGTGCGCTCAACGCGTCCGATACGGGACATGGCGGATCTACAGCTCCTTGATCACGGTGCGGACGGCGTCCAGGAAGGCGTCGTTCTCGGCGGGGGTGCCGGCGGTCACCCGCAGCCACCCGGGGACGCCGTTGTCCCGGACCAGGACGCCCTGGTCGAGGATGGCCTGCCAGACGGCGTGGGTGTCGGCGAAGCGGCCGAACTGGACAAAGTTGGCGTCCGAGTCGGTGACGTCCAGCCCGAGGCCGCGCAGCGCGTCCACCAGCCGGTCGCGTTCGTCCTTGAGCCGGCCGACGTACCCGAGCAGGGTGTCGGTGTGCTCCAGGCAGGCCAGCGCGGTGGCCTGGGTGACGGCCGACAGGTGGTACGGCAGCCGGACCAGCTGCACGGCGTCCACCACGGCGGCGTCGGCCGCCAGGTAGCCCAGACGCAGCCCGGCCGCGCCGAAGGCCTTGGACATGGTGCGGCTGACCACCAGGTTGGGGCGGCCCTCCAGCAGCGGCAGCAGCGAGGCGCGGTGCGAGAACTCGACGTACGCCTCGTCCACGACCACCAGGCTGGGCCCGGCGGCCTGCGCGGCCCCGTACAGCCGCAGCACGGCGGCGGCGGCGACGGCGGTGCCGGTCGGGTTGTTCGGCGAGCAGATGAAGACCACGTTCGGCCGGTGCTCGGCGATGGCCTTCTCGGCGGCCGCCAGGTCGATGGTGAAGTCCTCGTTGCGCGGGCCGGAGATCCACTCGGTGCCGGTGCCCCGGGAGATCAGGGCGTGCATCGAGTAGGAGGGCTCGAAGCCGAGCGCGCTGCGGCCGGGCCCGCCGAAGGTCTGGAGCAGCTGCTGCAGCACCTCGTTGGAGCCGTTGGCCGCCCAGACCTGCTCGCGGGTGCGGGCGAACCCGGTGGTCCGGGTCAGGTAGCCGGCCAGGCCCTCGCGCAGCTCGACCGCGTCCCGGTCGGGGTAGCGGTTGAGGTGGCGGGCGGCCTCGGCGACGCGCTCGGCGATCCGGGCCACCAGCTCCTCGGGCAGCTGGTACGGGTTCTCGTTGGTGTTCAGCTGGACGGGCACGTCGAGCTGCGGCGCACCGTACGGGGACTGCCCGCGCAGCTCGTCACGGATGGGGAGATCGTCAATCCTCATGAACCGGGAACCGTCCACTCGAAGCGGGCCTTGATCGCGTCGCCGTGACCCGGCAGGTCCTCGGCCTCGGAGAGGTTGACCACGTGCGCGGCGATGCCGGCCAGGGCCTCGCGGTCGTACTCGACGACCTGGACGCCGCGCAGGAAGGTCTGCACGGACAGCCCCGAGGAGTGGCAGGCGCAACCGCCGGTCGGCAGCACGTGGTTGGAGCCGGCCGCGTAGTCGCCGAGCGAGACCGGGGTGTACCGGCCGATGAAGATCGCGCCGGCGTTGCGGACCCGGGCGGCGACCGCGTGGGCGTCGCGGGTCTGGATCTCCAGGTGTTCGGCGGCGTAGGCGTTGACCACCGCGAGGCCCTGGTCGAGGTCGTCGACCAGGATGATGCCGGACTGCCGGCCGCCCAGCGCCTCGGCCACCCGCTCGCTGTGCCTGGTCCGGGCGACCTGCGTCTTCAGCTCGGCCTCGACGGCCTCGGCCAGCGCGGGCGAGTCGGTGACCAGCACCGAGCCCGAGGTCGGGCCGTGCTCGGCCTGGCTGATCAGGTCGGCGGCGACCTCCGCCGGGTCGGCGCTGTCGTCCGCGAGGACGGCGATCTCGGTCGGCCCGGCCTCCGAGTCGATGCCGATCCGGCCGGCGAAGTAGCGCTTGGCGGCGGCCACGTAGATGTTGCCCGGGCCGGTGACCAGGTTGACCCGCTCGCACTCCTCGGTGCCGAGGGCGAACATGGCGACCGCCTGGGCCCCGCCGACCGCGTACACCTCGGTGACGCCCAGCAGCGCGCAGGCCGCCAGGATGGTCGGGTGCACCCGGCCGCCGAACGCCTTCTGCGGCGGCGAGGTCACCGCGATGCCGGTGACGCCGGCCTCCTGCGCGGGCACCACGTTCATCACCACGGACGACGGGTAGACGGCGAGGCCGCCCGGCACGTACAGGCCGACCCGGTCCACCGGCACCCAGCGCTGGGTGACGGTACCGCCCGGCACGACCTGGGTGGTGTGCCCGGCGCGGCGCTGGTCGGCGTGGACCAGGCGGGCGCGGCGGATCGACTCCTCCAGCGCGGCGCGCACCTTCGGGTCCAGCGTCTCCAGGGCCTCGGCGATCTGCTCGGCCGGCACCCGGGTGGACTCCAGCCGCACACCGTCGAACCGCTCGGTGATCTCGATCAGCGCCGCGACCCCACGATGGCTCACGTCCTCGGCGATCGGCCGCACCTTCTCCAGGGCGGCCGCCACGTCGAACTCGGCACGGGGCAGCAGGTCACGCGGGTCGTCGAGCGAGCCGCGCAGGTCGATTCGAGAGATCACGCCACCCAGTGTAAGGAGTGGCCGGAACCACCGGCCCCGCATTTCAGTCCGTGATACGAAAGGCGAGACGACCGGGGGAAGCGGGGGGACCATGGCAGAACCGGCACCGGACGGCTGGAGTCCGGTCGAACAGGGCCTCTGGGAGGCGTTCCGGCAGGGCGAGGTGTACGACCTGAGCACCGGCGACGCCGAGCTGGACGCCCCCTTCGGCACCGCCGTCTGGGGGCCCGGGCGCAGCGTACGCGCCGAGGTCCTGGCCCACCTGCTGCTGGACGGCCCCGCCCCCGCCCCGGGCCGGGTCGCCTCGCTCCGGCTCACCGGCGTCCGGATCACCGGCCCGCTGAACCTGGCCGGCGGCACCATCCGGCAGTACGTCGAACTGCGCGACTGCCGCTTCGAGCGGAAGGTGCTGATCTCCGAGGCCGACGCCGCCACCCTGCGCCTGGTCCGGTGCCTGATCCCGCGGCTGGAGGCCTCCCGCCTCGTCACCTCGGGCGATCTGCACCTCGCCCGCTGCCGGCTCCCGCAGGGCCTGCGGCTCACCGACGCCCGGATCGGCACCGACCTGCTGCTCAACCAGGCCGTCCTGGGCGGTGACCGGTTCGGCCGGGCGCTGTCCGCCGACGGCATGGCGGTCCACCAGGACTTCGAGGCCGACCGGCTGGAGTCCCGCGGCGAGATCAGCCTGCGCACCGCGCGGATCGGCGGCCGGCTCTCCCTGCGCGGCGCCCAGCTGCACGCCGTCCCGGAGAACCGCAACGCCCTCAACGCGGTCCGAATAACCGTCGGCCACACCCTGTACCTCAGCGGCTCGGCGGACGGCGGCTGGTACGGCTCGCAGTCCTACTACGGCTCCGGCTACGGCGAACTCCCGCCACCCGGCTCGCCCAGCACCCCGTTCCGCGCCTTCGGCCAGGTCCGGCTCTCCGACGGCCGGTTCGAGAACGCCTGTCTGCTCTCCGACGCCGAGTTCCACCTCGGCCCGGACGACGAGGTCACACTGCGCCGCATCCAGACCCCCGAACTGCGCTTCACCTGCCGCTTCCCGAACGAGGGCGCCGTCTCGCTCTCCCGCGCCCGGATCGGCAACCTGGTCGACGCCCCCGGCTCCTGGCCGCACGGCCGCAGCCTCGGTCTGACCGGCTTCACCTACGAGTGCCTGCGCCCGGCCGTCCCGTTCACCGTCCAGCAGCGGATCGCCTGGCTGGAGGGCTCCTCGGTGGAGTTCCAGCCCGAGTCGTACGAGCAGCTGGCCACCGCCCTGCGCCGGGACGGCGCCGACGACGACGCCCGCGAGGTGCTCTACGCCAAGCAGCGCCGCCGCCGGCAGAGCCTGCCGCTGCCCGCCCGGGTCTGGGGCCGGATCCAGGACGTCACCGTCGGCTACGGCTTCCGCCCCGGGCGGGCCGCGCTCTGGCTGCTGCTCGCCTGGGCGCTGGGCAGCCTCTACTTCGCCACCCACCGGCTCGAACCGCTGAAGGCCGACGAGCGCCCGCACTGGAACCCGGTCCTCTACGCGCTCGGCCAGCTGCTCCCGGTCGTCGACCTCGGCCAGCAGGGCTGGAACCCCGGCGGCACCGCCCAGTGGGTCTCCTCCGGTCTGGTGATCGTCGGCTGGGTGCTCGCCACCACGGTCGCCGCCGGCGCCACCCGGATGCTCCAGCGCGGATGACCCCGGATGCGCCGGTGGAGAACCCGGGAGCACTCGCCCGCTCCGGGGAACTACGCTGTCCGCCGTGACAGAACGGCTGCCGCTCTTCCCGCTGAACACCGTGCTCTACCCGGGCCTGGTGATGCCCCTCAACGTCTTCGAGGAGCGCTACCGCCGTCTGGTCGCCGACCTGCTCGCCCTCCCCGAGGACCAGCCGCGCCGGTTCGGCGTGCTCGCCATCAAGGACGGCCGTGAGGTCGCGCCGGTCCGCGCCGACGACGGCCCGGCCGGGCCGCTGGACGGCCTGGGCACCGCCACCGGCGACCCGCTGGAGGCGCTGTACCACATCGGCTGCGTGGCCGACCTCGCCTCGGCGCAGGAGCAGCCGGACGGGCAGTACGAGCTGCTGGTCACCGGCACCACCCGGTTCCGGCTGCGCTCGGTGGACACCGGCGGCCCCTACCTGACGGGCGAGACCGAAACGGTCGAGGAGCAGTCCGGCGAGGGGGCGGGGGCCCTGGCCGCGGGCGTCGAGCGGGCCTTCCGGACGTACCAGAAGCGGCTCGCCGGGGCCAACGAGGCCAGCACCGTCGGCCGGCAGGAGCTGCCGGCCGACCCGCAGGTGCTCTCCTACCTGGTGGCCGCGGCCACCGTGTTCGAGACCCCGGTCAAGCAGCAGCTGCTGGCCTGCCCGGACACCGCGCAGCGGCTGCGCTCCGAACTGGAGCTGCTGCGCCGCGAGACGGCGGTGCTCAGCTGGCTCCCGTCGCTGCCGGCGGTGGATCTCACCCGCCAGTCCTTCAGCCCCAACTGACCGGCCCGAACGACCAACCCGACCCGAGCACCCGACCGACCCGGCGGGCCCGTCGCGGCCCGCCCACCCCTGGAGAACCGGTATGGCCAAGAAGCCGAAGAAGGGCGGCCAGGGCACGCCCGCCACCGTGGCCCTGGAGAACGCCGCCGTGGCGTTCACCGTGCACGCGTACGAGCACGACCCGGCCGCCGCCTCCTACGGCGGCGAGGCCGCCGAGGTGCTGGGCGTCCCGGCCGACCGGGTGTTCAAGACCCTGGTCGCCGACGTGGACGGCGTCCTCACGGTGGGCGTCGTCCCGGTGGCCGGCCAGCTGGACCTCAAGGCCCTCGCCGCCGCCGTCGGCGGCAAGCGGGCCGCGATGGCCGACCCGGCCGCCGCCGAGCGCAGCAGCGGCTACGTCCTGGGCGGCATCTCGCCGCTCGGCCAGCGCCGCCCGCTGCGCACCGTCGTGGACGACAGCGCCCTGGCCCACCCCACGGTGTACGTCTCGGCCGGCCGGCGCGGCCTGGAGGTCGAACTCGCCCCCGCCGACCTGATCACCCTCACCGGCGCCCGGACCGCCCCGATCGGCCGCTAGGGCTGCTCAGGGCTGCTCAGGGCTTCCGCCCGTCGAACGGCTGCTCCACGGGGTGCGCCTGCGCCCCGTGGAGGGGCTGCTCCACGCCGCCGGGCCGGTCCACCGGGTGCGGCTGGTCCACCGGCGCACCGCCGGCCACCGCGGGCGGGCCACCCGCTCCGGGTGCCCCGTCCGTGGCCGCGGGCAGTCCGTACGGCCCGGCCCAGTACGGCGGCGGGTCCTCCTCGCGCTTGCCGAATGCGGCCGACAGGGCCAGCAGCACCACCATCGCGGCCATCGGCCAGACCAGCACGGCGCCGTACGCCCCGAGGTCCAGGTCGGCGCTGAAGTGCCCGCCGTCGCCGACCTTCCGGGCCTGCGCGACCAGGTCACGGCTGGGGCCGAGCCAGCGGCCCAGCCCCCAGGCGCCCAGCGAGGCCAGCAGGCCGCCGACCGTCAGCCCGACCGCGACCGCGATGCCGCCGCCGCGCCGCCGGGTCACCAGGAACGCCCCGAGCGCGGTCAGGATGCCCAGGCCCAGCCCGATCAGCACGAAGACGCTGTCGGCCCCGGCCCGCTGCTCGCCCTCCGGGTCCCCGTAGAGGATCCGGTTGCCGTCCACCACCAGCGGCACCTTCGGCGCCAGCCAGACCCAGAGCCCGGCCATCGCCAGGCCCAGCAGCAGACAGACCAGCACCATGATCGCCCCGACCTGGAGCTCGGGCAGCAGCCGCCGCAGCGACGCCCGCGGGTCGGCCTTGCGGACGGGCGCGAACTCCAGGCCCGGCGGCGGCCCGTACGCGGGCGGCGCCCCGTACGGGTTCGCCGCGGCGGCCGGGGCCCGGTCGACGGGTGCGTCCGCGGCGGTTCCGGCGGTCGCGTCCGCGGCGGCCCGCGAGGGATCCGGAGGTGTGTTCGGTACGGTCACGGGGCCCATCGTTTCACGATCGCCGCCCGAACGGCCCCGGCACCCGTACCGCAGGATCGTTCCGCTACCGGGTGGTGGCCCGCCGGTACGCCCAGGTGGCGACGGCCAGCGACACCACGCCCACGCCGGCGCAGACCGCCAGGTCGCCCGCGACCAGCGCCCAGTCCGGATCGGCCGTGAACGTACGGGCGAACGCCTCGACGCCGTACGTGGACGGCAGCAGGTCGCGCAGCCAGAGCACCGGCTGCGGCAGGTGGTCCACCGGGAGCACGCCCAGCAGCAGCGCCGCCGACATGCCGAGCTGGCCCAGCATGGTGGCGATCTCCTGCCGGGGCGCGAGCAGCCCGCAGGCCGCGCCGAGCCCGGACAGCGCCGCGCCGGAGAGCGGCACCACGGCGAGCAGCACCCACAGGTGGGTCACCGGGAGCCCGAACATCCAGGCCCCGGCGGCGGCCGTCACCAGCGTGCCGGGCAGCGTGAACGAGGCGTACGCGGCGGCCGCCCCGAGCACCACCGAGGCGGCCGGGACGGGCAGCGTCGCGTAGTGGTCGAGGCCGCCGGTGGCCCGCAGCCGGCCGAAGTACTGGGCGAGCAGGTTGAGCGCGACGAACGCCACCACCAGCACGCTGGAACCGGCCACCACCGAGCGCGCGGCCGAGGTCTGCCCCGGGTCCACGACGCCGCGCATCATCACCAGGATGCCGAGCGACTGGAAGGTGGCCACGAACAGCAGCGGGATCCGCGCCACCTTGGCCCGGGCCAGCTGCGCCCGGTAGACGGCGGCCAGCGCGGGCAGCAGCCGGGCGGCGGGCGCCAGCGGGGCGGGCCCGCCGTCGGCGACGGCGGCGGCCTGCGGCGGCACCGAGAGCAGCGTCATCGGCGGCCATCTCCCCACACGCCGCCGGTGGCGCACCGGCGGCTCTCTCGCAGCATCACTTGGCCAGCCCTCCGTGGCGGCCGCCCAGCTTGAGGTAGGCGTCCTCAAGGCTCGGGGTGGCCAGGGTGAAGTCGTCCAGGGCGGCGAAGGCGGGGCCGGTGGTGACGGCCGCGACCAGTTCGCGGGCCTGCTCGGGGCTGGTGCGCACGGTCCAGCGGCGGCCGGTGCGCTCGGCCCGCTCGGCGAGGGCCGCGACGGCGGGCACGTCCAGCGGGGCCTCCGTCCGCCAGACCAGGTCCAGCCGGACGTCGCCGTCGACGAGTGCCTTGAGCCCGCCCGGGGTGTCGCAGGCGATGACCCGGCCCTCGTCCATCACCGCGACCCGGTCCAGGACGGTCTCCGCCTCGATCACGTTGTGGGTGACCAGCAGCACCGTCGTGCCGCGCTCGGCCCGGCGCCGGTCGACGGCGCTCCAGACGGAGCGGCGGGCGACCGGGTCCATGCCGGTGGTCGGCTCGTCCAGCACGAGCAGCGGCCGCTCCCCCACCAGCGTGGCGGCGAAGCAGGCGAGCCGGCGCTGCCCGCCGGACAGCTTGGCCAGCGGCCGGTGGGCGAGCGGTTCGAGGGCGAGCTCGGTGAGCACCTCGGCGGTCTCGGCGCGGGCGTGCGCCCGGCTGAGCCCGCGCAGCCGGCCGGTGGTCTCGGCGGCGAGCGCGACGGTCAGCTCGTCCAGCGCGGTGGACTCCTGACCCAGGTAGCCGAGCAGCCGGGCGGCCCGCTCGGGGTGGCGGACCACGTCGTGGCCGAGGAGTTCGATCGAGCCCGAGTCCGGGCGCAGCAGCCCGGTGAGCTGGCGGACCAGGGTGGACTTGCCGGCCCCGTTGGGCCCCAGCAGCCCGAAGATCTCGCCCCGCCGGACGGTCAGGCCGACGCCGTCATTGGCCCGGACCTCGGTGGCGGCGCCGCCGCGCCCGGCGCGGTACGTCTTGACCAGGTCCCGTACGGCACAGCACGGCGAGGTCTCCCGGGGTGCCCGCCTGGCCGTCTCACTCACGAGCGAAGACTCTACGCGGTGGAGCGCCCGAACCCGACGACGGGTCCTGATCACCGGAGGCGGGGCGGCCGTCCCTAGCCGTCCCTAGTCGTCCGCGACCAGGTCGCCGCCGGGGACGCGGGCAGCCAGTTCCTTCCAGAAGCCGGCCCGGATCGCGTACCGGTCGTGCTCGTCGATCTGGTCGTCCTTGTGCGCGAGCAGGCCGAAACGGGCGGCGTAGCGCAGCAGTTCGCCGTCCACCCGGTGCGGGATGCGCGGATAGTCGGGCCAGAGCACGGTGAGCCGTTCGACGTCGCCGAGCCGCTCGGTCCAGCGGCGGGCGAAGACCTGGCCGACCTCGTGGGCGTCGCCGCCGACGGAGGTGATGTCCTCCTCGCGGTCGGCCCAGCGCTGTTCGGAGGTGGTGAGCTGGGCGAGGGTGGGCAGGCCGTCGCCCGCGGTGACGGCGGGTTCGGCGGTGGGCCGCTCGACCCAGCCCCGGTCGGAGGACCAGCGCAGCACCGGGCCGGTCTGGCTCGCCAGGGTCGCGGTCTGGGCGGGGGCCGCCCGCCCGGCGAGGTCCTTGGGGGTCGGGACGACCTTGAGGGCGGTGGCGGCCGGCTGCGCGTGCCCGTTCGCCGCGGGGACGGCCGCGACGGCGGGCTCGGGCAGGGCGGCGGGCCGCACGCCGGGCACCGGGGCGGCCGCGGGCGGGGCGGCGAGGATCTTGGCGATCTCGTGGCGCGGCCCCGGGGCGGGGAAGACGGCCGCGCTCTCGCGCGGGCTGAACGAGCCCTCGATCCACTCGCGGTCCAGCACCCGGCGTTCGTCGGCCTCGCCGACCAGGTCCTCGGACTGGTTGAAGTCCCCGTCGGCGGCCTGGAGCGCCCACAGGTGGACGACCACGCCGTGCTCCTTGGCGGACATCATGCCCGGCAGCAGGTCGCCGTCGCCGGTGATCAGCACGACGTCGGCGCAGGCCCGGTTGCGGGCGAGTTCGGAGAGTTCGGCGTGCATGGCGGCGTCCACGCCCTTCTGCACCCAGCGGCCCTCGGCGCGGGTGAGGGCGCCGAGCCGGACGGTCACCCTGGGCAGCACCCTGAGCCGGCGGTGCTCGGGCATCGGGCGGCGGTCGGGGGCGGCGTCGAACCAGTAGATCCGCAGCAGCGGCAGGCCGGTCTCGGCCTCGGCCCGCTCACGCAGTGCGGTGATCAGCGCGGTGTGGTCGACCGTCACCCGGGAGCGGGACGCGTCCCCGGCGAGGAGGCTGGCGGCGGCGCCCAGCAGGTATCCGGCATCCACCAGGACGACACAGCGATCCATCGCGCACCTCTTTTCGCTCGCCCTCGGGTCAGGCCGCCGGGGGATCGGCGGTACGGGGTGGGCACGACCGGCCCGGCGCCGCGGCGGCGGCGGGGGTGAGGGGGGTGCCCGCAGCCGCCCGATCGTTGGGTCACCTTTACCCCTGGTTCGCGCGCCGAACCTCGGCGGATGTCGCGGTCCCGCAACAGGCGTCCCAACGAAACGCAAAGCGGGCCCCGTCCAACGACGGGGCCCGCCAGGGGTTACGGGGGCGTCAGCCCCGCAGCTCGGCGGCGACCAGCTCGGCCAGCTGGACGGCGTTGAGCGCGGCACCCTTGCGCAGGTTGTCGTTGGAGACGAACAGCGACAGCCCGTGCTCCACCGTCTCGTCCACCCGGATGCGGCCGACGTAGCTCGGGTCCTGGCCGGCGGCCTGGAGCGGGGTGGGGATGTCGCTCAGCTCGACGCCGGGGGCGGCGGCCAGCAGCTCGACCGCGCGCTCGACGCCGATCGGGCGCTCGAAGCGGGCGTTGATCTGCAGCGAGTGGCCGGAGAAGACCGGGACGCGCACGCAGGTGCCGGCGACCTTGAGCTCCGGGATGCCGAGGATCTTGCGGCTCTCGTTGCGGAGCTTCTGCTCCTCGTCGGTCTCGTTGGAGCCGTCGTCGACGACGGAGCCGGCCAGCGGCAGCACGTTGAAGGCGATCGGCCGGGCGTACACCTTGGGCGCGGGGAACTCGACGGCCGAGCCGTCGTGGGCCAGCGCGGCGGCGCCGTCCACGACCTTGGCGGCCTGCTCCTGGAGCTCGGCCACACCGGCCACGCCGCTGCCGGAGACGGCCTGGTAGGTGGAGACGACCAGGGCGGCGAGGCCGGCCTCCTCGTGCAGCGGGCGCAGCACCGGCATCGCGGCCATGGTGGTGCAGTTCGGGTTGGCGATGATGCCCTTGGGGCGGTCGGCGATCGCCTCGGGGTTGACCTCGGAGACGACCAGCGGGACCTCGGGGTCGCGGCGCCAGGCGGAGGAGTTGTCGATCACGACCGCACCGGCCGCGGCGGCCTTGGGGGCGAGGGCCTTGGAGGTGGAGCCCCCGGCCGAGAAGATCACGATGTCCAGGCCGGTGTAGTCGGCCGTGGCCGCGTCCTCGACGGTGACCTCGGTGCCCTGCCAGGGCAGGGTGCGCCCGGCCGAACGGGCCGAGGCGAACAGCCGCAGCTGCTCCACCGGGAAGTTGCGCTCCGCAAGGATCTCGCGGACGACGCCGCCGACCTGGCCGGTGGCACCGACAATGCCGATCTTCATTCCGACTACTCCTCTTTGATGTCGCTGTTCACAGCCGCACTCTGCCCATCATGCCTTGTCACGGGGGTGGGGCGACCTGTCATTCCACGGTGTGAGAGGGCGGACCAGCCCTAGTGGTCCAGACCACTGGCGAACTCCGGACCAGTAACGAGGTCCAGCGCCGCCGCGACCTCCGCCGCGCCGGCCGGCAGCAGCGGCAGCCGCACGTCCGGGGTGGGGATCCGCCCCTGGGCGTGCAGCACCCCCTTGACCACGGCCGGGTTGGGCGCGGCGAAGACGGCGCCCGCCAGCGCGGCGAGCCGGTGGCCCAGCGCCCGGGCCCGCGGCACGTCCCCGTCCTCCCAGGCGGCGGCCAGTTCGGCGAACCGGGCGGTGGCCAGCTGGGCGGAGGCCAGGATGCCGCCGGCCGCGCCGAGCGCCAGCATCGGCGAGAGGAAGGCGTCCTCCCCGGTCAGCACCGCGAAGCCGGCCGGTGCGGCGGCGAGCAGCTCCACGGCGTCCTGGTCGAGCCCGCCGGTCGCGTACTTGACGCCCACCACGCCCGGTACGGCGGCGAGCCGGAGCAGCGCGGCGGCGGAGAGCGCCTGCCCGGTGCGGTAGGGGATGTGGTAGACGACCAGCGGCAGCGGGCTCACCTCGGCGAGCCGGCGGAAGTGCTCGACCGTCCCGGCCTCGCCGGGCCGCAGGAAGGCGGGGACGGTGACCAGCGCCGCCGCGGCCTGCGGCACCTGCTTGCCGAGGACGGCCAGTGCCTCCCCGACGCTCCGGGTGTCGCCGCCGTGGGCGCCGACCACCAGCTGCCCGCCGCGCTCGGCGCAGGCCGCCGCGCAGACCTCGACCACCGCCTGCCGCTCCGGCGCGCTCAGCGCGGCGGGCTCGCCGGTGGTGCCGAGCGCGACCAGGCCGGCCGCGCCGTCGTCGAGCACCGAGCGGGCGAGGCGGTCGAGTGCGTCCAGGGCCACCGAACCGTCCTCGGCGAACGGGGTGACCAGCGGGACGTGGATGCCCTTGAGTTCCATGACCACGATCCTGCGATCCATCGATCCCCCAGGTCCAGTTCAGATTTCCGAGGCTTCTCGTAAGCTGATCCGATGCTTGATGTACGACGCCTGCGTCTGCTGCGCGAACTGGCCCATCTCGGCACCATCGCCGCCGTCGCCGAGGCGCTGTCGTTCAGCCCTTCGGCGGTCTCCCAGCAGTTGTCCGTGCTGGAGAAGGAGGCCGGTGTCCCGCTGCTGGAGCGCACCGGGCGGCGGGTCGCCCTGACGCCCGCCGGGTGGAACCTGGTCCGGCACGCCGAGGCGGTGCTGGCCCGGCTGGAACAGGCCGGCGCCGAACTCGCCCACGCCAGGCAGGGGCTGGCCGGTCCGCTGCGGATCGGCACCTACCCCTCGGCGGCCCGCGCGATCATCCCGGCGGTGCTGGCCGAGCTGGCGGCCTGGCACCCCGGCCTGGAGCCGATGGTGACGGAGGTGGACCCGGCGGGCGTGGCGGCGGCGCTGCGCGCGGGCGAGCTGGACGTGGCACTGGTGCACGAGTACGACCTGGTGCCGGTCGAACCGGAGCCGGGCCTGGCGCTCACCCGGCCGGTGTTCACCGAGCCGATGTACCTGGCGGCCCGCGCGGCGGGCACGGTCGCCGAGCAGCGTGCCGCCCCGTGGATCATGGCGCCGCCGGGCACGCTCTGCCACGGCATGGCCGTCCGGGCCTGCGAGGGCGCCGGCTTCACGCCCAGGATCCGGCATCAGATCGACGACTTCACCACCGTGCTGGCCCTGGTGGCGGCCGGTCAGGGGGTGGCGCTGGTGCCGCAGCTGGGCGCCGCGCAGCCACCGCCGGGCGTGGTGCTCACCCGGCTGCCGATGTACCGGCGCACCCGGGCCGCCTTCCGCGCGGGCGCGGGCTCGCACCCGGCGATCTCGGCCTTCGTCTCGGCCCTGCACACGGCCGTCCCGCCGGGCCTCGGCGGCGGGTCGTGAGTCCTCGACGACCCGCCGCCGCGGCCTGGTTCAGCTGGCCAGGCAGCTCGGCCCGAGCAGCTGCTTGAGGTCCCCGAACAGCGCCGGGTCGGACTTCACCCGGTGCCGGTCGAGCCGCAGCACGGTGGTGCGCCGGTGACCCTCCAGCCGCAGCCGGACCTCGGTGGTGCCCTTGTGGTGGGTCAGCACCTCGCCGAGCCGGGCGACCAGCGGCGGGGTGATCCTCACGCTGGGGATGTTGATGATGATCGGCGCCTCGGCGTGCGCGTTGGAGAGGTCCGGGACGGACAGCTCCATCCCCATCAGCCGTGGCACGTCCTCCCGCTTGTCGAGCTTGCCGCGGACGAACACCACGGTGTCCTCGACGAGTTGGGAGGAGACCAGCTGGTAGCTGGCGGGGAAGAACATGCAGTCGATGGAGCCGGCCAGGTCCTCCACGGTGGCGATCGCCCACGCGTTGCCCTGCTTGGTCATCTTCCGCTGGAGGCCCGAGATGATGCCGCCGATGGTGATGATGGTGCCGTCCGGCCGATCGGCGAGGTCGGCCACCGCGCAGTCCGCCTTGTCGGCGAGCACGTGCTCGATGCCGTGCAGCGGGTGCGAGGAGACGTACAGGCCGAGCATCTCCCGCTCCTGGGTGAGCAGGAAGGACTTCTCCCACTCCTCCTCGGAGAAGACCACGTCCAGCCCGAAGCTCGGCTCGTCGCTCACCGTGTCGCCGCCGAAGAGGTCGAACTGCCCCTCGGCCTCCTTGCGCTTGACCCCGACGACGTTGTCGATCATCGGCTCGAACTGCGCGGTCAGGCCCTTGCGGGTGTGCCCGAGCGAGTCGAACGCGCCCGCCTTGATGAGGGATTCGACGGTCCGCTTGTTGCAGACCACCGACTCGACCTTGTCCAGGAAGTCGGGGAAGGAGCTGAACTTCCCCTTGGTCTTCCGGGTGCGGATCATCGAGTCCACCACCGGCCCGCCGACGTTGCGGATGGCCGTCAGACCGAACCGCACCAGCTCGTCACCGTGCGGGGTGAAGTCCGAGTCCGACTCGTTGACGTCCGGCGGGAGCACCTGGATGCCCATCTTGCGGCACTCGTTGAGGTACACCGCCGACTTGTCCTTGTCGTCCTTGACGGACGTGAGCAGGCCGGACATGTACTCGGCCGGGTAGTTGGCCTTGAGGTACGCCGTCCAGTACGAGACCAGCCCGTACCCGGCGGTGTGCGCTTTGTTGAACGCGTAGCCGGAGAAGGGGACGAGCACGTCCCAGACCGCCTGGATCGCCGCGTCGGAGTAGCCGTGCTCGCGGCAGCCCTTCTGGAACGGGACGAACTCCGCCTCCAGGATCTCCTTCTTCTTCTTGCCCATCGCGCGGCGCAGCAGGTCGGCCTGGCCGAGCGAGTAGCCGGCCAGGATCTGCGCGGCCTTCTGCACCTGCTCCTGGTAGACGATCAGGCCGTAGGTCGGCTTGAGGATCTCCTCCAGGGGCTTCTCCAGCTCCGGGTGGATCGGGGTGATCTCCTGCTGGCCGTTCTTGCGCAGCGCGTAGTTGGTGTGCGAGTTGACGCCCATCGGGCCCGGTCGGTACAGCGCGAGAACGGCGGAGATGTCCTCGAAGTTGTCGGGCTTCATCAGGCGCAGCAGCGAACGCATCGGCCCGCCGTCGAGCTGGAAGACGCCGAGCGTGTCACCGCGGGCGAGCAGTTCGTAGGTCGGCTTGTCGTCGAGGGGCAGATCAAGCAGGTTGATCTTGATGCCCTTGTTCTTCTCGATCGCCTTGACGGCGTCGTCCATGATCGTCAGGTTGCGCAGGCCGAGGAAGTCCATCTTGAGAAGGCCGAGGCCCTCACAGGTGGGGTAGTCGAACTGCGTGATGGTGACGCCGTCGGTGTGCCGGGTCCAGACCGGGATGTGGTCGGTCAGCGGCTCGGCGGACATGATGACACCGGCCGCGTGCACACCGGGCTGGCGGATCAGGCCCTCGATACCGCGCGCGGTGTCGATCACCTTGCGGACGTCCGGGTCGGTCTCGTACAGCCCGCGGATCTCGCCGGCCTCGCTGTACCGCGGGTGCGAGGAGTCGGTGATGCCCGACAGCGGGATGCCCTTGCCCATGACGTCCGGCGGCATCGCCTTGGTGATCCGGTCGCCCATCGCGTACGGGTAGCCGAGGACCCGCGAGGAGTCCTTGATGGCGGCCTTCGCCTTGATGGTGCCGTACGTGACGATCATGGCGACCTTGTCGGAGCCCCACTTCTCCGTCACGTACCGGATCACGTCACCGCGCCGGCGCTCGTCGAAGTCGATGTCGACATCGGGCATGGAGATGCGCTCGGGGTTGAGGAAGCGCTCGAAGATCAGACCGTGCGGGATGGGGTCGAGGTCGGTGATGCCCATCGCGTAGGCGACCAGCGAACCGGCCGCCGAGCCACGGCCGGGGCCTACCGCGATGCCCTGCTCCTTGGCCCACATGATGAAGTCGGCGACCACGAGGAAGTACGCCGGGAACCCCATCTGGATGATGGTGTCCATCTCGTACTCGGCGAGCTTCTTGTGCTCCTCGTCGTACCCGTTCGGGAAGCGCCAGTCCATGCCCTTCCACACCTGGGACTTGAAGAAGTCCGCCTCGGACTCGAAGCCCTCCGGGATCGGGAAGCGCGGCATGAGGTTCTTGAACTCGAACATGCCGGCGGTGTCGACCCGGGAGGCGACCAGCAGCTGGCTGTTCCGGCAGCCCTCCTGCCAGGCGTCCGAGGAGTCCAGCGCGTACATCTCGGCGGCCGACTTGATGTAGTAGCCGGTGCCGTCGAAGCGGAAGCGGTCCGGGTCCGAGAGGTTCTTGCCGGTCTGCACGCAGAGCAGCAGGTCGTGGGCGCCGGCGTCGCCCTCGGTGGTGTAGTGCGAGTCGTTGGTGACCACCGGCGGGATGCTCAGCTTCTTGCTGATCTCGATCAGCCCGTCGCGGACCCGCTTCTCGATGTCCAGGCCGTGGTCCATCAGCTCCAGGAAGTAGTTCTCCTTGCCGAAGATCTCCTGGTAGTCGGCGGCGGACTTCAGCGCCTCGTCGAACTGCCCGAGCCGCAGCCGGGTCTGCACCTCGCCGGAGGGACAGCCGGTGGTGGCCATCAGGCCGGCCGCGTGCTCGGAGATGATCTCCTTGTCCATCCGGGGCCACTTCACCAGCCAGCCCTCGGCGTAGGAGCGCGAGGTCAGCTTGAAGAGGTTGTGCAGCCCCTGCTTGTTGCGGGCCCAGATGGTCTTGTGGGTGTAGGCACCGGACGCCGAGACGTCGTCCCGCTTCTGGTGCGGCTGCCCCCACAGGATGCGCTTGGTGTTGGAGCGCGAATCCGGCGCGACGTACGCCTCGATGCCGATCACCGGCGTGATCCCGGCGGCCGTGGCCTGCTTGTGGAACTCCGCGGCGCCGTACATGTTGCCGTGGTCGGTCATCGCGACATGGGTCTGCCCCAGCCGTTCGACTTCCTTGAACAACTGCTTCAGCCGGGCGGCACCGTCCAGCATCGAGTACTCGGTGTGGACGTGCAGATGCGCGTACGGCTGATCGCTCACGGCGGGGCCTCCGGAGGCTCGTGCTGTCTGGTTGGCCGGCGAACGCGCAGGTCACAGCGGATGATCACGCCACGCTGAAACAACTGAGGCCCGAGCCTGCACCAGCGCCCGGACCGACCTCACACGTTCACCCCCCTACTCTAGCCCCCCGCAAACACCGCCAGCCGCACCCGCGCGGCCGCCCGCACCGCGGCCTCCTCCATCGGATCGTCGCGCAGATACGCCAGCCGCTCACGCACCACCGGCCCGTCCGGCGCCCGCTCCACGCCCAGCAGCCGGGCGCTCTCCTCGCAGTCCCAGAGGCACTCCGCGTACGCGTCGGCCAGCCCGGCCGGGCCGATCGCGGCCAGCGCCTCCAGGTACGCGGTCCGCTCGTACGAGTGCGGCGTCCAGAGCCAGAACCGGCGCAGCAGCGACACCGCCCCACCCGCCCCGGCCCCGAACCTCGCCAGCCCGAGCGCCGTACCGTCCGGGCCGCACCACTGCCGCTCCACCCAGCACCGTTCGAGCTCCGCCACCAGCGCCGGCACCCCGGGGTCGAGGTCGGGCCCAGGGTCGGGCCGGTGGTCGCCCCGTGGCGGTGCTTGCGGACCGAGGCCGTGCCCGCCCTCCCGGACGTGCTCGCGCAGCGCCTCCCGGGCCTGCGCCGAGCCGCCGAGCGCCAGCAGCTCCAGCACCCGGGTGGCCCGCTCGCAGGTGTCCCGGTCCGCCGTCAGCAGCGCGGTCACCGGTTCCGGGGACAGTCCCAGGTCCCGGATCAGCCGGGCCAGGTACAGGTGCCGGCTGTCCGCCTGGCCGTCCCACCGCCAGTCCCACCGCCAGTCCCACCGCCAGTCCCACCGGACGCAGCCGTACACCAGCCCGGCGGCGGCCGACGGATCCTCCGCGGCCATCCGGGCGCCCAGCCCCCGGCCGCGCTGGAGCAGCCCGGGCAGCGTCCCGGCCGGCGCGTAGTCGAGTCCGCACCGCGCCCTGTCGCCTGTCACCACTCCCCCGCCCCGGCCCTCAGCCGTCCAGCTCGGCCAGGAAGTCCAGCGCGACGGCCCAGGTCCGCTCGGCGGCCTCGGCGTCGTAGTCGGCCAGGTCGGGGTCGGTGAAGAGGTGCCCGGCACCCCGGTAGCGGTGGATCTCGACGTCCGCGCCGGCCTTGCGCATCCGCAGGTACCAGGCGTTCAGCCAGTCCTCGGTCTCGAACGGGTCGGGCTCGGCCACGTGCAACTGGACCGGGATCGAGGTGGCCGCGTCCTCCCGCAGGTCGGAGGTGCCGTGCAGAAGCAGCAGCCCGCACGCCTGCTCGTCGGCGAGGGCGAGGTTCTGGGCGAGCGAGCCGCCGAGCGAGAAGCCCGCGTAGACCAGGCCCTCGGCGACCGGGGCCTCGCCGTTGACCGGGGTGAGCAGCGGGGCGGCGGCGCCGACGGCCCGGCGCAGCAGCTCGTCGCTGCCGACCTCCTCCTTGTACGCCATGCCCGCCTCGACGTCGTCGAAGGTCCGGCCGTCGAAGAGGTCGGGGGTGTGCACGGTGTGCCCGGCGGCGCGCAGCCGGTCGGCGGCGGCGTGGACGGCGGGGCGCAGCCCGTAGACGGAGTGGAAGAGGACGATCTGGGCCACGGTTCGGCTTCCTTAGAGCTTCAGGTCAGGACCTCCATGATCCCGCACCCCGCGCTGCCCGCTACGACACCACGTCCTTGCGGGCGAAGCCGCGGAACGCCAGCGCCAGCAGCACCGCCGCGTACGACAGCGAGAGCGAGACGCCCTGGATCATGCCGCCCCACTCCAACTGCGGCTGCAGGGCGTCCGCCCAGGCGTACTGCCAGTGGGCGGGCAGCCACTCCCGCAGGTCCCCGAGCGCGGTGACGGCGTCCAGCACCCCGGTGACGATCGAGGCGAACACCGCCCCGCCGACCGCGCCCAGCGGCGCGTCGGTCGCGGTGGAGAGCCAGAACGCCAGCGCGGCGATCACGACCTCGCTCAGCAGGACGAAGGCCACCGCGATCGCCAGCCGGGGCAGCGCCTCCCCCGCCGGGAGGCTCACCCCGGCGGGCAGCTTGAGGTCGCCCCAGCCGTACGCGGCGGTGCCGACCAGCAGCCCGATCGCCGGCAGCAGCACCACGGCCGCCGCCGAGAACGCCAGCCCCACCGCGAACTTGCGGGCCAGCAGCCGGGCCCGGGGCACCGGCGCGGCCAGAAGGTACCGCAGCGAGGACCAGCTCGCCTCGGAGGCCACGGTGTCCCCGCAGAACAGCGCGACCGGGATCACCAGCAGGAAGCCGGTGCCCATGAAGAGCATCGTGGTCGCGAAGTTGGGCCCGGAGGCGGTGGCCAGTTCGATGAAGGTGGTCCGGTCGGTACGGCCGGGGGTGCCGCCGATCTGGAACGCCGCCAGGATGACGAACGGCATCGCGGCCAGCACCCCGCCGATCACCAGGGTGCGCCGGCGCCGCAGTTGGCGCATGGCCTCGATCCGCAGCGGCAGCGTCCGCCCGGCCCGGTAACCGGGCGCGTGGTCCGGCGACACCCCTCCGGACCGGGTGGCCCCCGGCGAAACACCATCCGGCGAAACAACGGCGGTCATGCCGCACCTCCGATCAGCGACAGGAACGCGTCCTCCAGCCGGCGGTGCGGCCCGGCCCGTTCCACCGGCACACCCAACCGCACCAGCTCGGCGATCAGCCGGCCGGCCGCCATGCCGTCCAGCCGCACCAGCAGCCCGCCCTCGACCGCCTCCGCCGAGCCGACACCGGCCAGCGCGCCCGTCTTCTCGGCGGCCACCGCCAGCTCGTCCGGCCCGTACGAGGCGGGCGTGCCGACCAGCAGCAGCTCGCCCCCGCCGACGATCTCGGCGACGGCACCGGTGGTGACCAGCCGGCCCCGGTCCATGACCACCAGGTCGGTGCAGCTCTGCTCCACCTCCGCCAGCAGATGGCTGGAGACGATGACGGTCCGTCCTGCGGCCGCGTAGCGGATCATCACCTCGCGCATCTCGCGGATCTGCGGCGGGTCGAGCCCGTTGGTCGGCTCGTCCAGGATCAGCAGGTCCGGCAGGCCGAGCATGGCCTGGGCGATGGCGAGGCGCTGGCGCATGCCCTGCGAGTAGGTGCGCACCGCGCGGTCCAGCGCCTCGCCGAGTCCGGCGATGGCGAGCGCCTCGTCCAGGTGGGCGTCCTCGTCCGGGCGGCCGGTGGCCTGCCAGTAGAGCCGCAGGTTGGCCCGGCCGCTGAGGTGCGGCAGGAAGCCCGCGCCCTCGACGAAGGCGCCGACCCGGGAGAGCACCGGCGCACCGGGGCGCACCAGGTGGCCGAAGATCCTGATCTCGCCCTCGTCCGGCCGGATCAGACCCATCAGCATCCGCAGCGTGGTGGTCTTGCCTGCGCCGTTGGGCCCGAGCAGGCCCAGCACCTGGCCCTGCTCGACCCGGAAGCCCAGCTCCCGGACGGCGTACCGGTCGGTGGATCCCCGGTAGCGCTTGCTGAGGCCGGTGATCTGCAGCGGCACCCCGGCCAGCGCCGGGTCGTAGGCCGGTGCCCGGCCCGCGCGGCGGCGCCGCCGCAGCCGGGGCGCCAGGAGCAGCGCGGCCGCCGCGGCGACGGCCACCAGCGGCAGTACCCAGGTCCGCACGGGCAGCGGCGCGGCCTCGGTGACCAGGCCGTCGACGGTCGGCGCGGTGAGCGCCCCGGCCATCGCGACCCGGTAGGTGGCGGGCTCGGCCGGCGAGGCGTAGGCGAGGTCGGTGCTGGCCAGCACGAGCCGCAGCCGGTGTCCGGCGGCGAAGGTGTGGTCGACGGCGGGCAGCGCGACGGTGACGGTCCGGCCACCGGCCGCGTCCGCGCCGGTGACCCGCAGCGGGGCGACCAGCTGCTGCGGCAGGCTCGCCTTGCCGTCCGGGCCGACGTCGTACAGCTTCGCGAAGAGCACCGCGTCCGGCCGGTCCGCCTGCACCCGGACGGCGACGGTGGGCTGCCCGGTCAGGTGCAGCGGGCCGTCCAGCGGCGCGGATTCGAAGGAGGCGTGCTGCCCGGGGAAGTCCAGGGAGAGCCCGGCGCCCAGCGCGGCGGCCTGGCCGAGCGCGCCGATGCCGGGCAGTGAGGAGATGTTGGGCGGGGCGCCGCCGGGCGGGTTGGCGAAGGTCTGCTCGGCGCCGGCCGGTCCGCCGGTCAGCTCGACGTCGCGCGAGCCGGTCCCGGCCAGGCCGGGGTAGGCGTCGGCGGAGGCGCCGCGCAGCACGGCCTGGAAGCCGGTGGAGTCGACGCCGCCGGTGCGGGTGACCCGGAAGGCGGGCCCGGTGCCGGCGCCCGCGTCCTTGGGGTCGTCACCTTTCAGGCTGCCGCTCTTCGAGCTGCCACCCTTCAAGAAGTGATCGAACCAGGCGCCGACCCGGTCGTCCACCCGCGCGCTGGTGTCGGTGCCGCCGTCGTGGCCGCCGGCGAACCAGTCCACCGCCACCGGCGCGCCGTTGGCGGCGACGGCCCGGGCGATGGCGTCGCCCTGGTCGAGCGGGAACAGTGAGTCCTGCTGGCCTTGGACGACCAGGGTGGGCGCCTTGAGCTGCCCGGCCACCGAGGAGGGGCTGGAGCGGTCCAGCAGCGCCACGGCCTCGGGGTCGGCGTGCCCGGTGGTGGCGACCCGGTCGTACATCTGGCAGAGCGTGTCGAGGAACCGCCCGCAACCGACCGGCGCGTCCTCGGCCGCCCCCGGCCCGGAGGTGGCGCGCGGCGCGCCGCCCGAGGGGCCGAGGTCCCCGGCCGAACCGGTGGTGAAGAAGATCCCGGCCCAGAGCTTCTTGAACACCCCGTCGACGGCGCCGGAGCCCCGCACCCCCTGCGGGAACAGCGCGTCGGCCAGGTTCCACCAGGTGATCTGGCTGGCCACGGCGTCGATGCGGTGGTCGTACGCGGAGCCGAGCAGTGCCACCGCGCCGCCGTACGAGGCGCCGGTGATGCCGACCCTCGGGTCTCCGGGGGCGTCCTGCTGCACCTCGGGCCGCTGGGCGAGCCAGTCGACCAGGTGCCTGACGTCCTCCACCTCGCGGTCGGGTGCGTTGAGGCCGATCTTCCCGCCGGAGTGGCCGAAGCCGCGCGCCGACCAGGTCAGCACCGCGTAGCCCTGCCGGGAGAGCTGCTGGGCGCGCTCGCGCTCGCCCTCCTTGGAGCCGCCGAAGCCGTGGGCGAGCAGGATCGCCGGCCGGGGGTCGGATCCGGTGGTGAAGTACGAGGTGTCGAGCTGGATCTGCCGGCTGCTGCCAGGGGTCTCCGGCATGCTGAGGAAACGATCCTCCTGCCGGACCGCCTGTTCCCCGCCGGCCGCCACGGCCACCGCCGTCCCGACTCCGGCCACCGCCACCAGGGCCACGGCACCGGCCAGCACCCTCCGTCCGGCCGCCGTCCCGCGGCCGCGCCACCGGCGCCATGCGCCACCGAGCTCCATGGTCGGTGATCGTATCCGCCGGGCGGGTAGGCGTCCGGTAAAGCCGCTGGAGAGACCCGCGCCCCGCCCCCACTGGACGACCCAGCCCTCCCCCGCGCACGGGAGAGGGCTCACAGGGCGGTCAGAGCACCCGGGTCATGGTCCGGTGCGGAATCCCCGCGTCGTCGTAGACCGGGCCCTCGGCGGTGTAACCGAGCCGCTCGTAGAAGCCCAGCGCCTGGACCTGCGCGTGCAGCTCGACCTCGCGGGCACCGCGCCCACGCCCGGCCGCCTCCACCGCGCGCACCAGCCCGGCGCCCAGCCCGGTCCCGCGCGCCGCGCGCACCACCGCGAGCCGGCCGAGCAGCACCCGGCCCTCGATCCCGTCGGTGAGCCCGCGCGCCTGCTCGCCGTGGATCAGCCGGGCGGTGCCGAGCGGCTGGTCCTCCGGACCGACCGCGAGCAGGTGCTCGGAGGTGGCGTCGAGGTCGTCGTACTCCAGCTCCTCCGGCACGCCCTGCTCGACGATGAACACCTCGCGCCGCACCGCGCGGACCAGCGCCAGGTCGTCCGCGCTCCCGGCGACCCTGATCCGTACCGCGAAAGCGCTCATCCCGCCGTCCCTCAGCTCTCGGAGGAGATGATGTCGAGCGCCTTGCGCAGGTCCGCCGGGTACTCGCTGGAGAACTGCACCCACTCGCCGTCCGCCGGGTGCTCGAAGCCGAGCGAGACCGCGTGCAGCCACTGCCGGGTCAGCCCGAGCCGCTTGGCCAGCGTCGGGTCGGCGCCGTAGGTCAGGTCGCCCACGCAGGGGTGGCGCAGCGCCGACATGTGCACCCGGATCTGGTGGGTGCGGCCGGTCTCCAGCTTGATGTCCAGCAGCGAGGCGGCGCGGTAGGCCTCGATCAGGTCGTAGTGGGTGACGGACGCCTTGCCGTCCTTGGTCACCGCCCACTTCCAGTCCGAGCTGGGGTGGCGCCCGATCGGCGCGTCCACCGTGCCGCTCATCGGGTCCGGGTGGCCCTGCACCAGCGTGTGGTACTTCTTCTCGGTCACCCGGTCGTGGAACTGCCGCTTGAGGTCGGTGTAGGCGCGCTCGGACTTGGCGACCACCATCAGGCCGGAGGTGCCGACGTCGAGGCGGTGCACGACGCCCTGGCGCTCGGCGGCGCCCGAGGTGGAGATCCGGTAGCCCGCCGCGGCGAGGCCGCCGATCACGGTCGGGCCGGTCCAGCCGGGGCTGGGGTGCGCGGCGACGCCGACCGGCTTGTCGACGAGCACGATGTCCTCGTCGTCGTGGACGATGTGCATGCCCTCGACGTGCTCGGCGACGATCCGCACCGGCGCGGCGGGGGCGGGGATCTCGACCTCCAGCCAGGAGCCGGCGGTCACCCGGTCCGACTTTCCGGCCACGGCGCCGTCGAGCGTCACCTTGCCCTCGGCGGCCAACTCGGCGGCCTTGGTCCGGGAGAAGCCGAACATCCGGGCGAGGGCGGCGTCGAGACGCTCACCCTCCAGGCCGTCGGGTACGGGAAGGCTGCGGATCTGCGCTGCGGTACTCACCCGTACGAGTATGCCGGACGCGGAGCCCGCCCCTACTCGCTCTTGTCCGCCTGCTGGTGGACGGTGCCGTCCGGGTTGCTGCCGCGGAAGGAGAGCAGGACGACCAGGATGCCGCCGCAGACGATCGCCGAGTCGGCGAGGTTGAAGACCGCGAAGTGCTGTACCGAGATGAAGTCGACCACGTGGCCGCGGAAGACGCCCGGCGAGCGGAACAGCCGGTCGGTGAGGTTGCCGAGCGCCCCGCCGAGCAGCAGCCCGAGCGCGATCGCCCAGGGCAGGCTGTAGAGCTTGCGGGCGATCCGCCAGATCACCACGATGACGGACGAGGCGATCATGGTGAAGACGACGGTCAGGGCCTGGCCCATACCGAACGCGGCGCCGGAGTTGCGGATCACCTGGAAGGTCACCACGTCGCCGATCACCTTGATCGCCGCGTGGTTCTCCAGCCGGGCCACCACCAGCAGCTTGCTGCCGAGGTCGATCAGGAAGGCGAACAGTGCGATCACCAGCAGCACGCCGATCCGCCGGCGCCCCTTCGGCGTCGTCTCCTCGGCCGGTGCGGCCACCTCGCCGGGCTCGGCCACGGCCTCCTCCACAGCGTCGGCGGGAGTCGGGACGGACTCGTCCCGCATCTGGGGGGAACCTTGCGTACTGATGATCCGCTCCGCTGCCGATGGAGGTCCCCCCGGACCGAAAGGCGGGGGGAGAGTGGGCCGGTGATCGCCGACCGGGACGAGTCGGGCGACGTTACGGGGTTGAGCGTACGGCAAGCCCGCACGCCCTCGCCGCCCCGGTCGGCCCGATCAGCGACGCTCCTGCTTGGCCTTGCACTGGACGCAGAGCGTGGCCCGGGGGAAGGCCTGCATCCGGGCCTTGCCGATGGCCTGGCCGCAGGACTCGCAGACGCCGAAACCGACGGTCTCCAGGCGGGCCAGGGCGTGTTCGGTCTGGGCGAGGCTGTCGCGGGCGTTGTTGGCCAGGGCCAGCTCGCTCTCCCGCGAGATGTTCTTCGTACCGGCGTCCACCTGGTCGTCACCGGCTCCGTCGTTGGAGTCACGCATCAGCCCGGAGATGGTGGCCTCGGAGGCGTCGATCTCGTTCTGCAGCCGCTCCAGGTCGCTGATCAGCTCGGCGTGCAGCTCGCGCACCTCCTCCCCGGTCCACGGCTCCTCGCCCGGACGGACGGGCAGCTCGGCCGGGTCCACCGACTCGGCGCCCCCGCGGGCGCCGGGGGCGGCCGGCGTCCGGGTGCGGCCGGCGGCGACGCGAGCGGTGTCGTTACTGGTCTTGTGCCGTGCGGTAGTGGTCACGGTCCCCTCCCCTGGATCGCCTGCCACAGCCTTGCGCGCCCGCTTGGTGGCGGTACCCGCGACGGTTGTCTTCTCAGCCATGGCTTCGACCCCATCTACGAACGAATCGAGCCGCCGGTTCCCGGCGGCCTCCAGTGCCGGAACGATAATCCCCATCAAAACCGGTCACAACATGACATACCGGCACCTCACCATGTTCCCACCCAGGCAGCCGCCCCAGCCGCCACGCCCCGCACGCTGACCAGATGTGTGCCCAGAACACCCCCGCCTAACCACCCCTCGCGCGCCGGACAAACCGACTTGCGACGGCCGATACACTGGGCCTGCAAGGCGCAGATGGGACGAGTACCGACGTACGCAGCCACCAGCGACCCGGGGACGGTGCGAGCCCGGGGGTGTGCACGACGGGAAGATCACCCCGGAGCCGCCGGAAGAACGGCCAGCGACGCAGGTCGCAGCGGCCCACTAGACCCGGCAGCAAGCCCAAACAAGAGGGCCGCAGTCAGCACCGCGGCCAAGGAGGGTGGTACCGCGGGGCGGCATGCCGTCTCGTCCCTCCGTCGGATCCCGTCCATGTCCGCCGGAGGTATGACACCCGCGATGAGCTCCTACAACTCCGTCCCCGCGCAGGTCGACCTGCCCGCCCTCGAACACCAGATCCTGTCCTTCTGGCAGGACAACAAGATCTTCCAGCGCAGCCTGGAGCAGTCCGAGGGCCGCCCCGAGTGGGTGTTCTACGAGGGCCCGCCGACCGCCAACGGCATGCCCGGCGCCCACCACATCGAGGCCCGCGTCTTCAAGGACGTCTTCCCGCGTTACCGGACGATGAAGGGCTACCACGTCGCCCGCAAGGCCGGCTGGGACTGCCACGGCCTCCCGGTCGAGCTGGCCGTCGAGAAGGAGCTGGGCTTCTCCGGCAAGCAGGACATCGAGGCGTACGGCATCGCCGAGTTCAACGCCAGGTGCCGTGAGTCGGTGACCCGCCACACCGACGCCTTCACCGAGCTCACCACCCGTATGGGCTACTGGGTGGACCTCGACGAGGCCTACCGGACGATGGACCCGTCCTATGTCCAGTCCGTCTGGTGGTCGCTCAAGCAGATCTTCGACAAGGGCCTGCTGGTCCAGGACCACCGGGTCGCCCCCTGGTGCCCGCGCTGCGGCACCGGCCTGTCCGACCACGAGCTGGCCCAGGGCTACGAGACCGTGGTCGACCCCTCGGTCTTCGTCCGCTTCCCGCTGACCAGCGGCCCGCTGGCCGGCGAGGCCGCGCTGCTGGTCTGGACGACCACCCCGTGGACCCTGGTCTCCAACACCGCCGCCGCCGTCCACCCCGGCGTCACCTACGTCGTGGCCACCGACGGCACCGAGAAGCTGGTGGTCGCCGAGCCGCTGCTGGCCAAGGCGCTCGGCGAGGGCTGGGAGGCCACCGGCCAGTCCTTCACCGGCGCCGAGATGGAGCGCTGGGCCTACCGGCGCCCGTTCGACCTGGTCGAGATCGAGAACGCGCACTACGTCCTCAACGCCGACTACGTCACCACCGAGGACGGCACCGGCATCGTCCACCAGTCCCCCGCCTTCGGCGCGGACGACCTGGCGACCTGCCGCCGCTACGGCCTGCCGGTGGTCAACCCGGTGCTCGCCGACGGCACCTTCGCGCCCGAGGTCCCGCTGATCGGCGGCCAGTTCTTCAAGAAGGCCGACGAGGCCCTGGTCCAGGACCTCGACGAGCGCGGCCTGCTCTTCCGCCACCTGCCGTACGAGCACAGCTACCCGCACTGCTGGCGCTGCCACACCGCGCTGCTCTACTACGCGCAGCCCTCCTGGTACATCCGGACCACCGCCGTCAAGGACGCGATGATCCGTGAGAACGAGGCCACCAACTGGTACCCGGAGACGGTCAAGCACGGCCGCTTCGGCGACTGGCTGAACAACAACATCGACTGGGCGCTCAGCCGCAACCGCTACTGGGGCACCCCGCTGCCGATCTGGCGCTGCGAGGAGGGCCACCTGACCTGCGTCGGCTCGCTGGCCGAGCTGTCCACGCTCACCGGCACCGACCAGAGCGACCTCGACCCGCACCGCCCGTACATCGACGACGTCACCTTCGCCTGCCGCGAGTGCGGCGGCACCGCCACCCGGGTGCCCGAGGTGATCGACGCCTGGTACGACTCGGGCTCCATGCCCTTCGCCCAGTACGGCTACCCGTACCAGAACAAGGAGCTGTTCGAGAAGCGCTACCCGGCGCAGTTCATCTCGGAGGCGATCGACCAGACCCGCGGCTGGTTCTACACGCTGATGGCCGTCGGCACCCTGGTCTTCGACAGGAGCAGCTACGAGAACGTCGTCTGCCTGGGCCACATCCTGGCCGAGGACGGCCGCAAGATGTCCAAGCACCTGGGCAACATCCTGCAGCCGATCCCGCTGATGGACCAGCACGGCGCGGACGCGGTGCGCTGGTTCATGGCGGCCGGCGGCTCGCCCTGGTCGGCCCGCCGGGTCGGCCACGGCACCATCCAGGAGGTGGTCCGCAAGACCCTCCTCACCTACTGGAACACCGTCGCCTTCCAGGCCCTGTACGCCCGCACCTCCGGCTGGGCCCCCTCGGCGAACGACCCGGCCCCGGCCGACCGCCCCCAGCTGGACCGCTGGGTGCTCTCCGAGCTGAACACCCTGGTCCGCGAGGTCGACGCGGCCTTCGAGGCGTACGACACCCAGCGGGCCGGCAAGCTGCTCTCCGGCTTCGTCGACGACCTGTCCAACTGGTACGTCCGCCGCGGCCGCCGCCGCTTCTGGCAGGGCGACGCCGCCGCACTCGCCACCCTGCACGAGGCGCTGGAGACGGTCACCCGGCTGATGGCCCCGCTGACCCCGTTCATCACCGAGCGGGTCTGGCAGGACCTGGTCGTCCCGGTCGCCCCGGACGCCCCGGCCTCGGTCCACCTGGCCGCCTGGCCGGAGGCCGACGAGTCGCTGGTCGACGCCGACCTCTCACGCCACATGGCGCTGGTCCGCCGACTGGTCGAGCTCGGCCGGGCCACCCGCGCCGAGTCCGGTGTGAAGACCCGCCAGCCGCTCTCCCGGGCGCTGATCGCCGCCCAGGGCTGGGAGGAACTGCCGGCCGACCTGCGCGCGCAGATCGCCGAGGAGCTCAACGTCGCCACCCTGGAGTCCCTGGCGGAGGTGGGAAGTTCGCTGGTCGACACCACCGCCAAGGCCAACTTCCGCGCGCTGGGCAAGCGTTTCGGCAAGGGCGTGCAGGACGTGGCCAAGGCCGTCGCCGCCGCCGACGCCGCCCGGCTGGCCACCGAACTGCGGGCCGACGGCAGCACCGGCGTCGAGCTGAACGGCGAGACCGTCACGCTGAGCCCGGACGAGGTGATCATCACCGAGACCCCGCGCGAGGGCTGGGCGGTCGCCAACGAGTCCGGCGCCACCGTCGCGCTCGACCTGGCCATCACCCCGGAGCTCAAGCGCCTCGGCGTCGCCCGCGACGCGATCCGCCAGATCCAGGAGGCCCGGAAGAACTCCGGCCTGGACGTGGCCGACCGGATCGTGCTCCGCTGGCGGGCCACCGACGAGGAGACCGCCGAGGCGATCGCCGAGCACGGCCCGCTGGTCGCCGAGGAGGTGCTGGCCACCGACTTCGCGGCCGGCGCCGCCGACTGGGAGTCGGAGACCTTCTCCGACGACTCCCTCGGCCTCGCCTTCCAGCTCCGCAAGGCCTGACCGACCGAAGCGGCCGCCGTCTCCCCGGGGAGACGGCGGCCGCTTCGCCGTACCCGCGTCGCGGTCTCGGGACCGCCGTGGAAAACGAGGGCGCCCCCGCCATGACCGCAAGGTCACGGAGGGGGCGCCCTCGATGTACTGCCCGGCTACAACCTCAGTTGTCGCCGTCCTCGTCGATCAGGAACCCGCGCATCGGCGCCGGCGCCTGCTGCATCGGCTGCGGAGGCTGCGGCCGGACGGCGGCCATCGGCTGCGTCATCCCGGCCGGCTGCATCTGCGGGGCACCGGAGTTGCCACCGGAGGACTGCCCGCCGAAGCTCGGCGCACCGTTGTTGCCGCCGCCGAAGGAGCTCTGCCCGCCGAACGACGGCTGGTTCCCGCCGAAGGACGGCTGGTTGCCACCGAAGCCCGGCGCACCGCTGCTCATCGCGGACGCACCGGCCGGAGCCATCGACGACGCGGCCGGCGGCAGCGAGGCGGTGGCCGGAATGCGCGGCGGGGCGAGCGAGTCGTCCGCCTGCGACTCCAGCTGGCGCAGCTGGGTCTCCAGGTACGACTTCAGACGCGTCCGGTACTCACGCTCGAACGCCCGCAGGTCCTCGACCTTGCGCTCCAGCGTGGCCCGCGCGGACTCCAGCGAGCCCATCGCGACCCGGTGCTTCTCCTGCGCGTCCCGCTCCAGGGCGTCGGCCTTGGCCCGGGCGTCGCGCTCCAGACCCTCGGCCCGGCTGCGCGCCTCGCCGACGATCTTGTTGGCCTCGGAACGGGCCTCGGAGATCGCCTGGTCGGCGGTCTGCTGAGCGAGCGCCAGAACGCGGGCGGCACTGTCGCCACCGGGCTGCTGCTGTTGCTGCATCGGGCCGCCCATCGGGCCGCCCATCTGCTGCGGGCCGCCCATCGGGCCACCCATCTGCTGCATCTGCTGCTGGCCCATGCCCTGGCCCATCGGGTTGCCCTGGCCGGGGACCTGCTGGCCCATCGGGCCGCCCATCGGCTGGAGCATCTGACCGCCCATCGGCTGGACCAGCTGCTGCTGGCCGCCCATGGTCTGGTTCATCTGCTGCTGCTGGCCGCCCATCTGCTGCGGGCCACCGGGACCGGCCGGGAGCTGCGGGGCACCGGACGGCAGGCCGAGCGGCTGGTTGCCCATCTGCTGCTGCGGGCCACCCATCTGCTGCTGCTGCGGGCCGCCGGGGCCGCCCATCTGCTGCGGACCAGGGCCCTGCTGCTGCCCGGGCACCGGCGGACCGGATATGGCGGCCGGCACGGGCGCACCGGGACGCGAGTCCTGCGGCGGCTCCTTGCGCATGTTGGCCTGGTTCTGCGCGGCGGCACGGGTCGCGGCGGCCAGCTTGGCACGCAGGTCCTCGTTCTCGCGCAGAAGGCGGGTCAGCTCCGCCTCGACCTCGTCGAGGAAGGCATCGACCTCGTCCTCGTCATAGCCTTCGCGCAGGCGGACGGTCGTGAACTGCTTGTTCCGAACGTCCTCGGGGGTCAATGGCATCTCTTCACCTCAACGTGATCGTCGGCACACCGGCATCCTGTCGCATCGCTCACCTACGACTAGGGCCGCACAAGCGAGATCAGGACATACACAATGATCATCAGTACGAAGAAGGACAGGTCGAGCGCCACGCCCCCGAGACGCAACGGCGGAATAAACCGCCGAAGAAGCTTGAGCGGCGGATCCGTGACAGTGTACGTGGCCTCCAGGACCAGGACCATGGCCTTGCCGGGCCGCCACGAACGCGCGAACTGGAAGACCCAGTCCATCACCAGCCGCACAAGCAGAAACACCAGGAAGACGGTCAGCGCGTAATAGAGCACCGCCCATACGATCCCCACGCGCTTCCCTCTCCCCGGTCCTCGGCCCCTTGGGCCTGCCGCCTGTCGCTAACTCACTGTTGATCAGATCCACACGTAAAGTCGTGGCCGGGTCAGCTCTGGTTGAAGAACCCACCCTCGGCGATCCGAGCCTTGTCCTCCGCCGTGACATCGACGTTAGCAGGCGACAGCAGGAACACCTTCTGTGTCACGCGCTCGATACTGCCGTGCAGACCGAAGACGAGTCCAGCGGCGAAGTCTACGAGCCGCTTCGCGTCGGTGTCGTCCATCTCGGTCAGATTCATGATCACCGGGGTCCCGCCACGGAACTGTTCCCCGATGGTACGGGCCTCGTTGTAGGTCCGGGGGTGCAACGTGGTGATGCGGTAGGGCTCTCGTTCGTTCACTACCTTGGGCATGATCACCGGTGCACTCTTCTCCAGGTTGTGGCGGCGTTCGGGTGTGATGGACGACACTGGGGCCATCCTCGGGGATTCCTGGCGGATCGGGACCGCGGCCGGCACCGGCTGCGGGGTGATCGAGGAGACCGGCGAAGGCGCGGCGGCCGGCCGGGGGATGTCCTCCGTCCGCCCCGTGCGAATCGGCTCGGGGTCCGCGTCGTAGTCGTCGTCGGGGTCGTACCCCTGGCCGTCGTACGTCTCGTCCTCCACGAGGCCGAGGTAGACCGCCATCTTGCGCATTGCGCCGGCCATGCTCCTGTCTCCTCCGCTCATTCCCACCTCGCTGCGCTCGGTGGGCGCTTCACGGGCGCGCGCCCTTCGCTGGTCGCTCGCTCCGCTCGCTCCGTGGTGAATCGGCTCCGTCACCGGCGGTCAGGCCGTACGGCCCTGCCTGCGGATTCCGCGGTCCGCCCACGACGGTCCGTCAGGCCGACGGCCGGTCAGAAATTGTGGGTGGGGGCCGCGGAGTTGCGATCCACGGTTCGCTAGCGTTCTGGAAAGCTGCTAGCTTCTGTCCTATTTTGTCCTGCAGTCTGATCTACTACCCGGTGACGTTACCTGAGGGGTGACCGCACTCCGAGTACCGCCGTTCCGACGCGCACATGTGTCGCCCCGGCAGCCACGGCCTGCTCCAGGTCACCGCTCATTCCTGCGGAAACCATGGTGGCAGCAGGATGAGCCGTCCGTACGGAGGTTGCGATTTCCGCCACCCGCGCGAATGCTTCGGCCGGGTTCCCGGCGAGCGGTCCGGCCAGCGGAGCGACGGTCATCACACCGTCCAGGCGCAGCCCGGGCGTGTCGGCGATCGCGTCGGCCAGCGCCTCGACGTCCTCCGGCGCCACCCCGGCCCGGCCCTCGCCCGCGCCGTGCTCCTTCTCCAGCGCGACCTGCACCAGGCAGCCGAGTTCCGGGCGTTCGGCCTTGAGCACCGCGGCGGAGAGCGACTCCACCAGCCGCAGCCGGTCCACCGAGTGCACGTGGTTCGCGTACCGGACCACCGAGCGGACCTTGTTGGTCTGAAGCTGGCCGACGAAGTGCCAGTCCAGCGGAAGGTTTCTGCACTGCTCCGCCTTGGGCGCGGCGTCCTGGTCGCGGTTCTCGGCGACATCGGTGACGCCCAGTGCCGCCAGCAGCGCGGTGTCCTCGGCCGGGTAGGTCTTGGTGACGACCACCAGCCTGACCTCCTCGCGCGGCCGCCCGGCGGCGGCGCAGGCGTCGGCGATCCGGCGCTCCACCACCTCCAGGTTGGTCCCCAGTTCTTCGTACCGGGCGCGCTGGCCCTCCGTCAGCGCGGCCAGCCAGGCCGCGTCGGGGAAACCGGGGGCGTCCCCGGGGAACGGTCCGTAGATGTCATTCGTCATCAGAGTTCAGAGCCCAACCAGACGTAGCTCGCGAGCCGGCCGGTGCGCTGCTCGCGGCGATAGGAGTAGTGATCGGCGGATTCGAGGGTGCAGACCGATGATCGCACCACCTCGGTGACGCCTGCGGCGGCCAGCTGGGCCGCCACTCCCTCCGCCACGTCCAGGGCCGGGGTCCCCCAGGAGGTCTCGGCGTACGCGGCCGGCACCAGCGCGGCCACCTCGGCGCGCAACGCGGCCGGCACCTCGTAGCAGCGACCGCAGACCGCCGGGCCGGTGGCGGCGGTGATCCGCCCGGGCTCGGCCCCCAGCTCCGTCATCGCCCGGACCACCGCGGGCACCACCCCGGCCGCGAGCCCGGGCCGGCCCGCGTGGGCCGCGCCCACCACACCCGCCACCGGGTCGGCCAGCAGCACCGGGGTGCAGTCGGCGGTCAGCACCGCCAGCGCCAGCGGCCGGGCGGTGACCACCGCGTCCACCGTCGGGGCCTCCCCCACCGGCTGGCGACCGGTCACCACCGCGACGTCGGCGCCGTGCACCTGGTTCATCCAGACCACGTCCGCCGGGTCCAGCCCCAGCGAGCGGGCCGCGAGCGTCCGGTTCTCCCGGACGGCGGCCGGGTCGTCCCCCACCGCACCGCCGAGGTTGAGCTCCCCGTACGGCGAAGTGCTCACCCCGCCCCACCGGTCGGTGAAGGCGAAGTGAGCACCGTTGCGAACTGCGTGATCCACCACTGCCTGTTTCAGTCCGCGCTTACTTCAGGAAGTCCGGCACGTCGAGCTCCTCCGCGGGGCTCTCGACGTACGGCTGACGGGCCGGCTGCACCTGCGGCGGCACCGGGGCGGCGGTCACGGTGGGCGTCTCGGCCGGACGCCGCTCGGCGTGCGACTCGTTCTCCGAACGCGACGTCACCGAGCCGATGCTCCCGTACGAGGGCCGGCTCGCCGGACGCTCGGGGGCGGCCGGCGGCGTGGCCGGGGCGGTCGGGGTGGACTTGACCACCGGGTCGCGGACGATGGCCGGCGGCTGGCCGCCGTCGAAGCCGGCGGCGATCACGGTGACCCGGACCTCGTCGCCGAGCGCGTCGTCGATGACCGCGCCGAAGATGATGTTCGCCTCGGGGTGCGCGGCCTCGCTGACCAGCTGGGCCGACTCGTTGATCTCGAACAGGCCGAGGTCGGAGCCGCCGGAGATGGAGAGCAGTACACCGCGGGCGCCGTCGATGGACGCCTCCAGCAGCGGCGAGGAGATCGCCATCACGGCGGCCGCCTTGGCGCGGTCCTCGCCCCGGGCCGAGCCGATGCCCATCAGCGCCGAACCGGCGTCCGACATGACGGACTTGACGTCGGCGAAGTCGAGGTTGATCAGACCCGGGGTGGTGATCAGGTCGGTGATGCCCTGGACGCCGGAGAGCAGCACCTGGTCGGCGGAGCGGAACGCGTCCAGCACGCTGACCTGGCGGTCCGAGATGGACAGCAGCCGGTCGTTGGGGATGACGATGAGGGTGTCGACCTCTTCCCGCAGGCCGGCGATGCCGTCCTCGGCCTGGTTGGCGCGACGGCGGCCCTCGAAGGTGAAGGGGCGGGTGACCACGCCGATGGTCAGCGCGCCGAGCGAGCGTGCGATGTTGGCCACGACGGGCGCGCCGCCGGTGCCGGTGCCGCCGCCCTCGCCTGCGGTGACGAAGACCATGTCGGCCCCCTTGAGGACCTCCTCGATCTCCTCACGGTGGTCCTCGGCGGCCTTGCGGCCGACCTCGGGGTTGGCGCCGGCGCCGAGGCCCCGGGTGAGTTCACGGCCCACATCGAGCTTGACGTCGGCGTCGCTCATCAGGAGGGCCTGCGCATCGGTGTTGATCGCGATGAACTCGACGCCCTTGAGACCGACCTCGATCATCCGGTTGATGGCGTTGACACCACCGCCGCCGATACCGACGACCTTGATGACTGCGAGGTAGTTCTGCGGTGCTGCCACGTCGAAGGCCTCTCGCCTCGAATTTCCGGGTCGGCCCGGACCCCGTGGGGTGCCGTACCGACGGATGTCGATGGGTAGGGAGCCTGGTTTCTGACTGAATGTCCGAAATGCCGACCGCCGACCCCAACCCTAAACTTGACCTTTAGGGTTAGTCCTGTGTCTCCGTCACATCACCAAGGGACACAGTCTGGTGACACAGGACACTAGGTGGCTCCAGGCACGTGTTTCAACGAACACGCCGAGCTTCCCTTTTTCTTTTGAGCCTATGTGATCATCGGCCGGCTAACGAAACCGGGGGTGACCACCAAGGGTCGGGCCGACACCGAAAAGCGTCAAGCCCGCCCGTCGCCCACCGCCACCTTTTCGGCGGCGCGCTCCGCGCACCCTTGTGGCAGAGAACCTACCGGATCATCCCGACACCGCCGGCGCCTCAGGAGCGCTGACGTCGTAGTTCGTACCCTTCTGGTTCATCAGCGCCACCAGCACCCGGGCCTTTCGGTCGGTCTGCTCCGGGCTCCCCCAGCGAACCGTGGCACCCCCGCTGAGCTGCAGCTGGATGTCGTCGTAGGAGTGCACCAGCACCGCGCCGGCCCGGGCCGCCACCTCGGCCGGCAGGCCGGCCGCCACCGTCACCGCGCCCTGCACCAACTGCGGACGGGTGATCACCCCGCCCGCGTCCAGGGCCGGCTGACCGAGCTGGAGTTCCACCACCGGTACCCCCTCGGGGGCGGCCGGCTCGGTGGCGAAGCTCACTCCGGTGGCGTCGACCTGGGTGAACTGGCCGTCTTCCCCCTTGACAGCGGCGACCGCCTTGCGCTGGGTGACCTTCACCCGCAGGGTGTGCGGCCAGCCCCGCCAGACCTCGGCCCTGGCCACCCGAGGGATAGCCTCGACCCGTTGCCTGACGTCGTCCAGGTCCACCCGGGCCAGCGGGCCGTCACCGACCCCGCCGATCACTGCCCGCACCTGGTCGACCGTCAGTTTTTCGTCCTCCGCCCCCTGGACCGAGACGTTGCGCACGTCCAGCACCGAGGAGAAGAACACCAGCCAGGCCAGCACGCCCAGCACCGTGGCGCCGAGCACGCCCAGCACCACGATGCCCCGCCGGGAGAGCCGGAGCCGGGGAGCGGACTCCTCGGCCTCCAGCTCCTCGTCCAGCGGATCGGCGAGCCGGCCGTCAGCCACGGCGGCGACCACCTCGGGCGGCCTCGATCGCCTCGTACACCATGCCCACCAGCAGCTCGTCGGCGTCCCGGCGGCCGAACTCGGCGGCGGCCCGGCTCATGTCCCAGAGCTTCTGCGGGTCGGTGAGCACCGGCAGCACGTTCTGCAGCACCCAGTCCGGGGTCAGCTCGGCATCGTCCACCAGCAGACCGCCACCCGCCTTGACCATCGGCTGGGCGTTCAGCCGCTGCTCGCCGTTGCCGATCGGCAGCGGGACGAAGGCGGCGGGCAGACCGACCGCCGCCAGCTCGGCCACCGTCATGGCGCCGGCCCGGCAGAGCATCAGGTCGGCGGCGGCATAGGCCAGATCCATCCGGTCCACGTAGGGCACCGCGCGGTACGGCGGCATCCCGGGGATGTCGTCCACCTGCGGCAGCTCGTTCTTCGGGCCGACCGCGTGCAGGATCTGCACGCCGTACTGCTGGAGGCGCGGCGCGATGGTCTGCACGGTCTCGTTGAGCCGGCGCGCGCCCTGCGAGCCGCCGGAGACCAGCAGGGTGGGCAGCCGCTGGTCGAGGCCGAAGTAGTGCCGGGCCTCCGGGCGCGCCGCGTTGCGGTCCAGAGTGGCGATGGTCCGGCGCAGCGGGATGCCGATGTACCGGGAGTCGCGCAGCTTGCTGTCCGGCGTGGAGACGGCGACGAAGTCGCTGTAGCGGGCCCCGATCTTGTTGGCCAGACCGGGCCGGGCGTTGGCCTCGTGCACCACGATCGGCACCCCGGCCCGCTTGGCGGCCAGGTAGGCGGGCATCGCGACATAGCCGCCGAAGCCGACCACGGCGTCGGCGTTGACCCGCTCGATGATCTCCTGGGCGGCCCGGACGGTGCCGCGCAGCCGGCCCGGGACGGTGATCAGCTCGGGAGTGGGCTTGCGGGGCAGCGGGACGGCCGGGATCAGCTCCAGATGGTAGCCGCGCTCGGGTACCAGCCGCGTCTCCAGACCGCGCTCGGTACCCAGGGCGGTGATCCCGATGGACGGGTCGTGCCTGCGGAGGGCGTCCGCGAGGGCGAGGGCCGGCTCGATGTGACCGGCGGTCCCCCCGCCGGCGAGTACGACATGCACCGAAATTCACCGCTCCCTGCGTGCCGGCCGCGGGGCCGGGCGCGCTGTGGTTCGTCGTCGTGGCAGCACCCGGGCCAGTCGTCTCCTGATCCGGGAGTTCTTGCTCCGGGCGGCCAGGGCCGCCTTCGCGCCCGAGGTGCTGCGTGCGAGGCAGAGCAGCACACCGATCGCGGACATGGCCGACAGCATGGCGGAACCGCCGTAGGAGAACAGCGGGAGCGGGACGCCCGCGATGGGCAGCAGTCCCAGCGCCGACCCCAGGTTGATCATGGCCTGCGCCATGATCCAGGTGGTGGCGGCTCCCGCGGCGTACCTGACGAAGGGATCCTTCGTACCGATGGCCACACGGATACCCGCGTAGCCTAGTGCCGAGAAGAGACCGATCACCGACAGCGTCCCCACCAGACCGAGTTCCTCGCCCGTCGCGGCGAAGATGAAGTCGGTGTGCGCCTCGGGCAGCTGGCCCCATTTCTCGACGCCGGCACCGAGGCCGGAACCGAACGGACCGCCGAGCGCGAACGAGTAGACGCCGTGCAGGGCCTGGAAGCAGGCCCCCTCGGGATCGAGTTTGGTGACGCCGATGCAGCCGAGCCGCTCGGCCCGGTGCGGCACGGTGACCACCAGCGCGGTGCAGACCACGACGGCGACGCCGACGGTGGCGACGAACAGCCGCAGCGGGGCGCCGACCATCCAGAGCATCGCGAACAGCATGGCGACCAGGATCATCGAGGTGCCCATGTCCCCGCCGACCATGATCAGCGCGAGCAGCAGCAGCGCACCCGGCACCAGCGGCACCAACAGGTGCTTCCACTGGCTCAGGGTGCCGGCCTTCTGCTTGCGGGCCAGCAGGTCCGCGCCCCAGAGCACCAGGGCCAGCTTGGCGAACTCGGACGGCTGGAACTGGAAGAAGCCGAAATCCAGCCAGTTCCGGTTGCCGTTGATCTCCATCCCGATCCCGGGGATGGCGACCAGGGCCAGCGCGCCGATCACACCGAACATCACGGGGTAGACGATCACCCGCAGCACCGCCAGCGGCACGGAGGCGAAGCCGATCAGCAGCACCAGGCCCAGCAGGGCGGCGATCAGCTGCTTGAGGAAGTAGTACTGGGCCGAGTGGTGCTGGCCCAGGGCGAGGATCTGCGAGGCCGAGAAGACCATCAGCAGGCCGAGCACGACCAGCAGCAGCGTCGAGCCGATGATCAGCAGATAGGGCGTGAGCGGGCGGTCCAGGGCGTACCGGAGCCGGGCCCGGAAGGCCTGCACCCGGGCCACCGGGCCGGCGGACTTGTACGCGGTCGTAGTGGCCGAGATCACCCGCCACGGGTTGGCGGCGCCCTGCTCCGGCGCACCGGAGCCGCCCTCCCTGCCCTGACCCGCCACCACGCCCTGCTCTCCTTCTTCTACGGCTCGCTCGCCTCCGGGCCGCTCGGATCCGGTGCCGACGGTCGTCGCTCCAAGACCCCTCGTACCTCAGGGCCTCCTCGCTCCATCCCTCTCGACACCGGCGCGGCCCTTCGACTCACGAGCCATGCACCGCTCCAAGACCCCTCGTACCTCAGGGCCTCCTCGCTCCATCCCTCTCGACACCGGCGCGGCCCTTCGGCTCACGAGCCATGCACCGCTCCAAGACCCCCCGTACCTCAGGGCCTCCTCGCTCCATCCCTCTCGACACCGGCGCGGCCCTTCGGCTCACGAGCCATGCGCTCAGCTGTCCGCCAGCTCCCGGACGGCGGCGGCGAAGAGGTCGCCGCGCTCGCCGTAGTTGGTGAACATGTCCATCGAGGCGCAGGCCGGGGCCAGCAGCACCGTGTCACCCGATTGGGCGAGTGACGCGGCCGTACGAACCACTTCGGCCATCGCCACCGCGCCAGTCTGGCCCTCGGCCGCCTCGATCACCGGGACATCCGGCGCGTGTCGCGCCAGCGCCTCGCGGATCAGCGCGCGGTCCTCACCGATCAGCACGGCGGCGCGTAGCCGCTCGGCCGCGCCCTGGACCAGGTCGTCGAAGGTGGCGCCCTTGGCCAGTCCGCCGGCGATCCAGACGATCGGCCGGTAGGCGGCCAGCGAGGCCGCCGCGGCGTGGGTGTTGGTGGCCTTGGAGTCGTCGATGTACGTGACCCCGCCGACCACGCCGACCTCGGCGATCCGGTGGGCGTCCGGCCGGAAGGCCCGCAGGCCCTCACGGACGGCCGCCGGCTCGACGCCGTACGCCCGGGCGAGCGCGGCGGCGGCGAGCGCGTTGGCGACGTTGTGCGGGGCCGGCGGGTTCACGTCCTCGACGGAGCCCAGCTCGGCGGCGCTCTTGGCGCGGTCCGGCACGAAGGCCCGGTCCACCAGCAGGCCGTCCACCACGCCGAAGTTCGACGGGCCGGGCGAGCCGAGGCCGAAACCGATCGCCCGGCAGCCCTCCTCGACGTCGGCCTCGCGGACCAGCGCCTCGGTGGCCGGGTCGGCCAGGTTGTAGACGCAGGCGACGACGTTGCCCTCGTAGATCCGGCCCTTGTCGGCGGCGTACGCCTCCATCGAGCCGTGCCAGTCGAGGTGGTCGGGCGCCAGGTTGAGCACGGCCGCCGAGTACGGGCGCAGCGAGGGAGCCCAGTGCAGCTGGTAGCTGGAGAGCTCGACGGCGAGCACGTCGTACGGCTCCTCGGCGAGCACCGCGTCCAGCACCGAGACCCCGACGTTGCCGACGGCGGCGGTGCGCCTGCCGGCGGCGGTGAGGATCGAGGCGAGCATCTGGACGGTGGTGGTCTTGCCGTTGGTGCCGGTGACGGCCAGCCAGGGGGCGGGCTCGCCGGTGGACTCCAGCGGCTTGCGCAGCCGCCAGGCCAGTTCGACGTCGCCCCAGACCTCCACGCCGGCCGCCTCGGCGGCGGCGAACAGCGGGCTGCTGGGCGGCCAGCCGGGCGAGGTGACGACCAGCCGGGTGCCCTCGGGCAGAGTGTCGCCGTCGCCGAGGCGGACGGTGACGCCCTGCTGCTCCAGCTCGTCCGCGCGGGCCTTCAGGCCCTCGCCGGAGCCGCCGTCCACGACGGTGACCCGGGCGCCGAGGCCGCGCAGCACGCGGGCGGCGCTGATGCCGGAGACGCCGAGCCCGGCGACGGTGACCGGCAGTCCGGCCCAGGCGAGGTCGGTCATCCGGTCACCCATCCCGCGTAGAAGAGGCCGAGACCGACGGCCACGCAGAGGCCCTGGATGATCCAGAACCGGACCACGATCAGGACCTCGCTCCAGCCCTTGAGTTCGAAGTGGTGCTGCAGTGGCGCCATCTTGAAGACGCGCTTTCCGGTCATCCGGAACGAGCCGACCTGGATGATCACCGACAGGGTGATGATCACGAAGAGGCCGCCGAGCAGCGCGAGCAGCATCTCGGTGCGCGAGCAGATCGCGAGGCCGGCCAGGGCGCCGCCGAGGGCCAGCGAGCCGGTGTCGCCCATGAAGATCTTGGCCGGCGAGGTGTTCCACCAGAGGAAGCCGAAGCACGAGCCCATCAGGGCGGCGGCGACCACCGCGAGGTCCAGCGGGTCGCGGACGTCGTAGCAGTTGGCGGTGGCGGAGATCGAGTAGGCGCAGCTCTGGCCGTACTCCCAGACGCCGATGAAGGTGTAGGCGCCGAAGACCATCACCGAGGCGCCGGTGGCCAGGCCGTCCAGACCGTCCGTCAGGTTCACGCCGTTCGACATCGCGGCGATCATGAAGTAGGCCCAGATGACGAACAGCACCGGGCCGACGGACCAGCTGAAGTCCCGTACGAAGGAGAGGTGCTGGGACGCCGGGGTGAGCCCGCGGTCGTCGGCGAACTGCAGCGAGAGGATCGCGAAGGCGAGGCCGACGAAGGACTGGCCGAACAGCTTCGCCTTGGCCCGCAGGCCGAGCGAACGGCGCTTGACGACCTTGATGTAGTCGTCCAGGAAGCCGACCAGGCCCAGACCCACCGTCAGGAACAGCACCAGCAGACCGGAGGCGGTCGGGGTCTCGCCCGTTATCGCCTTGGTCGCGAAGTAGGCGATCAGCGTCGCCAGGATGAAGGCGATACCGCCCATCGTGGGCGTGCCGCGCTTGCTGTGGTGGGCCTTGGGGCCGTCGTCACGGATGTACTGGCCGTAGCCGTGCTTGGCGAGCAGCTTGATCAGGGCCGGGGTGCCGAGCAGCGACAGGACCAGGCCGATCATGCCGGAGAAGAGGATCTGCTTCATCAGTTGGCCGCACCGTCCGCGAGCAGCGTTTCGGCCACCTTCTCCAGCCCCACCGAACGGGACGCCTTCACCAGGACCACATCCCCCGGCCGCAGCTGACTGCGCAGCAACTCGACCGCCGCGTCCGCGTCGGACACCAGCACCGACTCCTCACCCCACGAACCTTCGTTCCTAGCGCCCAGTTCCATACAGGCCGCCTCACGCCCGCCGACCGCCACCAGCTTGGTGACGTCGAGCCGGACCGCGAGCCGCCCGATGGCGTCGTGCTCGGCCAGGCTTTCCTCGCCGAGCTCCCGCATCTCGCCGAGCACCGCCCAGGTACGGCGGCGCTCCGGGCCGCGCCCTCCCATCGAGACCAGCGCCCGCAGCGCGGCCCGCATCGAGTCGGGGTTCGCGTTGTAGGCGTCATTGACGACGGTGACACCATCGGCCCGGTCGACGACCTCCATGCGCCAGCGGGACAGCGCACCCGCCTCGCTCAGCGCTTCGGCGGCGTCGTCGACGGACATCCCGAGCTCCACCGCCACCGCTGCGGCGGCGAGGGCGTTCGAGACGTGGTGCTCACCGTACAGGCGCAGCTGCACGGGTGCGGAACCGGCCGGGGTGGTCAGCGTGAACGATGGCCGCCCGGTGGAGTCCAGGCGAACATCCTGTGCGCGGACGTGGGCGTCCGGCGACTCCCCGAACAGCACCACCCTGGCCCTGGTCCGGGCCGCCATCGCGCGCACCAGCCGGTCGTCGGCGTTGAGGATCGCGGCGCCGTCCGCGGGCAGTGCCTCGACCAGCTCGCCCTTGGCCTCGGCGATCGCCTCCTGGGAGCCGAACTCGCCGACGTGCGCGGTGCCGACGTTCAGCACCAGGCCGATCCGGGGCGGGGTGATCGAGGTGAGGTACTCGATGTCGCCCTTGTGCCGGGCGCCCATCTCCATCACCAGGTGCCGGGTGCCGGGCTCGACCCGCAGCGCGGTCATCGGGTGCCCGATCTCGTTGTTGAGCGAGCCGGGCGGGTAGACGGTGTCGCCCAGGCGCTGGAGCAGCTGGGCGATCAGGTCCTTGGTGCTGGTCTTGCCGGCCGAGCCGGTCAGCGCCACCACGGTGGTCGCCTCGGCCCGGGCGACCACGGTCCGGGCCAGCTTGCCCAGCGCGTCCACCACGCTGTCGACCAGCACGGCGGGCACACCGACCGGCCGGGAGGCCAGCACCGCGACGGCGCCGGCCGCGACGGCCCGCTCCGCGTAGTCGTGTCCGTCCACGTGCTCGCCGGCGAAGGCCGCGAACAGGCAGCCGGGGCGCACCTTGCGGGAGTCGACCTCGACCGGGCCGGTCACCGGGGTCGCGGGGTCGGCGCCGTCCAGGGTGCCTCCGACTGCTGCGGCCACCTCGGCCAGGGTCAGTGCGATCACGGCTGCTCTACTCCTCCGGTGCCCCGGGCGGCCGTGGTCTGCGTGATGGATTCGCGCAGCACCTCCCGGTCGTCGAAGGGGCGGATCTCGTCTCGTACGTACTGGCCGAGCTCATGGCCCTTGCCGGCCACCAGCACGGTGTCCCCGGCCTGGGCGCGGGCCACCGCGAGGTGGATCGCCTCGGCGCGGTCGGGGACGACCAGGACGGCCCCGCGCTCGGCCTCCGGCACCGAGGCGGCGCCGGTCAGCATGGTGGCGAGGATCGCCACCGGGTCCTCGCTGCGCGGGTTGTCGCTGGTCAGCAGGGCGGTGTCGGCCAGCCTGGCGGCGATGGCGCCCATCGGGGCGCGCTTGTGCGGGTCGCGGTCGCCGCCGCAGCCGACCACCACGTGCAGCCGGCCCTTGGTGACCTCGCGCAGCGAGGCGAGGACGGCCTGCAGCGCGTCGGGCTTGTGCGCGTAGTCGACCACCGCGACGAACGGCTGTCCGGCGTCCACCCGCTCCAGCCGGCCCGGTACCCCGGGCACCGCGGCGATCCCGGCGACGGCCTGCTCCAGCGGCAGCCCGGCGGTGACCAGCACGGTGATCGCGGCCAGCGCGTTGGCGACGTTGAACGGACCGGGCAGCGGGACGGCGGCGTCGGCCTCGGCGCCGTCGGGGCCCAGCACCCGGAAGGTCGAGCCCACCGGGCCGAGCTGGACGTCCACGGCCCGCCAGTCGGCCTCGGGCGCGCCGTTGGCGGAGAACGAGGCCACCGGGATCTTCGCCTCGGCGGCCAGCCTGCGCCCGTACTGGTCGTCCAGGTTGACCACGCCGCGCCGGGACTTGCCGGGCTGGAAGAGCCGGGCCTTGGCCTGGAAGTAGTCCTCCATGTCCGGGTGGAAGTCGAGGTGCTCGGGGGTGAGGTTGTTGAACAGGGCGACGTCGTACGTCACCCCGTCGGTGCGGCCGAAGACCAGCGCGTGGCTGGAGACCTCCATGGTCACCGCGTCCGCGCCGCGCTCGCCCATCACGCCGAGGATCGCGTGCAGGTCGGTGGCCTCGGGGGTGGTCCGCTCGCTCTTGATCCGCTCGCTGCCGACCCGCATCTCGACCGTGCCGATCACCCCGGGGTTGCGCCCGGCGCCACGCAGGCCGCCCTCGACCAGGTAGCACGTGGTGGTCTTGCCGTTGGTACCGGTCAGCCCGAGCATCAGCAGCCGCTCGGAGGGCCGGCCGTAGACGGCGGCCGCCAGCTCGCCCATCCGGGCCCGCGGCCGGTCGACCACCAGCAGCGGCAGGCCGGTGCCGGCCGCCAGCTCGGCGCCGGGCGGGTCGGTGAGCAGCGCCACCGCGCCCGCCGCGGCGGCCTGGGCCGCGAAGGCCGCGCCGTGGTGGTTGGCGCCCGGGAAGGCCACGTACACGTCGCCCGGGCGCACCGCGCGGGAGTCGTGGGTGACGCCGGTGACCGGGCCTCCCTCGACGGGCGCGAGGCCCAGCAGACGGGCCAGCTCGGCGAGCGGCAGGGCGGCCGTCTCGGCCGGGCGGGGCGGGCTCACGGTGATTTGATCGGGTTTCGGCACGGCGGGAAGGCTATCCGCCGAAGGGTGTCCAGGGCCAAACCGGGCCCTCGCCGCGCCGTCGTCCCACCCCGCCCGCTCGTTGCTCATGGTCGATCACGGCTTCCACTCGACGGCCAGGTTGGGCGCCTCGCTACCGCTCGGCGGCACCTGCAGGGTCTTCAGGGTGAACTCCATCACCTGCTTGAACACCGGACCGCAGAGCTGGCCGCCGAAGTGGCCGTTGACCGGGCCCTGGAGCACGCAGGAGACGGTCACCCGGGGAGCGTCGGCGGGGGCGAAGCCGATGAAGGACGCGGTGTAGCCGTCGTAGCCCTTGCCGTTCGCCGCCCCCCGGTTGGCCGTACCGGTCTTGCCCGCGATGCGGTAGCCGGGGATGGCCGCCTTGCCGCCGGTGCCCTGCTCGTCGGAGACGACCGACTCCAGCATCTCGGTGAGGGTCTTGGCGGTCTGCTCGCTGACCACCCGGGACTCCGCGCCGGGCGCGGCCGGGGTGTACTTCCCGTCGGGCGCGGTGGTGCCCTGGACGACGCTGGGCGCCACCCGCACGCCCCCGTTGGCGATCGTGGAGTAGACGGAGGTGGCCTGCAGCGCGTTGACCGTCAGCGGGCCCTGGCCGAACGAGATGTTGTACTTCTCCGACGCGACCAGGTCCTCCGGCTTCTTGAGCCCTCCGGCGGTCTCCCCGGGGAAGCCGAGACCGGTGGGCTCGCCGACGCCGAACTTGCGCATGTAGCCGTCGAGGATCCGGTTGGCCTCGGCCTGGTCGGCGCCGAGCGTCTCGGCGGCCTCGATGGTACCGATGTTGGAGGACTTGGCGAGCACCCCGGCCAGCGTCAGGTACCAGGTGCTGTGGTCGATGTCGTCCTTGAACTCCTGGCCGGCCCGGACCAGCCGGTTGGGGACGGTGACCTTGGTGTCCCAGGTCGCCTTGCCGGAGTCCAGCACGGCGGCCATGGTCATCAGCTTGGCGGTGCTGCCGGGCTCGTACGCGTCCTGCAGCGCGGGGTTGCCGAGCTGGGAGGACCTGGCCGTGCTCAGGTCGTTGGGGTTGAAGCCGGGCGAGGAGGCCATCGCCAGCACCTGACCGGTCTTCACGTCCTGGACGATCACATAGCCCTTCTCCGCCCCGGAGTTGGCGACCTGGTCGGTGATGGCCCGCTGGGCGGCCCACTGGATGTCCCGGTTGATGGTCAGCCGCAGGTCGGTGCCGGGCACGGCCGGGTCCAGCGAGCCCCCGGCGGTGGGCACCAGCCGGCCGCCCGCCTGGGCGTAGCTGCTGTGGCCCTCCTTGCCGGCCAGCTGCTTCTGGTACTGCTGCTCCAGGCCGCCGGCGCCCTCGCCCTCGGCGTTGACGAAGCCGACCAGGTTGGCGGCGAGGCCGTCCGAGGGGTAGACCCGCTTCTGGGTGTCCCGGTTGAAGACCCCGGCCAGCGGGTTGGCGCACTCGTTGTCCACCCTGGTCCGCCCGCCCTCCTCGGCCGGCTTGTTCAGCAGCCGCTTCTGGGCCAGGCAGGCCTTGGAGTTCGCCTTCTTCTCCAGGCTCGACTTGAGGTCGCTGATCTGGTTCTTGGTGTCCGGGGTCTGCTGGGCGGCGAGCCGCTTGTAGCGCGTCTTGGGGGTGTGCAGGTCGGCGGCGATCTTCTCCTTGGGCAGGCCGAGGATCGGTGCCAGCAGCGCGGCCGCCTGTTCCGGCGCGTCCGGGATCCCGGAGGACGCCGGGGTGAACATGGCCGGGTCGGCGGTGATGTCGTACGCGTCGACGGTGGTGGCCAGCGCCACGCCGTCGGCGGACGTTATCGAGCCGCGCTCGGCGGTGATCGGGATGCTCTGGTAGCGGTTGGTGTTGGCGTCGGCGGCCAGCGCGTCCGAGTCCAGCAGCTGGAGCTGGACCAGGCGGCCGGCGAACACCGAGAACACCAGCGACATCACGACGGTGATCACCCGCAGCCGGCGGCGCGGGTCGGCCAGCCGGATCCCCTTCGGCCGCTGCGGCGGGCGGGGCCTGGGGCGCGGCTTGGCGCCCGCCTGACCCCGGGCCGTCGGGCGGCCCTCCGGGCGGCGCTGCTGCGGGGCCCGGGGCGTCCTCGCGGCGGACGGCTGCTGCGCCCTGGGGGGCTGCCCCTTGGGCGCCTGGGTCTTCGGGGGCTGCTTCGACCGCGCGGACTGGGGCTTGGCCGGCTGCGCCTTGCCGGGCTGGGCCTTGCCGGACTGGCCGCGCGGGGCGGGCGGCCGCCGGCCGCCCGTGCCGCCGGTGGGCTGTCGGGGCGTGCTCATCGGCCCGCACCTCCGCTCGCGGGCGGCGCCGGGTTGATCTGGACGGTGCCGTCACCGACGGTGGCCGCCGGCGCCGGGGCGCTCTGCTGCGCACTCGGCGCGGGCTGCCTGCCCGGCCACGGTTCGGCGGTGGACCGCTTCACCGGGGGGCTGTCCTGGGCCGGACCGGGTTTGCCGATCACCGTGCCGCCGTTCTGGAGATCGAGGAAGGCCATCCCGCCGGCCGGCACCATGCCCAGCTCGCCGGCCCGGCGCGCGAGCGCGTCCGGCGCGGAGCTCTGGTCGATCTGGTGCTGGAGGCCCTGCTGCTCGTCGGTGAGCACCGTGGTCTGCCGCTGCAGCTTGGACAGCTCGAAGGAGCCTTCGTTGAGCGCGGTGTTCAGCGCGAGCAGCCCGAGCATCCCCGCCGCCAGCAGGACCACCACCAGGACGGCGAACGGCGTCCGCCCCCGGGAGCGCCGCCCCGGCCGGACCGTGATCCGCGCCCTGCCGCCCTGTCCGGGGAGCACTGCTCTCCCCGCCCCGCCTCCGGCCACCGGCCCCACGCTCTTCCTCCGCCCTTCGGACCGCCCCGGAGCCTGGTCAGCCCCGGGTGCTTCGGTCCCTGATCCTCTCCGCCACCCGCAGCCGCACGGGCGCGGCACGCCGGTTCTCCTCGATCTCCTCCTCGGTAGCCAGTTCGGCACCGCGAGTGATCAGCTTCAGCCAGGGCTGGTGCTCCTCCGGGATGAACGGCAGCCCGGGCGGGGCGCTGCTGGTCGCCCCGGCCGCGAAGTACTGCTTGACCAGACGGTCCTCCAGCGACTGGTAGGACATCACGGCGATCCGCCCGCCCAGCGCCAGCACGTCCAGCGCCCCCGGGATCGCGCGGTCCAGCACCTCCAGCTCGCCGTTGACCTCGATCCGCAGCGCCTGGAAGGTGCGCTTGGCCGGGTTCCCGCCGGTGCGCCGGGTGGCGGCCGGGATGGCGTTGCGTACCAGATCGACCAGACGCGCGCTGGTGGTGAACGGTTCCTTCTCGCGCTCCCGCACGATCACCGAGGCGATCTTGCCCGCGAACCGCTCCTCACCGTAGACCTTGAGGATCCGGGCCAGCTGCCCGTGACTGTAGGTGTTCAGCACCTCGGCCGCGCTCAGGCCGCGGGTCTGGTCCATCCGCATGTCCAGCGGGGCGTCCTGGGCGTACGCGAAGCCGCGCTCCGCCTCGTCCAGCTGCATCGAGGAGACGCCGAGGTCGAACAGAATGCCCTGCACCTCGGCGATGCCGAGCCGCTCCAGCACCTCGGGGATCTCGTCGTAGACGGCGTGCACCAGGGTGGCCCGGTCGCCGAACGGGGCGAGGCGCTCGCCGGAGAGCTTCAGCGCGGCCGGGTCACGGTCCACCGCGACCAGCCGGACGTCCGGGAACTGGGTCAGCAGGGCCTCGCTGTGCCCGCCGAGGCCGAGGGTGGCGTCCACCACCACGGCGCCCGGCCGCGAGATCGCCGGGGCCAGCGCGTCCATGCACCGCTGCAGCATCACAGGGACGTGCTTGGGGGCCGGATCGTTGGTGCTCATGCGCGGTGGCGCCCTTCCTCGGTGCGAAGCAGCCCGATGTCCGGGAGCTCCGACCATTTTGGCCCACCGCGCACCGGAGCCGACGCATGGGGCCGTGACGCGGCCCGTGGTCCCCGCCCGCTCAAGGGGAAGGTCGTGACCGCCCGGCGCCGGGGAAGGTGCGCCAGGTGACACGGAGCGGGTGGAGGCCACGGGCCGCGTCGACCGCGGCACCGGCCGGAAAGGCCCGGTTGACGGGGTCCGGCGGGTGTGCTCCACTGCGCGGCAACTCTATCGCGCGCACCCGGTCAGTCAATGGCCCGCTCCGGCGCACCACCCGGGCGGCGGTACGGATCGCCGCAGGTCGCGAGCGCCGGGGCGGACCGCCGTCGGCGCAGCCCCGGAGGCGCGTGGGACTGCCCCGCACACCGGCCCGCCGGGCCTCCGAGAATCCGGACGAATGGGGTCAGAACGCCCTGACCAGCACCTCCGGGACCTGCCGCGTTGTGGATATGCGCTCGGTCACAGCCGCCCGCTCTGTAGCCCCCCACCCCACCACGAGCGCGGAAATCGCACTAACGTCTCCAGCATGACAGTGACCCCCGACCGGCCCACGCCGACCGCCGCTGCCGGCTCCGCCAAGCCGACCATCATCGACCGCTTCGTGGCGGCGAACCGCGAGTACGCGGTGACCTTCCGCGACGGGGGCATGGACGCCCGTCCGGTCCAGAAGATCGCCGTGGTGGCGTGCATGGACGCCCGGCTCGACCTGTTCGCGGCGCTCGGCCTCGAACTCGGCGACGCCCACGTCATCCGCAACGCCGGCGGCGTCGTCACCGACGACACCATCCGCTCGCTCACCATCAGTCAGCGCGCCCTGGGCACCCGCTCGATCGCGCTGATCCACCACACCGGCTGCGGCCTGCTGGGCCTCACCGAGGACTTCCGCCGCGAGCTGGCGCAGGAGGTCGGCCAGCGCCCGCAGTGGGCGGTGGAGGCCTTCACCGACCTCGACAGCGACGTCCGGCAGTCCATGCAGCGGGTCCGCACCTCGCCGTTCCTGCTCCACACGGACGACGTGCGCGGCTTCGTCTTCGACGTCCACACCGGGCTGCTCCGCGAGATCGGCTGACCCCTCCCGTCCCACCGGCCACGTCCAGGCCCGGCCAGCGTCGCCCGGGCCCCGCCGGGCGTCCGCCCGTACCGTCTCGGAGCGCTTCCGCTCCGCCCCTGACCGCTTCCCCGGTGCTTCCCGGCCGGATGGTGACTTCTGGCCACCGCCCGGGGGAGAATGCGCCTGCCGGTCTGACCCCGAACCACCTGGGGCGGCCAGGCCGCAGGCCGTACCCCGGCACCGGCTCCCTGTTCGGAACCGCTCCCGGAGGGGCCGCGTCAAGCATGGGGTGGGGGCCGGTCTCGGGGTGAGGCGGGCACAGCGTGCCAGGGAGCGAACGGGTGACGAGCTACAACGATCAGGCCGGTCTCGAAGGTCGTGCGGGAGGCGGCCGGCGGACCGGGGAAGCCCACCCGGCCGGTCTGCCCGAGCTCGGCGCGGTCGTCGACCGGGTGCGCGCCAACATCGAGAGCGTGATCGAGGGCAAGCCGGAGGCCGTCCGGATCGCGCTGACCGTCCTGCTCGCCGAGGGCCACCTGCTGCTGGAGGACGTCCCCGGCGTCGGCAAGACCATGCTCGCCAAGGCGCTGGCCCGGTCCGTCGACTGCACCGTGCGGCGCATCCAGTTCACTCCGGACCTGCTGCCCTCCGACGTCACCGGCACCAACATCTACGACCAGCACCAGCGCGACTTCGAGTTCCGCCCGGGCGCGATCTTCGCCCAGATCGTGGTCGGCGACGAGATCAACCGGGCCTCGCCGAAGACCCAGTCCGCGCTGCTGGAGTCGATGGAGGAGCGGCAGGTCACCATCGACGGCACCAGCTACGAACTGCCCTCGCCGTTCATGGTGGTGGCCACGCAGAACCCGGTCGAGATGGAGGGCACCTACCCCCTCCCGGAGGCCCAGCGGGACCGCTTCATGGCCCGGATCTCGATCGGCTACCCGAGCACCGAGGCCGAGCTCGCGATGCTCGACGTGCACGCCGGTGCCAGCCCGCTGGAGGACCTCCAGCCGGTGGCGCACGCCGCCGACATCCTCAAGCTGATCGAGCTGGTGCGCACCGTGCACATCGCCGAGCCGGTCCGCCGCTACGCCGTCGACCTGGTCGCCGCCACCCGCAGCAGCCACGAGCTGCGGCTCGGCGCCTCGCCGCGCGCCACCCTGCACCTGGTGCGGGCCGCCCGCGCCGCCGCCGCCCTGGACGGACGCGACTACGTCACCCCGGACGACATCCAGCGGCTCGCCGTCCCGGTGCTCGCCCACCGTCTGATGCCGACCGCGGAGACCCAGCTCAGCCGCCGTACCGCCGAGCAGATCGTGGTCGACCTGGTCGCCCGGCTGCCGCTGCCGCGCCCGCAGGGCAGCCCGGCCGTCCGGAGGGGCTGAGGTGGGGCCGTCCGACGCACCGTCAGGCCTGCGCGCCGGCCTGCGCGGCCTCACCACCCGGGGCCGCTCCTTCCTCGCCGCCGGGCTGACCGCGGTGGTCTGCGCCTACCTCCTCGACCAGGACGCGCTGCTGCGCGTGGGCGTGCTGCTCGCCGCGCTGCCGCTGGCGGCCGCGCTGCTGCTGGCCAGCACCCGCTACCGGGTGGCCAGCGGCCGCCGGCTCAGCCCGCGCCGCGCCACCGCGGGCCAGGAGGCCCGGGTCCATCTGCGGGTCGACAACGTCTCCCGGGTGCCCACCGGCCTGCTGCTGCTGGAGGACAAGGTCCCGTACGTACTCGGGCCGCGCCCGCGCTTCGTCCTGGACCGGGTCGAGCCGCGCGGCAACCGCGAGGTCTCCTACCGGGTCCGCTCCGACCTGCGCGGCCGCTACCCGCTCGGCCCGCTCCAGCTGCGCCTCTCCGACCCGTTCGGGATGTGCGAGCTGAACCGTTCCTTCACCGCCTCCGACACCCTGACCGTCGTCCCGCAGGCGCAGCCCCTGCCGCACGTGCGGCTGAGCGGCGAGTGGGCCGGCCAGGGCGAGAGCCACACCCGCACCCTCGCGCTGGCCGGGGACGACGACGTGATCCTGCGCGAGTACCGGCCCGGTGACGACCTGCGCCGGGTGCACTGGAAGTCCACCGCCCGGTACGGCGAACTGATGGTGCGGCGCGAGGAGCAGCCGCAGAAGGCCCGGGCCAGCGTCCTGCTGGACACCCGGGAGGTCGGCCACCGGGGCAACGGCCCCGCGTCCTCCTTCGAGTGGGCGGTCGGCTGCGCCGCCTCGGTCGCCGTCCACCTGCTGGAACGCGGCTACCAGACCCGGCTGCTCACCGACACCGGCCACTGCGTGCCCGGCCCGGCCGCCGGCGGCAACACCGCGGCCGACGCCTCCGGTCTGATCCTGGACGCGCTCGCGGTGGTCGACCTCTCCGACGGCGGCGGGCTCTCCCGCGCCGAGGAACCGCTGCGGGCCTCCGGCGAGGGCCTGCTGGTCGCCGTCCTCGGCGAGCTGGACGAGGCCCAGACCGCCCGGCTGGCCCGGCTGCGCGGCCGGACCGGCGGCGCCGTGGTCTTCCTGCTCGACACCGACACCTGGGCCGGCCTGCGGCTGCTCGCCCCCGAGACCGGCGGTGACGAGTTCCGCGCCCGCGTCCAGCAGCTGCGCGAGGCCGGCTGGACGGTGCTGCCGGTCCGCGCCGGGGACTCCGCCCCCGACCTCTGGCAGGCCGCCGACCGGGCCAAGGCGTCCTCCCCCTACCGAGAAGAGGCCGGCGCGTGACCACCCGGGCCAAACTGACCGTGTACTCGGCGCTGGCCACCGCACTGGCCGCGCTCTGCCTGACCCCGCTGCTCACCACCAAGAGCTGGATCATCAACGCCTTCGTGGTGATCGCGGCGGTCGCGGCGGTCGGCGCAGGCCTGCGCCGGACGCCCTTCTACCGCTGGACGGTGCCGCTCGGGCAGCTCCTCGTCCTGTTCGTCCTGCTGCTGGTCGGCTTCGCCGGCTCCACCGCCGTGTGGGGCGGCGTCGTGCCCGGGCCGCGGTCGGTGCACACCCTCGGCCAGGTCCTCGGCACCGGGCTGGACGACATCCAGGAGTACGCCATCCCGGCGCCGCCCAACCCGGGCCTGCGGCTCATCCTGGTCGCCTCCGTCGGGCTGATCGCCGTCGTGGTGGACACCGTCGCGGTGACCTACCGGCGCTCGGCGCTGGCCGGGCTGCCCCTGCTGGCCCTGTACTCGGTCGGCAACGGCCTGGCCGGCAGCGGCGGCAGCTGGATCTGGTTCGCACTGGCGGCCGGCGGCTACCTGGTGCTGCTCTTCGCCGAGGGCCAGGACCGGGTCTCCCGCTGGGGCCGGGTCTTCCGCGGCAGCTCGCGCGGCACCGGGGGCACCGGCGCGCTCAGCCAGGGCGGCCAGCGGGTCGGTGTACTGGCCCTCGCGCTGGCCCTGCTGCTGCCGGTCTTCCTGCCGCGCTGGGACGCCGGCCTGATCCACGGCACGTCCGGCCCGGGCTCGGGCAAGGGCTCCGGCTCCGGGGGCGCGGCCAGCCTGGACCCGCTGGTCACGCTGGAGGCCGCGTTCAACAGCCCCAGCGACGAGGTGCTGCTCAACTACCGCATGGACGGCGACCAGGCCCAGTCCACCTACCTGCGCACCGGCTCGCTGGACACCTTCGACGGCGCCTCGTGGAAGCTCGTGAGCACCGGGCTGGGTGACCTCAAGAACCTCCCCCGCCCCGCAGGGCTCACCGACGCCGACCTCCCCACGATCGACGGCGACTTCGAGGTCACCGACCGGCTGGAGTCGGCCTGGCTGCCGGTGCCCTACCCGGCCAGGAGCATCACCGTCCCCAACCCCGACAGCTGGCAGGTGGACGCCCTCACCGGCACCGTGCAGCCCACCAAGGACAAGGCGATCAAGGGCCTGAAGTACCAGGTCAGCGCCCTGGACGTACGGCCGACCGCCGCGGAGCTGCGCACCGCGCCCGCCGCCCCGGCCCAGATCGTCGAGCACTACACCGAGCTGCCCAGGGAACTGCCCCCGGTCGTCGCGGAGAAGGCGCTGGCCGTCACCGCGAAGGCGCGCACCCCGTACGACAAGGCGCTGGCCCTGCAGTCGTGGTTCACCGGTCCCGAGTTCACCTACGACACCAAGATCCAGCCGGGCACCGGAAGCTCCGCGATCGAGACCTTCCTGCGGGACCGCAGGGGCTTCTGCGTCCACTTCGCCTCCACCATGGCGGCGATGGCCCGCACACTGAAGATCCCCGCCCGGGTCGCGGTCGGCTTCACCCCCGGCGACGCCAAGGGCGGCAACCAGTTCTCGGTGACCGGGCAGAAGTACCACGCCTGGCCCGAGCTGTACTTCGAGGGCTTCGGCTGGACGCGCTTCGAGCCCACCAAGAGCCGCGGCGTGCAGCCCAGTTACGCCGACCCGGTCTCCGCCCCCGCCACCGCTCCGACCCAGCAGCCGACCGCCGCCGCGCAGAGCACGGCCCCGGTGGCCGCGCCCTCCGTCGGCAGCGACTGCGACCCCAGGCTGCGTCGGCTGGGCGAGTGCGAGGACCGGAAGAAGACCGCCGCCGGCGCCCACGAGGAGTCCTGGCTGCTGTCCTGGCAGGTGCTGGGCACCCTCGCCGGGGTCCTGGTACTGATCGCGCTGCTGCTCACCCCGATGTTCTGGCGGACGATGCTGCGCCGGCGCCGGATCGGTCCGGGCGGGCGCCGCCGGCCGGGCGGCAGCGGGCCCGCGGAGCTGACCGACGAACAGGTGCTGGCCGCCTGGGACGAGTTGGTCGACTCGGCCTGGGACCTCGGCATCCCGCCGGACGAGTCGCGCACCCCGAGGTCCGCCGCCCGCCGGATCTCCGAGACCGCCGAGCTGGACGAGGCCTCGGCGGCGGCCGCCGGGCGGGTGGCGCTGGCCGCCGAGCGGGTGCTCTACGCCCGCGACGCCCGGATCGCCGCGCCGCTGGCGGCGGACGTCCGGACCGCCCGGGACGGCCTGTGGGCCGGAGCCGGCCGGACCGGCCGGACCAGGGCGATGCTGTTGCCGCCGTCCTCGGCCCAGTTGTCGTGGCGGATCTCCGACGCCGTGCTGGCCGCCCGGCTCGCCGTCCGTGGCCGGGTCTCCCGGGTGACCGGGGCGGTCACCGGGCCGGTACGCCGGGCCTGGGGCGGGCTGCGGCGCCGGAAGGGCGGCGGGGAGTCCGGGGAGTCCTGAGGGACGCCCCCGGGACGGAACGCAGAGGGCGGGCAGTCGGTCCGACTGCCCGCCCTCTGCGGCTGTTCCAGGTGTGGCCGTTCAACCGTGGACCCCGACGGCTCCGGCCCTTCGGCTCAGAGCCCGCTCTGCTCGTCCCGGCGGCGCTGCCAGCGCTGCTCGACCCGGTCCATCATCCCGGCCTTGCGGCGCGGCGCGGCGGCCGGCCGGGGGCCGGAGCCCTGGCTCGCCGGACCACGGCGCCAGCCCGTCACGGCGAAGACCGCGCACCCCAGCATCACCAGGAACCCGACGATGCTGACCCAGATCTGGTCGGGGACGACCATTCCGCCCATCAGCAGGCCGATGCCCACCACGAATCCCCCGACGGCCAGGTAGACCCGCCGACGGGTGTAGGTGCGCAGCCCGGTTCCCTCAAGCGCCGACGCGAATTTGGGATCTTCGGCATACAGCGCTCGCTCCATCTGGTCGAGCAGTCGCTGCTCGTGCTCCGAGAGCGGCACGGAGTCCTCCTACTCGTCGGTCGCGGGTGCGACCGGTCCGCCGCCCCGGTCGGGGAGGCAAGTCCAATCAGCCATCAGGGCACGCGGTCGGACGCCTGTGCGGGGGGACCCGACCCGTGTCGTCCATATGCCCCATGCGTCCGGCTGTCATGCTTTCCGGCTTTACCCAGATCATACGGTCCACGGACCTGTTACGGGGTGGTCGGCTTCGCGTGGGCCGGGCCACCCCGACCGGTCCCGGCCGCACTGTGCCCAACGCCGCACACCCCGGACAAGTGCCCGATCCGATGGAATCGGCCGAGACCTGGGGACCTTCGGAGACGACCGGCAGGAGACCGGTGGGCGAACCGCCGCCGGACACCCGGCGGACGGTGTGCGAAACCTCTGCGGAGCGGGTGTGTGGGGCGGGTGTGCGAAACGTCTCCGCCGGGGGTCAGGCCAGCGTCGCCAGGACGTGCAGCTGGGTCGCCACGGCGTGGAAGGCGGGCTGCCCGGCGGCGGCCTCCTCCAGCTTCAGCAGCGCCTCCAGCGCGCCCGGCTCGGTGTCCACCAGCACACCGGGCACCAGGTCGGCGAAGACCCGGACACCGTGCACCGACTCCACCCGCAGACCGGCGCCGTCGGCCAGCCGGCCCAGCTCCTCGCCGGTGAAGCGGCGCGGCATCGGGTCGTTCTCGCCCCAGCGGCCGTCCGCGGCGCCCAGCACCGTCCGGGCCTCGGTGAAGTGGCCGGCGAGCGCGCGGGCCAGCACCGCGCCGTTGCGGTTGGCGGCCAGCAGGCTGACCAGGCCACCCCGGCGCAGGGTGCCGGCCAGGCTGCCGAGCGCCTCGGCCGGGTCGTCCACGACCTCCAGCACGCCGTGGCAGAGCACCGCGTCGACCGTCCCCGGCGCGACCAGCTCGGGGAGCGTCTGGGTGTCGCCCTGGACGGCGCGGACCAGGTCGGTGACACCGGCCTCGGCGGCCCGCCGCTCCAGCGCGAACAGGGCGTCGGGGCTCGGGTCGACCACGGTGACCCGGTGGCCGAGCCGGGCGACCGGCACGGCGAAGTTGCCGGTGCCGCCGCCGGTGTCGACCACGTCGAGCACGGGCTGGTCCAGCTCGGCCGCCCGCTTCTCCAGGGCGGTGCGGACCACCTCCCACACCACGGCGGTACGCAGGGCGCTGCGGGGACGCGTCGGGTACAAGGCGGGGCTCCTCGGCACATGCAGATCGATCAGGATGCCTCCACCTTAGTCCGGGCCGACGGGCCGGGCCGCGCCGCCGGCCGTCGGCCGCGGACCGGGCCGCGCCGCCGGTCACCGGCGGCGGGCCGGGCGGTCACCGTCGCCGTCGTCGGCACCGCCGTCAGCACCGCCGTTGTCGCTGCCGCCGCCGTCGTCGTCCAGCGGCAGCCTCGGGGCGGGCGGCGCGGGGCGCAGGCCGAGCAGGCGCTCGACCAGGCGCAGGAAGAGGGCCGAGTTGCGGATCAGGTCGTCGGCGTCGCGGGCGGAGGCGGCGCCCCTGATCCCGGCCTCGGCGGCGGCCCGGCGGCGGGCGCCGGCCGCGAAGTAGACCGCCCACTCGGCGAGCTCCGGCGCCACCTCGGGCAGCACCTCCCAGGCGCTGCGGATGGCCTTGCGCCGCCGGGGGCTCTTCTCCGGCCGCCCGCGCACCGCGAGCACGGCCGCGACGGTGCGCAGCGCGGCGAGATGCGCGGCGGCGTACCGCTCCAGCGGGTCCTCCAGGGCGCGGGCGCGGTCGAGCGTGCGGTGGGCGTCGGCGAGCAGGTCCAGCGCGGCCGGCGGGGCGGCGGCCCGGCGCGGCACGGGGTGGACGTCCCCGCGGCCCGGACGGGCGGCGGGCTGGGGGGAGGCCGGTGGGTGGGAGGCGGGGTGGAGGCGGGCGGTGACGGGCTCAGGGTGGCTGATGGTCATGGTCTCCCCCGGTCCGAGGCAGCGCGCGAGCCGGGTGGCCCGTGCTCCTCCATCGTGAACCGGACCACTGACAACGCGGTCGCGAGCGATGGCGCGGCCACTCGCCGTGCGGGCGCACAGGTGTGCGCGCGGGCGTACGTCCGGGCGTGCGGGTGGGCGTGATTCGGGTGGGCGTGCGTATTTGCGTATGAACGGGCCCGGTTCCGGATAGCCGCCCTCGGGCGTGCGGGCGTGCGTGTGGGCGGCGGGCATCGGCCGGTCCTCCCGGCCCCGCACCACCGCCCCGCACCGGCCGAAGCGCCGTCCCCCCACGGACGGCGTTCCGGCTCTCCCCCGTCGCCGCCCCCCCCGGCCGTGCTCCGCCGCCCCGTGTCGGCGGTGCGCGGCCTCCGGCCGGCTCCCGTACGGACCCGCCGGTGCCGTCCCGCCGGCCTCTCACTGCCGGTGGACGGCACCTGTCCGCCTCCCGGTCCGGCGCGCCCGACGCGCTCTCCGTCCCGGTGCCCCTACTGTCCCGTCCCCGCAGGTCGGAGGCCATCCGCTCAGATACTCAACCGCTTTTCTGAGTATCCGTACTCAGTCCCTTCCGGGCCGGGAACCGGCCGCCCCCGGCCGGCGTCCCGGGTACGGTACGGCGAGACCGGGTGGACCCGGCAGGCGCTCCGAGGAGGGAGACCGATGACGATCGTGCCGCTGATCTTCACCAGCGGGCTGGCCAGTGGGATCAACGCGTACGCGGTGGTGCTGCTGCTCGGGCTGCTGGGCCGGTTCGCCGGGACCGACTCGGTGCCGTCGGCGCTGGAGCGCACCGATGTGCTGATCGCCGCCGCCGCGCTGTTCCTGCTGGAGGCGGTGGCCGACAAGATCCCCTACGTGGACAGCGTCTGGGACGCCGTCCACACCGTGATCCGCCCGGTCGCGGGCGCCACCGTCGGCGCGCTCCTCGCGAGCGCCGACCCGGGCTCGCTCGGCGAGGTCGCGGCGGGCGCCATGGGCGGCACCACCGCACTGGTCAGCCATCTGGTGAAGGCCTCGCTGCGGATGGCGGTCAACACCTCGCCCGAACCGGCCAGCAACATCGTGGTCAGCCTGGCCGAGGACGTCTCGGTCGCCGGGCTGGTCACCCTGGCGATCTTCCACCCGTGGCTGGCCGCGTCGGTCGCCGCCGTGCTGCTGGCCGTCGGCCTGCTGCTGGTCTGGTTCGCGATCAGCCGGATCCGCCGCTTCCGGGCCCGCCGCCGCGAGCGCAGGGCCGCCCGCGCGGCCGGCCCGCGACCGGCGGAGGCCGCGGCCGGTGAGGCGGGGGAAGGATCGTGGGCGGCGCGGTCATAGGATCGGGTGCCATGGCACGGATCGTCATCATCGGCGCAGGAATGAGCGGGCTCGCGGCGGCTTCCCGGCTGGCGACCCTCGGACATCGGGTGACGGTCTGCGAGGCCGGGGGCACGTACGGGGGCATGGTCGGCCGGTACGAGCGGGCCGGCTTCGCCTTCGACACCGGCCCCGGTCTGCTCACCCTCCCGGCCGTCTACCGCGACCTCGCGCTGAAGACCGGCAAGGAGCCGCTGGAGCAGCTGGTCGAGCTGGTCCCGGTGGACCCGGAGAGCCTGCACCTCTTCCCGGACGGCACCGTCCTCACCCTGCCCAACGCCTCCCGGGCCGGTTACATCCAGGCCCTGGACGCCGCGTTCGGCCCTGGCTCGGGCGCCCGCTGGAGCGAGGTGATGAACCACGGCCGCACCGTCTGGGAGACCACCCGCCGCCCGCTGCTGGAGGAGCCCCTCCCGGCCGACCCGGCCCCGCTGCACGGCGACCCCTACCCCACCCCGCCCCGCCAGGGCCTGGCCCGGCTGCGCCGGCCCCGCCCGTGGACCCTCGCCGACGTCGCCGCCCGCGAACTCGGCGGCCACCCCGGCCCGACCGCCCTGCTGCACGAGCACGCGCTGCGCTTCGGCCTCGACCCGCGCACCGCCCCGGCGAGCGCCACCGTGCTGCCGTACATGGAGCAGTCCTTCGGCGTCTGGTACGTGCGCGGTGGCATCCGCGCGCTGGCCGAGGCGGTGTACCGGCGGTGCGAGCAGCGCGGGGTGACGTTCCGCTTCGACACGCCGGTGACCAAGGTGGCGACCCGGGACGGCCGGGTCTGCGGCGTCCAGACCAAGGGCGACCGGCTCGACGCGGATCTGGTGGTCTCCTCGATGGACGCCAGGGTGCTGCACACCGGCTGGACGGGCCCGGCCGAGTCGTCCGACGACTGGCCCGCCGCCGCCCAGCGGCTGCACGGCGTGCCCGGGCGGGTCAGCGTGCTGCTCGCGCTGCGCGGCGCCCGTCCGGCCGGCACCGCGCACCGCACGGTGGTGCACGCGGCGGACCCGGCCGCCGAACTCGCCGGGATCTTCACCCCCGGAGCCCCGCTCGCGGACCGGCCGACCGTCCAGGTGCTGCGGCCCGACGACCCGTCGCTCCACCCCGAGGGCCACGAGAGCGTGGTGCTCACCGCGACCACGCCCTCACTGGACTTCGACTGGGGCGCGCCCGGCGCGGCCGACCGCTTCGCCGACCGGATGCTCGCCCACGTCGACGCGGCCGGCCTGGGCCTCGGCGAGCGGGTGCTGTGGCGGGTGGTGCGCACGCCCGAGGAGACCGAGCGGGAGACCGCCTCCTTCTTCGGCTCGGTGCCCCCGCCCGCCCTGGCCGGCGCCGACGGCGCGCTGCTCCAGGCGCCGAACGAGGACTTCCCCGGTCTCTACCTGGTGGGCGGCGCCGCCCACCCCGGCGGCGGGCTGGCCAGGGTGGGCATGTCCGCCTGCATCGTGGCCAACCTGGTCGGTCCCGCCTAGGGCCTGCCCGCCCAGGGCCACGCCCGGCGGCCGTCAGCCCTGCTGCCAGGTGTTCTGCTGCTGGTAGCCGTAGTCGTAGGACGGCTGCTGGGGGATGACCGGCTGCTGCTGCGGGTGCTGCTCGGGCTGCCACTGCTGCTGGGCGTTCGGGTCCCAGGCGGGCTGCTGCTGGTAGCCCGCGTACTGCTCCTGCTGCTGATAGCCCGCGTACGGGTCCGGCTGCTGCTGGTAGCCGCCGTAGCCCTGGTCGTAGGTGAACGCCGGCTGCTGCTGGGTCTGCCACTGCTGCTGGTCGTAGCCCGGCTGCGGCTGCTGCTGGACGTCGTAGCCGGACTGGTAGGCCCCGGCGTACGGGTCCGGCTGGACGGCCTGCTGCTGCTCGTGCTGCTGCTCGTAGTAGGCGGGGGCGTAGACGCCGTCCGCGGCGAGCTCCTGCATCTCGAAGGCGGCGGTCTGCTCGACGGCCGGGACGGCCTCGGCCGCCACCGGGGCTGGCCCGGGGGGCTCCTCGACCGCGCCGACCTCGCCGATCCTGGCCGCCGCCGCGGTGGCCGCGGCCACCGCGGCGCCGCCGGTCAGCGCCCCGAGCAGCGGGACCTTGGCCAGCGGTCCGGGCAGGCCGCCGTCGGCCTTGCGCAGCGACCAGCCGGACGTGTAGCCGCGCTTGACCGAGAGGGTGACGAAGGTCTGGCCGACCGCGAACAGCGCGGCGCCCGCACCGATCACCACGACCGAGCCGATCGCCATCCCGGCGGCCACCCCGAGGAAGCCGCCCAGGGCCAGACCGCGCCAGTGGATCGGGGCCCGGTTCTGCAGCAGCAGCTCGGCCACCAGCCAGAGCGCCACCACCGCCAACGCGGCGTACAGCAGCAGGTATCCGACACCCATCCGCCCGCTACCTCCAGTCGCGTGCCCGCGCGCGCCGCGCGTGTGCGGCGACTGTACCGGTTCAACGGCCCGGGTACCGCATCGCGTTCCCGGCCGCCCCCGGCACTTCTCCGGCCGGGGCGGCCGGGCCGCTCAGCGCTGGTGCAGACCGAGGTTCTGGTAGATCTCCAGCGTCGCGGTCGAGTGGTTGAGCGTGATGAAGTGCAGGCCGGGGGCGCCCTCGGCGAGCAGCCGCTCGGACATCGCGGTGGCGTGGTCCATGCCGACCTCGCGCAGCGCCACCGGGTCGTCGATCACGGCCCGCAGCCGCTCCTCCAGGTCGGCCGGGAAGGCCGAGCCGCTCAGCTGGGGGAAGCGGTCCAGCTGCTTGGCGTTGGTGACCGGCATGATCTCCGGGATGATCGGCGCCTCGCAGCCGGCCGCCGTGACCCTGTCGCGCAGCCGCAGGTAGTCGTCGACCTCGAAGAACATCTGGGTGATCGCGTAGTCGGCGCCCGCGCGGATCTTCCCGACGAAGTGCCGGATGTCCTCGTCCCAGTCGGTCGAGCGCGGGTGCATGTTCGGGGAGGCGGCGACGCCGACGCAGAAGTCGCCGATCCCCTTGATCAGCTCCACCAGCTCGTACGCGTAGGTGACCCCCTGCGGGTGGCTCACCCACTCGCCCGTCGGGTCGCCGGGCGGGTCGCCGCGCACCGCGAGGACGTTGCGTACGCCCTGGTCGGCGTAGTGGCCGATGATGTTGCGCAGCTCGGCGATCGAGTGGTCGACCGCGGTCAGGTGGGCGACCGGCGTCAGCGTGGTCTCGGTGGCGATCCGGCCGACCATGTTGACCGTGCGCTCGCGCGAGGAGCCGCCGGCCCCGTAGGTCATGCAGACGAAGTTCGGGTCGAGCGGTTCGAGCCGCCGGATGGCGTCCCAGAGCCGCTGTTCACCGACCTCGGTGCGCGGCGGCATGAACTCGAAGGAGAAGGACCGCTTGCCAGCCGCCAGGAGCTCGCGAACCGTCTGCGCGCGGTCTGTTCTGGTGGAAGCGACGCCGAGTGCCATGCTGGCAGGTTAACCGTCGGGCAAAGGACCCGGACAACCGAGGTCCACGGATTGAGACAATCGGTGGACGGCGTTCCGGATCCCGGCCGGCCGTCGTCCGTACAGGCGTTCCCAGCCGCCCGGCTAGGCTTGCCGCACCCCAGCGAACCTCCGGAGCCTCATCGTGACCTCGCCCACCAGCCGCCCGGCCAGCCCCATTGACGTGGAGGACGTGCGCGAGCGGGTGAACGCCGCGCTCGCCGGGTTCATGGACGGCCAGTCGGCGCTGCTGGGGAAGATCTCCCCGCGGCTGGCACCCGCCGCCGACGCCCTGCGCGACTTCCTGCTCGACGGCGGCAAGCGGCTGCGCCCGGCGTTCTGCTACTGGGGCTGGCGCGGCGCCGGCGGCCCGGCCGGGGGCGACGGCATCGCGCACGCGGCGGCCGCCCTGGAGCTGCTCCAGGCCAGCGCGCTGGTCCACGACGACCTGATGGACCGCAGCGACACCCGGCGCGGCCTGCCCTCCGTCCACCGCCGCTTCGAGGCCCTGCACCGCGAGAGCGGCTGGCGCGGCGACCGCGAGCAGTACGGCGCCTCCGCGGCGGTGCTGCTCGGCGACCTGCTGCTGATCTGGTGCGACGAGCTGTTCCTGCGCTCGGGCCTGGAGCCGGCCGCGGTGCTGTCCGCCAAGCCGGTGTTCGACCTGATGCGGACCGAGGTCATGGTCGGCCAGTACCTGGACGTCCTGGAGCCGGTCGCCGGCGACTCCGCCGACGCGGGCGCGCTGGAGCGGGCCCAGACCGTCCTGCACTACAAGTCGGCCAAATACACCATCGAGCGCCCGCTCCAGATCGGCGCGCTGCTCGCCGGCGCCGGGCCCGGGCTGGTCGAGGCGTACGGGGCGTTCGGCCTGCCGCTGGGCGAGGCGTTCCAGCTCCGGGACGACCTGCTGGGCGTCTTCGGCGACCCGGCCGTCACCGGCAAGCCGGCCGGGGACGACCTGCGCGAGGGCAAGCGCACCCTGCTGGTGGCGCACGCCATGCGCGGGCTGTCCGCGGCCGACGCCCGCCACCTGGACGAGCGGCTCGGGGCACCGGACCTGGCGACCGAGGAGGTCACCCGGCTGCGCGCGCTGGTGGAGCGCAGCGGCGCGCCCGGGCTGGTGGAGCAGCGGATCGAGGAGCTGATGCGCCAGGCGCTCGGCGCGCTGGAGGCGGCGCCGCTGGCGGACGAGCGGGCCCGCGAGGTGCTGCTGGCGCTGGCCGAGGCCGCCACCGTCCGCAAGTACTGACCGGTACCGGGGGTACGGCGGGCGGGTACGGGCGGACGGCGGCGGGCCCGGCGGGGTCAGGCCCGCAGCCGCCGGGACAGCTCGGCGGCGGCCGCCCGCGGGTCGTCCGCGCCGGTGATGGCGCGCACCACCACGATCCGGCGGGCGCCGGCCGCCAGCACCTGGTCCAGGTTGCCGAGGTCGATGCCGCCGATGGCGAACCACGGCCGGTCGGTGTCCCGCGCGGCCGCGTACGAGACCAGGCCGAGGCCCGGCGCGTGGCGGCCGGGCTTGGTCGGGGTCGGCCAGACCGGCCCGGTGCAGAAGTAGTCCACGCCGGGCTCGGCGATCGCCGCGTCCACCTCGGACTCGGCGTGGCAGGACCGTCCGATGATCACGTCCTCGCCGAGGATCGCCCGGGCGGCCGGCACCGGCAGGTCGTCCTGCCCGAGGTGCAGCACGTCGGGGCGGGCGGCGTGCGCGACGTCGGCGCGGTCGTTGACGGCCAGCAGCCTGCCGTGGCGGCGGCAGGCGTCGGCGAAGACCTCCAGGGCCGCCAGCTCCTGCCTGGCCTCCAGGCCCTTGTCCCGCAGCTGGACGATGTCCACCCCGCCGGCCAGCGCCTCGTCCAGGAACTCGGCGAGGTCGCCCTGCTCGCGGCGGGCGTCGGTGCACAGGTAGAGCCGGGCGTCGGCGAGCCGCCGGCGCGGGGTGTCCGCCGCCATCAGATCAGCATCGCCTGGGCGCGGCGCTTCACCTCGGTGCCGCGGTTCTCACACAGCGCCTGGATGGGGCTGCCGGGCAGCGACGGGTCCTCGGTGAAGAGCCACTCCAGGATCTCCATGTCGTTGTACCCGCAGTCGCGCAGGACGGTCAGGGTGCCCGACAGGTGCTTGACCAGGCCCTGGCCGTCGATGAACGCGGCAGGCACCTGCAGCGACTTGTTCGGGCCGCGCCGGACCGCGATCAGCCCGCCGCTGCGGACCAGGTCGCGGACCTCGGTGACCCGCACGCCCCACTGCTCCGAGATGTCGGGCAGGTACATCCACTCGGAAACGAGGGTTTCAATCTTGCTTTCGATCTCACTCACGCCACCAGACTGCCACCTCCACGGCCCGCCGCGCACCACTCACCACCCGCCGCACACCCGTCACAGGTCCGTCGAGCACCGGGGCGGCCGCCTGCGGGCCCCGCCGCGCTACCCGGCGAGCGCCGACTTCAGCGGCACCGCGGGGTCCGCCGCCAGGGCCGGGTCCAGCGCCGTACCGCGCTCGATCAGCCGGCGGCCCTGGGCGAGGTCGCGCGGACGGTCCACCGCGAGCAGGGCGCGCGGCACACCGTCGCGCAGCCAGAGCACCGACCAGGACGGCTCCCCGGGTGAACCGCGCCACAGCGGCTCGTCACCGGCCCCGTGCCGCCCGGCGTACTGGACCATGCGGCCGAACTGCTCCGACCAGAAGTACGGCACCGGATCGTAGGGCGCCTGCGCGCCGAGGACGGCGGCGGCCGCCGCCGCGCCGGACTGCAGCGCGTGGTCCCAGTGCTGGACGGCCAGCCGGACGCCGGAGCGCGCCGACGGATAGCTGACGCAGTCCCCCGCGGCGAAGACGCCGGGCAGGCTGGTGCGCAGCCGCTCGTCCACCAGGACGGCACCGGCCGCGTCCAGTTCGACGCCGGAGCCGGCCAGCCAGCCGGTGGCCGGCCGGGCGCCGATCCCGACCAGCACCTCGTCGGCCGGCAGGTGCGAGCCGTCCGCCAGCAGCACCGCGCCGGGCTCCACCGCCGCGACCCCGACGCCGCAGCGCAGGTCCACCCCGGCCTCGGCGTACCAGGCGGCCATCGCCCGGCCGATCCCGGCGGGCAGCGCGCCGGGGACGGGCGCCGGGCCCATCTCGACGACCGTGACCTCGCACCCCGCCGCCCGGGCGGCGGTGGACACCTCGGCGCCGATCCAGCCCGCGCCGACCAGCACCAGGCGCAGGCCCGGCCGGAGCAGGGCACGCAGCGCCAGCGCGTCGTCCAGGGTGTGCAGCAGGTGCGCGCGCTCGGCGCCGGGCAGGGCCCGCGGGGCGGCACCGGTGGCGATCACCAGCGTGCCGTACGGCAGATCGCCGGCGTCGGTGTGCAGCACCCCGGGGGTGAGGCCGGTGGCGCGGCGGCCGGTGAGCAGTTCGACGCCCAGGTCCGCGAAGTCGAGGTCGAGGGTGGTGGCATCGGCCTTGCCGAGCAGCACCTCCTTGGAGAGCGGCGGCCGGTCGTACGGCGCGTGGGGCTCCTCGCCGACCAGCACGATCCGCCCCTGCCAGCCGCCCTGCCGCAGCCCCGCGGCGCACTGCGCCCCGGCCAGCCCGGCCCCGACCACGACCACCTGATCCGTCCCGCTCAGCTCTGCCACGCCGTCACTGTACTCAGCGGCGGCCGTCCGTCCGGGCCCCACCCGGGCTCGGGTCCACCCCTCGTACGCGCCTTCGGCCGGGGCGGGACGCGGAGTTAAGGTGGTGGCACCAATTCACGGGAGCCCGGCGGACCGGGCTGAGAGGCGGGCTGACACGGCCTGCGACCGTCCGAACCTGATCCGGGTCATACCGGCGAAGGGAGAGCAGCGACTTTGACACGCTTGGCCAAGGGCGCGCATGCCGACGTCCTGGTGATCGGCGGGGGCATCATCGGCCTCGCCGTCGCCTGGCGCGCGGCCCGGCGCGGGCTGGGGAACATCGTGGTGATCGACCCGGCGCACGGCGGCGGCGCCGCCCGGGTCGCGGCCGGCATGCTCGCCCCCGTCACCGAACTCCAGTACGGCGAGGAGCCGTTGCTCCGCCTCGGGATGGCATCCAACGAGCGCTATGCCGCCTTCGCCGCCGAACTCACCGAGGCGAGCGGCGGCCAGGACACCGGCTACCGCCAGTGCGGCACCGTCGCCGTCGCCCTGGACTCCGACGACCGCGCGGAACTGCGTGAACTGCACGCCTTCCACCAGCGGCTCGGCCTGGACTCGCACTGGCTCACCGGCCGCGAGGCCCGCAGGCTCGAACCCATGCTCGCCCCCGGCGTCCGGGGCGGTCTGCACGTCACCGACGACCACCAGGTGGACGGCCGCCGGCTGGCCAGGGCGCTGGTCCTCGCCTGCGAGCGGGCCGGCGTCCTGCTGCACCGCGCCGAGGCCACCGAACTGCTGGTCGAGAACGACCGCGCGGTCGGCGCCCGGCTGGACACACTGGAGACCGTCACCGCCGACCGGATCGTGCTCGCCGCCGGTCCGCACAGCCACCGGCTGCCCGGCCTGCCCGAGGGCGTGCTCCCCGCGATCCGCCCGGTGAAGGGGCAGATCCTGCGGCTGCGGGTGCCCGAGCCGTACCGGCCGTTCCTCTCCCGCAACGTGCGCGCGGTGGTGCGCGGCCGGCACCTCTATCTGGTGCCCCGGGAGAACGGCGAGCTGGTGATCGGTGCCACCAGCGAGGAGCAGGGGTACGACACCACCGTCACCGCCGGCGGGGTGTACGAGCTGCTGCGCGACGCGCACGAGCTCGTCCCCGGCATCACCGAGCTGCCCCTGGTGGAGACCTCCGCCGGACTGCGCCCCGGCTCCCCGGACAACGCCCCGCTGATCGGTCCGACCGCCCTGCCCGGCCTCGTCGCCGCCACCGGCCACTACCGCAACGGCGTGCTGCTCACCCCGGTGACGGCCGATCTGGTCGCCGAGTACCTGGCCACCGGCGAGACGCCCGCCCTGGCGGCGCCGTTCACCCCCACCCGCTTCTCCCCCGCCCGCTCCACCACGAAGGCCCCCGCATGAGCGAGATCGCACTGACCGTCAACGGCGAGCCCCGGCAGGTGCCCGCCACCACCACCCTCGCCGAGGTGGTGGCCGCGCTGAGCGCCGCCAACTCCGGCGTCGCCGCCGCGCTCAACGAGACCGTGGTGCCGCGTGGTTCGTGGCCGCGGACCCGGCTCGCCGCGGGTGACCGGGTCGAGATCCTCACCGCCGTCCAGGGAGGCTGACCATGGCGGACGACCTGCTGGACATCGCCGGGACCACGTTCGGCTCCCGGCTGATCATGGGCACCGGTGGCGCGCCCAGCCTGGAGATCCTGGAGCAGGCGCTGCGGTTCTCCGGCACCGAGCTCACCACGGTGGCGATGCGCCGGGTCGACGCCACCACCCAGGGCTCCGTCCTGGACGTGCTGGTCCGCAACGGCATCCGGGTGCTGCCCAACACGGCCGGCTGCTTCACGGCCGGCGAGGCGGTGCTGACCGCCAGGCTGGCCCGCGAGGCGCTCGGCACCGACTGGGTGAAGCTGGAGGTCATCGCGGACGAGCGGACCCTGCTGCCCGATCCGATCGAGCTGCTGGACGCCGCCGAGACCCTGGTCGACGACGGCTTCACCGTGCTGCCCTACACCAACGACGACCCGGTGCTGGCACGGAAGCTGGAGGACGTCGGCTGCGCGGCGATCATGCCGCTGGGTTCCCCGATCGGCTCCGGCCTGGGCATCCGCAACCCGCACAACTTCCAGCTGATCGTGGAGAGCGCCCGGGTCCCGGTGATCCTGGACGCGGGTGCCGGCACCGCCTCGGACGTGGCGCTGGCGATGGAGCTGGGCTGCGCCGCGGTGATGCTGGCCTCGGCGGTGACCCGCGCCCAGGACCCGGTGCTGATGGCCGACGCGATGCGGCACGCCGCCGAGGCCGGCCGGCTGGCGTACCGGGCGGGCCGGATCCCGCGCCGCTTCCACGCCGAGGCCTCCTCGGCCATGGCCGGCCGGGCCGACCTGGACACCCGCGAGCACCCGGCGTTCTGACCCGGGCGCGCCGGGGCGTGTCACAAGCCGGGCACAGAGGCCCCGGGCGCGGTGTCGCCCGGGGTCCCGCCCCGGCCCGCGCCACTAGAATCACCGGGTGGACATGGCATTGCACGACCCGCTGATCGGTACCCTGCTCGACGGCCGGTACCGGGTCGAGCAGCGCATCGCGGCCGGCGGGATGTCCACCGTGTACCGGGGTACCGACACCAGGCTCGACCGGGTCGTGGCCCTCAAGGTGATGCACCCCTCGCTCGCCGGGGACGACGGCTTCACCGGCCGGTTCATCCGCGAGGCCAAGGCGGTGGCCCGGCTGGCGCACCCCAATGTGGTCAACGTCTTCGACCAGGGCGCGGACGGCGGCACCGTCTTCCTCGCGATGGAGTACGTGCCCGGCCGCACCCTGCGCGACCTGCTGCGCGACCGCGGCGCGCTCTCCATCCGGGCCGCCCTGGACATCCTGGAGCCGGTGCTGGCCGCGCTCGGCGCCGCCCACCGGGCCGGTCTGGTCCACCGGGACGTCAAGCCGGAGAACGTGCTGATCACCGACGACGGCCTGGTCAAGGTCGCCGACTTCGGCCTGGTCCGGGTGCTGAACACCGCCGACGGCGCGGCCACCTCCACCACCGCGACCGCCGGCACCGTCCTGGGCACCGTCTCCTACCTGGCCCCCGAGCAGATCCGCCCCGGCGCCGGGACCGACCAGCGGGTGGACGTCTACGCGGCCGGCATCCTGCTGTACGAGATGCTCACCGGCCACCGACCGCACACCGGCGAGAACCCCGTCCAGGTCATGTACCGCCACCTGCACGAGGACGTCCCCGCGCCGTCCCTGGCCGTCCCCGGGGTCGGCCCCGAGCTCGACGCCATAGTGGCCGGCGCCTGCGCGCGCGACCCGAAGGCCCGCCCGTACGACGCGGTCGAGCTGCTGGCCGCCCTCCAGCGGGTACGCCGCACGCTCACCCCGGCCCGGCTGGACGCCGAGCCGCCCGCCTCCACCCGGCCCAGCCCGCAGTACCCGACCAGCGAGCCGACCTCGGTGATCCGCCCCGCGGCCGGTCCCGCCGCCCCGGAGACCGAGCGCACCAGCGTGCTGGACGTCCCGCCGGAGCTGATGGACCAGTTGCTCACCGAGCCCCGCCCGTACGACGAGCCGGCGCCGGTGCGCACCCGGCGCCCGGGTCCGCTGCGCCGGCTGCCGCGCACCCCGCTGATCTGGGCCTCCGTGCTGGCGGTCCTGGCGCTGCTGGTCGGCGGCACCACGTACGCGCTCTCCGGGGCGCTGTACGGGACGGTGCCGAGCGTGCTCGGCAAGGACCGCGCGGAGGCGCAGCGCATCCTGGACGGCGTCGGCATGCACGGGCGCTTCACCGAGGTGTACAGCGAGACCGTCCCGGCCGGGCAGATCATCTCCTCCGATCCGGGGGTGGGGGCGCGGGCCCGCAAGAGCGACGCCGTCGCCGTCTCCGTCTCCCGGGGTCCCAAACGGATCGCCGTGCCGGACGTCACCGGGAAGTCCGCCGAGCAGGCCGCGGCCGCCCTCTCCGGCGTCCAGCTGGCCCGGGGCGGCGTGACCGAGACGTACGACGACACCGTGCCGGAGGGCTCGGTGATCAGCAGTTCACCGGCGGCCGGGCAGCGGCTGCCGGAGAACACCCCGGTCTCGCTGGTGGTGAGCAAGGGCATGGTGCCCGTTCCGGACGTGACCGGGATGTCCAAGGACGACGCCGCCAAGGCGCTCCAGGCCGCCGGGTTCGCCATGCAGAGCAGCGGCGTCAACCTGTTCGGCACCGGCAAGGTCTCCAGCCAGTCCCCCGCCGCCGGCGAGCGCCGCCCGCAGCACACGGTGGTGACGGTCAGCTTCCCGTTCCTCTAGAGGATGTCCGTCAGCGCAGCGGGCCGTCGCCCGGCTCCTCCTGGTGGGAGTAGCGCTGCTGCCGCCAGGGGTCGGCGAGGTTGTGGTAGCCGCGTTCCTCCCAGAAACCGCGGCGGTCGGCCCGCATGTACTCCACCGCCCTGACCCATTTGGGCCCCTTCCAGGCGTACAGCTGCGGGACGACCAGACGGACCGGGAAGCCGTGCTCGGCGGTGAGCGACTCGCCGTTGCGGTGGGTGGCGAAGACCGTCCGGGGGTCGGCGAAGTCGGCGAGCCGGAGGTTGGCGCTGTAGCCGTACTCGGCCCAGACCATGACATGGGTGACGCCGGGTGCCGGGGGCACCTCGTCGAGGACGACCGAGGCCGACACGCCCGTCCAGTCGCTGTCGAGCACCGAGAACTTGGTGACGCAGTGGAAGTCGGCCCGCACGGTGGTGCGCGGCAGCGCGTTGAAGCCGGCGAAGTCCCACCTGTGCTTCTCCGCCGAGGCGGTCGCCCCGAACACCTGGAAGTCCCAGGTCAGCGGCTTGAAACGGGGCACGGGTCCGTAGTGCAGGGCGGGCCAGCCGCGCTGCGGGCGCTGCCCGGGGGGGAGTCTCGGGTCAGACGGCGGGAGCTTTTCGTATTCGGACTGACCCATGAGTCCATGGTGACAGACGGCGGACAACCATCTGCGCGCGCCCCTTTCCGAGGTCGCGCGCCCGCCCACACAGGCCAATAGGTGCCTAAATGGGATATTCCGACACATGTCCTAGTGAGTGTGAACTTACTGGAATTTCCTCCCATAGCGGTGCCAGGATGCGTGCAGCCGGACGGTACGGCCGTGGTTCCCGGACGCAGAGCAGGAAGGCAGCCGCCATGAAGGGCGACGCAGAGGTCATCGAATTCCTCAACGAGCAGCTCACCGCCGAGCTGACCGCGATCAACCAGTACTTCCTGCACGCCAAGATGCAGGAGAACTTCGGCTGGACGAAGCTCGCCAAGTACACCCGCCACGAGTCCTTCGACGAGATGAAGCACGCCGAGGTGCTCACCGACCGCATCCTCTTCCTGGACGGGCTCCCGAACTACCAGCGGCTCTTCCACGTCCGGATCGGCCAGACCGTCAAGGAGATGTTCGAGGCGGACCGCCAGGTCGAGGTCGAGGCGATCGACCGGCTCAAGCGCGGGATCGTGGTGATGCGGGCCAAGAACGACGTGACCTCGGCGAACATCTTCGAGTCGATCCTGGCGGACGAGGAGCACCACATCGACTACCTCGACACCCAGCTGGAACTGGTGGAGAAGCTCGGCGAGGCGCTCTACATCGCCCAGCTGATCGAGCAGCCGGACTCCTGAGCCACGGCGGAGCGGGAAGGCGGCGGCTCAGGCCGCGCGCAGCGGAGCCGGCCGGTCCGGCACCGCGGCCGGGGCCCGATCGACGGTCTCCGGGTCCGCCAGCCCCAGCTTCGCCGCCAGCCGGGCGGTCGGACAGGGCCGGGCGCCGTACTCGCCGAGCAGCGCCTGGATCCGGCGGACGCAGGAGCCGCAGTCGGTGCCGGCCTTGCAGCCCTTGGCGATCCGGCGCGGGGTGTCGGCACCGGCGTCGATCGCCTTCTTCACCTGGTCCTCGGTGACCGCATGGCACATGCACACGTACATCGAGGACTCTCCCGGGGTGGTGCGGAACGATCTTGACTAAGGGTTGCCTTAGTTCACTAAGCCTCACCTTACCTGGCGATCCGGGTACGAAAAAGCCCCTCCGGGCTCGGAAGAACCGAATCCGGAGGGGCCTTCGTCACATCAGGCCGTTACGGCGGGACCGGTCACTGGCCGCCGCGGTACATCTCCGCCACCAGGAACGCCAGGTCCAGCGACTGGCTGCGATTGAGGCGCGGGTCGCAGGCCGTCTCGTAGCGCTGGTGCAGGTCGTCGACCAGCACCTCGTCGCCACCGCCGACGCACTCGGTGACGTCGTCGCCGGTCAGCTCCACGTGGATGCCGCCCGGGTGGGTGCCGAGCGCGCGGTGCACCTCGAAGAAGCCCTTGACCTCGTCGAGCACGTCGTCGAAGCTGCGGGTCTTGTGACCGCTGGACGCCTCGAAGGTGTTGCCGTGCATCGGGTCGCAGATCCAGACCGGCTGGGCGCCGGACGCGGTGACCTTCTCCACCAGGGTGGGCAGGTGCTCGCGGATCTTGCCCGCGCCCATCCGGGTGATGAAGGTGAGCCGGCCGGGCTCGCGCTCCGGGTCGAGCTTCTCGATCAGGGTGAGCGCCTCGTCGACCGAGGTGGTCGGGCCGAGCTTCACCCCGATCGGGTTACGGACCTTCGACGCGAACTCGATGTGCGCGTGGTCCAGCTGGCGGGTGCGCTCGCCGATCCAGACCATGTGGCCGGAGACGTCGTACAGCTCGCCGGTGCGCGAGTCCACGCGGGTCAGCGCGGTCTCGTAGTCGAGGATCAGCGCCTCGTGCGAGGAGTAGAACTCGACCGTCCTGAACTCCTCCGGCGCCACGCCACAGGCGTTCATGAACGCCAGCGCGTTGTCGATCTCGCGGGCGAGCTGCTCGTAGCGCTGGCCGGCCGGCGAGTTGCGCACGAAGTCCTGGTTCCAGGCGTGCACCTGGCGCAGGTCGGCGTAGCCACCGGTGGTGAAGGCGCGCACCAGGTTCAGCGTCGCGGCGGAGGCGTTGTACATCCGCTTCAGGCGCTCCGGGTCCGGGATCCGGGACTCGGGGGTGAAGTCGAAGCCGTTCACCGAGTCGCCCCGGTAGACCGGCAGGGTCACCCCGTCGCGGGTCTCGGTCGACTTGGACCGCGGCTTGGAGTACTGACCGGCGATCCGGCCGACCTTCACCACGGGCACCGAGGCGGCGTACGTCAGCACGGCCGCCATCTGGAGCAGGGTCTTCAGCTTGTTGCGGATGTGCTCGGCCGAGACGCCGTCGAAGGCCTCGGCGCAGTCGCCGCCCTGCAGGAGGAACGCCTCACCACGCGCGACGGCAGCGAGCCGGGCGCGCAGCTGGTCGCACTCGCCCGCGAAGACGAGCGGCGGATAGGAGGCAAGCTCCGCAAGGGTCTTGCGCAGAGCCTCTTGGTCCGGCCATTCAGGCTGCTGCGCCGCGGGCAGGGACTGCCAGGAGTGGGGATTCGTCACGGTCACACCGCAAGGCTACGGGGTGCGGCAGCCAATTCGTGACCGCTGCCCGGTGGGTGAGACACATCTCGGACAATCACGTGATCCGCCTCACCCCATCGGGCCATCCGCTACTCTCAAAGCATGAACGCGCCGCACAGCCACTCCTGGTGGTGGGCCAACCCCAAGGGTGGCCCACCGATCACGCGTTCCTAGACGAACACGACGGCCGCCCCTCGGGGCGGCCGTCGACGTCTGGACAGACGGCCTTCCCGGGAGCGGAACCCAGCACCGCACCCCGCAGTTCCCCCGGAAGGAAGCCGCCACCGTGACCACCGCCGCCGACCTGATCGCCCGACTCACCAGCCCCGACGCCCCCGCGTTCGCGCTGCTGCACCGCCGCACCCCCCGGCTCGCCCCGGACACCGTCGAGGTGCTGCTGGGCACCGTCGGCAGCTACGAGCACCTGGCCGACCTGCCGGTCCGCGACGGGGTGCCGTCCGGCGGGCCGGTGCACGACCTGCTCGCGCTCGTCCCGTACCGGCAGATCCGCGAACGCGGCTTCGAGGCGCACGACGACGCGACCCCGTTGCAGGCGCTCTCGGTCACCGAGCAGTACGCCCTTCCGCTGGCCGACGTGGCCCCCGTGCTGCCGCGATTGCCGGTCTCGCTGTCCGGCGGCTCGTTCGACATCGACGACCGGCAGTACGCCGGGATCGTCCGCCGGGTCATCGAGGACGAGATCGGGCGCGGCGAGGGCGCCAACTTCGTGATCCGGCGCGACTTCGGCGCCACCCTGGACGACTTCTCCCCCGCCCTCGCGCTCTCGCTGTTCCGCCGGCTGCTGGAGCAGGAGCGCGGCGCCTACTGGACGTTCCTGGTGCACACCGGGGACCGCGTACTGGTCGGCGCCTCGCCCGAGGTGCACGTCCGGCAGAGCGGCGGGACGGTCGTGATGAACCCGATCTCCGGCACCTACCGCTACCCGGCCGGCGGCGCGGACATCGACTCGCTGCTCTCCTTCCTGCACGACCCCAAGGAGCTGGAGGAGCTCACCATGGTGGTCGACGAGGAACTCAAGATGATGTGCACCGTCGGCGACCTCGGCGGCCAGGTGCTCGGCCCGCGGCTCAAGGAGATGGCCCACCTCGCCCACACCGAGTACGAGCTGCGCGGGCGCACCTCGCTGGACGTCCGCGAGGTGCTCAAGGAGACGATGTTCGCCGCCACCGTCACCGGCAGCCCGGTCCAGAACGCCACCCGGGTGATCAAGCGCTACGAGCCCGGCGGACGCGGCTACTACTCCGGCGCGCTCGCCCTGATCGGCCGCTCGGCCAGCGGCGGACAGCTGATGGACTCCCCGATCTGCATCCGCACCGCCGACATCGACCCGGCCACCGGGCGCCTGGTGGTCCGCGTCGGCGCGACCCTGGTCCGCCACTCCGACCCGGACTCCGAGGTCGCCGAGACCCACGCCAAGGCCGCCGGGGTGCTCACCGCGATCGGCGCCCGCCCCGCCTCCGGCCGGGTGCCGAACCCGGCCGGCCCCCGGCTGGCCGACGACCACCGGGTCCAGGCCGCGCTGGACGACCGGCGCGCCGGCCTCGCCCCGTTCTGGCTGCGGATGCAGGCGCCGGCCGAGATCACCGAGGTCGAGCCGACCCTGGTGGTGGACGGCGAGGACACCTTCACCGCGATGCTCGCCCACCTGCTGACCTCGCTCGGCCACCAGGTCTCCGTGGTCCGCTACGACGAGCCGGGCCTGCGCGAGCGGGTCGCCGCCCACCGGGGCCCGTTGGTGCTCGGCCCCGGCCCGGGCGACCCGGCCGTGGCCGACGACCCCAAGATGGCCGTCCTGCGCCCGGTCGTCGCCGACGCGCTGGCCGCCGTCCGCTCCGGCGCCCGGACCGCGCCGCTGCTCGCCGTCTGCCTCAGCCACCAGCTGCTCGCGGACGCGCTCGGCCTGCCGCTGGCCCGCAAGAACGTCCCGTACCAGGGCGCGCAGGAGACGGTGGACCTCTTCGGCACCCGGCGCACGGTGGGCTTCTACAACACCTTCACCGCGCGCTGCTCCGACGAGGACGCGGCCCGGCTGGCCGCCGAGGGCATCGAGGTCTCCCGCGACGCGCTGACCGGCGACGTGCACGCGCTGCGCGGCGCCGGCTTCGCCGGGCTCCAGTTCCACCCGGAGTCGGTGCTCACCCGCGACGGCGTGGACATCGTCGCCGGGCTGCTGCGCGAGGCGGCGGCGCTGCGCGGCTGAACCGCGTCCGCGAGCGGGCGTGCCGTCCGGCGCGCCCGCTCAGATCCCGTCGTCCAGGCCCTGCTCGATCGCGTACCTGACCAGCTCGACCCGGTTGTGCAGCTGAAGCTTGCCGAGGGTGTTCTGGACGTGGTTCTGCACCGTGCGGTGGGAGAGCACCAGCCGGTCCGCGATCTGCCGGTACGACAGTCCCTTGGCCACCAGCCGCAGCACCTCCGTCTCCCGGGCGGTCAGCTGCGGGGCGGCCGGCGCGGAGGCCCGGGCGGGCTCGGCGGCCAGCCGGCGGAACTCGCCGAGCACCAGGCCGGCCAGGCCCGGGGTGAAGACGGCGTCGCCGACGGCGGTGCGGCGCACCGCGTCCAGCAGTTCCTCCCGGCCGGCCGACTTGACCAGGTAGCCGGTCGCGCCGGACTTCACCGCCTCCAGCACGTCCTGGTGCTCGCCGCTCGCGGAGAGCACCAGGACCCGCACCGACGGGTCCTGGGCGACCACCTGGCGGCAGACCTCGGCGCCGGGCAGGCCCGGCAGGTTGAGGTCCAGCACCACCACCTGCGGGCCGCAGGCGCGGGCCCGGCGGACGGCCTCCTCGCCGTCGCCCGCCGTGGCCACCACGTCCAGCCCGGCCTCGGCGAGGTCCCGCGAGACGGCGTCGCGCCACATCGGGTGGTCGTCCACGACCATGACCCGCACCGGCTGGTCGGCCAGCTGGTCGACCGGACGGTCAGCTGGCCGGACCGGCGGCCGGTCGGTGCCCGGCCGGTCGGTCATCGGCTGGTCGGTCATCGGCTGGTCGGTCATCGGAACCCCTCCTCGGGAAGCGCAGTTCGACCTCGACGCCGTCGCCGGGCGCCGAGTACAGCTCGGCCGTGCCGCCGAGGTCCAGCAGCCGGCCGCGGATCGACTGGGAGACGCCGAGCCGCCCGGCCCGCTCCGCCTCGCCGAGCCGCCCGGGGGCGAAACCCGGGCCGTCGTCGCGGATGCTGACCGTGACGGCCTCCGGCTCGTCCTCCACCAGGATCCAGGCCCGGGCCCCGTCCCCCGCGTGCTTGCGGACGTTGTCCACCGCCGCGCCGACGGCGGCGGCCAGCTCGGCGGCGGCCGGGGCGGGCAGCAGCACCGGGGTGCCGGGGGCGGAGAGCGTGATCCGCTCGTCCGCGTACGGGCCGAGCAGGGTGCGCAGGTCCTGCGGGGCCAGCGGCTCGCGCTGGGCCGGCAGCGGGCCGCCGCTCATCAGCGCACGCAGCGCGCGCTCCTGCTCCCCGGCCAGCCGGCCGAGTTCGGCGAAGTCCGCGCCGCCGGGCCCGCCGGCCTCGCCGCCACGGCGCTGGACCAGGGCGAGCACCTGCAGCACCCCGTCGTGGATGTCCCGGGAGAGCCGCTCGCGCTCCCGGGTGGCCGCCTCCACCTGGAGCGCCCGGGTGAGCGTCGCCTCGCTGGCGCGGGCCAGCTCGATGACGTAGCCGATGGCGCAGCCGGCCACCATCAGCAGCACGATGTTGTGGATGTTGTCGCCGGTGGGGCCGCCGTGGCCGAGGATGTTGGCCAGGCCGATCACCGAACCGGCCGCCGCCGCCCAGCGCCAGCCGCCCTTGCCGGCGAAACCGAGCACCGTGCCGGCCGCCCAGATGGTGGGGAGGGTGGGCGCGCCGTGGCCGATCCGGACCGGGTCGTCGGTCATCCCGCTCATCACGATGCCGGTGACGGCCAGGGTGAGGTCGGTGCCGAGCACGTACCAGGTGCAGCGCTGCGGGCCGGCGAAGGCGCGGGTGCTGGCCAGCGTCCAGAGGGTGAGCGCGCCGAGGTAGATCCAGCCGGCGACGGGGTGCAGGAACCCCAGGTACGCGTTGAAGTAGCGCAGGACGGCGTAGCAGAGCGCGAGCACCCGGAACAAGGAGATGGCTCGCCAGAGGGGCAGTTCGACCGACATGCCGCCGGCCGCGAGAGTCCCCCCGACCGCCCCGGTTCTGCCGCCGTCCGTCATCTGCGCTGCCCCTCCCCCGGGCGGCCGGATCAGGCCGACCCGGTCTCCTTCTCGTCCCGCTCCGCCTTGGCGGCCTCGGTCTTCGCGGACCCGGCCTGCTCTGCCTCGGCGGCCTTCTCGGCCTGCTCGGCTTCGGCCTTCTCGGCCCTGGCGGCGGCCTGCTCGGCCTTCTGGACGGCCTTGCGCTCGGCGTCGGCGCGCTTCTTGTCGTCGGCGATCTGCCGCTTGGCGGCGGTCGCGTAGATGTCCACGTACTCCTGGCCGGAGAGCCGCATGATCTCGTACATCACCTCGTCCGTCACCGAACGGAGGATGAAACGGTCGTTCTCCATGCCGTGGTAGCGGGAGAAGTCCAGCGGGCGGCCGATCCGGATGCCCGGGCGGATACCGAAGTTGGGGACCACCTGGCCGGGCGGCTGCACCTTCTCGGTGTCGATCATGGCGACCGGGATGACCGGCGCGCCGGTGGCCAGCGCGACGCGGGCCAGGCCGCCGACCTTGCCGCGGTAGAGCTTGCCGTCGGGCGAACGGGTGCCCTCCGGGTAGACCCCGAACAGCTCGCCGCGATCCAGCACCGCGATCGCGCTGCGGATCGCCGCCTCGCCGGCGCCACGCACACCCGAGCGGTCCACCGGCAGCTGGCCGACGCCCTTGAAGAAGGCGGCCGTCAGCTTGCCCTTCACGCCCGGGGTGTTGAAGTACTCCGCCTTGGCGATGAAGGTCACCCGTCGCTTGATCAGCGCGGGGAAGAAGAAGGAGTCCGAAAAGGAGAGGTGGTTGCTCGCGATGATCGCGGCACCCTCGGCGGGGATGTTCTCCTCGCCCTCGATCCACGGCCGGAAGAAGATCCGTAGCAGTGGCGCGACGATCATCTTCATCAGTCGGTAGAACAACCCGGGCCTCCTGTTATGCGGACCGGTCGATCCTAATGCCCCGCGGCCACCGCCCGCGCCCCGCCCCGCCCCGCCGGGCCGTCGGCCGGGTCTCCGGCGGCGTGCCGGACAGGGCTGTACGGCACGGGCGGGCCCGTGGGACGATGCGGTTTCCGCAGCCTCTCCGTTGCCAGCCAGCTCCGCCCAGCTTCCGCTTCCCCGCAGTCCCTGCCCGCGAAGGAGCCCGCCATGCCGCCGCTGCCCGGTGCCGAACCGTACCGCCACCGGGGTGGGCCGGTCGGCGTACTGCTCTGCCACGGCTTCACCGGTTCGCCGCAGTCGCTGCGCCCGTGGGCCGAGGAGCTGGCCGCGGCGGGGTTCACGGTCTCCTTGCCGCTGCTGCCCGGGCACGGCACCCGCTGGCAGGACATGCAGGTCACCCGCTGGGAGGACTGGTACGCCGAGGTCGAGCGGGAGCTGCTGGCGCTGGCCGCCGAGTGCGAGCAGGTCTTCGTCTGCGCGCTGTCGATGGGCGGCTCGTTGGCGCTGCGGCTGGCCGCGCTGCACGGGCCGGTGGTCTCCGGGCTGGTGCTGGTCAACCCGTCGGTGCGCTCCGACAACCCCGCGAGTGTGCTGCTCCCTGCACTGCGGCACGTGGTGCCGAGCCTGCCCGGGATCGCCAACGACATCGCCCGCCCCGGCGCGGTCGAGCTCGGCTACGACCGGACGCCGCTGCACGCGGCCTGGTCGCTGTCCCTGCTCTGGAAGGACGTCCAGCGGCGGCTGCCGGAGGTGACCCAGCCGGTGCTGCTGTTCCACAGCCCGCAGGACCATGTCGTCTCGCCGGCCAACTCGGAACTGGTGCTGGCCCGGATATCCTCGACCGATGTGACGGAGCGGCTGTGCCAGCGCAGCTACCACGTCGCGACGCTGGACCACGACGCGGCGGAAATATTCGCGGCCTGCCTGGCCTTCATCCGGCGGCTGGCTCCCGCGCACGCGGCGGGCGTCACCCGGGTCGAATCCGACGATCACCAAGGCTGAAGGGCCGGAAGTGCACGAGAGCAGCACGGCGGGCGGCGAGGACGAGGCACCCCGCGAGGACGGCGTGGCAAAGGACGGCGGCACGGCGGGCGGGGGGACGGCGGACGGCGCGAAGGCGCTTCCCGCGGCGGACGGCGCCGGCCCGGCGACGCCCGAGGAGCCCCGGGCGCGGCGTGCGCCCGAGCGCAGCCAGGCCGAGCAGGACGAGATCTTCGCCGCGCTGGTCGCCCAGTTCGACGATCCCGTCGACCTCAACAACCCGAACTGGCCGGAAATCGAGGACCTTCGGGCGCGCGGCGAGCTCAAGGGCGGTTTCAAGGACGGCACCGAGAACCGCACCGGCCCGGGTGACCTCGCGGACCTGGCGCCGCAGCCCCGCCCCCGCTCGACCCGGCCGGTGATGCCGGCGGCCGGGTCCGGCCCGCGCGACTTCGAGCTGGCCGAGGAGACGGACGAGGGGCACTTCGTCCCGCCGGAGCCGCCGCCGCTGCCGCCCGCCGACGTCACCGCCAAGTTCGCCTGGCTCGCGGTGCTCGGCGGCCCGGCGCTGCTGCTGTTCGACGCGGTGGTCTGGCGCGAGGTCTCCGGCTGGCCCGCCTGGGTCGGCGTCACGGCCTTCCTGGGCGGTTTCGCCACTCTGGTGGTCCGGATGAAGGACCGGGACGACGACGAGCCCGAGGACCCGCACGGCGGCGCGGTCGTCTGAGTTCCACCCGTCTGAGTTCCGCCCGTCGGGGCGGGAGCGGGCCTCCCGCCCCCGACGGCGGCTCAGCCGGCCGGGAGCTCCAGCACGGCGAGCACCGGCAGATGGTCGGTGGCGGCCCGCAGGTCGGCCTCGCCGACGCCGGGCAGGCCGTGCGGGACGCCGCAGGCGAGGACCTGGATGCCGGGGGTGGTGAAGACCGCGTCGATCCGCTGGTAGGGGTTCTCCGGTACCGAGGTGAAGGTGCCGCCCCAGGGCGCGGCGAGGTGGCCGTCCCGCAGCCGGGCGGCCAGCAGCCGCCAGCCCCGACCGTCCGGGTGTTCGTTGAAGTCTCCCGCCACGACGCCGAGTTCGGCGATCCCGGCCTGGTCGAGCAGCAGCTCGAACTGGGCCAGGCGCTCATCGGCGTCCAGGCTCAGATGACAGCTCGTGACGGTGAACGGCGCCGACCCGGCCACCCGGACCAGGGCGGAGGCGAAGCCGCGCGCATGCAGGCCGCGGGTCTTGGGCAACAGCCGGTCATGGACGGCGAGGACGTCCGTGCCGGGCCGGCCGAGCAGCAGCGGGCCCGCCGCGATCCGGCCGCCGCCCGCCAGGATCACCAGGCCGGTGCGCCGGGCGAGCCAGGCGGCCTGGCCCTGCGGCCGCCAGTAGCGCGGCGACTCCTGGACGCAGACCAGATCGGGCTCGCAGGCCCGGATCACCCGCACCAGGGCCTGCCGGTCGTCGCGCAGCGAACGGATGTTGTAGCTGAGCAGCCGCACCCGGCGGGAGCCGTCCGGCCCAGGGCCGGAGGGCGGCAGTCCGGTCGAGCCGGTGGTCATGGTCCTCCCCTTTCGTCCGGTGACGACCGTACGGCAGCGGGGGAACACGCCGGTGGCGGCACGGCCGGGAGCCCTTCGGCCCCGGTCCGCGCCGCCACCGGCGGAGAAGGTCGGGTCAGCGGGTGCGGGCCAGGTCGGCCGCCCCGGCGATGCCCGCGGCGGAGCCCATCGAGGCGAGCACGACCTCGGCGCGCGGGCGGTGCACCCCACCCGTCAGATAGTGCTCGAAGGCCTTGGCTACCGGGTCCAGCAGCAGCCGGCCGGAGTCGGAGACGCCGCCGCCGAGGACGAAGACGCCCGGGTCGAAGAGCGCGGCGAGGTCGGCCATGCCCCGGCCCAGCCAGTCGGCCAGCTCCGCGTAGCACTCCAGGGCGAGCGGGTCGCCCTCCTCGGCGGCCTGGGTGATGTGGATGCCGCGGATGGTCTCGGCGACGCCGTCGTTGAGCTCCAGCATCCGCTTGCCGCGGATCTGGTCGGCGGCGGACTTCTCCCGGCCGTAGCGGCGCAGCGCCCGGCCGGAGCCGTACTGCTCCCAGCAGCCCTTGCCGCCGCAGCCGCAGGTCAGGCCGTCGGGGACCATGTTGAGGTGGCCGATCTCGCCGGCCACCCCGAACCGGCCGCGGTGCAGCCGCCCGTCCAGGACGATGCCGCCGCCGATGCCGGTGCCGACGGTGATCAGCACCATGTCCTCGTACGCGGCGCCCGCGCCGAAGCGGAACTCGGCCCAGGCTGCGCAGTTGGCGTCGTTCTCGACGACGGTGCCGAGGCCGGTGAGCTCCTCGATCCGGGAGCGCAGCGGCTCGTCCTCCCAGTCGATGTTGGGGGCGAAGATCACCGTGGAGCGGTCGCGGTCGACGAAGCCGGGCGCGCCGACACCGGCCGCCGCCACGTCGGGGTACTCCTCCTTGAGCTCGCGCACGGCCTGCGCGATGGCGTCGACCGCCCACTGCGGGTCGGCCGGGGTGGGCACCCTGGTCCGGGCCAGGATCTCGCCGGCCTCGTTCACCACGCCTGCCGCGATCTTGGTCCCGCCGACATCGACGCCAATGGTCAGAGCCATGTGTCCCTCAGCTATTCACTCGTTCCCGCTGGACGGAACGGTACCGCCCAACCCTGCCCCCCGTACACACCGTCGCATACATTAACCGAAGACAATCATTCGCCAACCCGGCCGAATTCTTCAAAAGTCGTACAGTCGCATCCGTTCCGTCAGGCACCTGAAGCACAGTGTCACCACAGGACACTCGCGACTTCACTCCTTGTCGGACGGCCCGTCAGGCGTGTCGAGGTCGATCCGCTCGCTGCCGGCGCTCCGGCCGGCGGTCCAGCGGTGCTCGTGGCCGGCGACGGCGGCCCGGTAGGCGGCCAGCAGCTCACCCCCGGCGGCGGCCAGATGGCCGTAGACCTCGGGCTGCTTCTCACGCAGCTGGTCCGCGAGGCTGGCCAGCGAGATCAGGGTCTCGGCGCCCGCCTCCTGGGCCTTCTGCCCGACCGCGGTGGCGAGCCGGCGCACCTCGTCCACCAGCGGGCCCAGCTCCGGCCCGAACGGGTGCCCCTCCTGGCCGCCCTGCTCGGCGGTCGGCTCGGTCCGGTCGGTGGTGGTCATCGCGGGCGCCTCCTCAGCTGTGGCCGCACCCGCGGCCACCTGCCCCGACGCTACCGGACCGGCCGGGCGGCCCCGTGCGGGCGCGGAGCCGGGCGCGGAACCCGCGCGGGCACGGCTCAGGACCGGCTCGGACGGGCTCTCGGACCGGCCGGGCGGATCTCAGCCCCGGGGCCAGAGCGCCGGGTCGGGGGCGAAGCGCACCGCGAGCACCCCGTCGTACAGACCGGCGCCCGCGACGGTGCAGCGGCGCAGCGCCGAGGGCAGGGTGAGGACCCTGCGGTGGGCGCCGAGACCGACCACGAGTTCGTCGCCGCGCCGGACCAGGTCCAGGTCGGCCCGCTCGGCGCCGGGCAGAACGAGGTGCCAGACCAGCAGGCCGTCCTCGGCGAGCCGGTCCTCGACCGTCCACGGCTCGGGGGCGAGCCGCGCGGGGCCGGGGCCGGCCCCGTAGAGCCGGTCGGCGACGGCCTCCAGGGTGACCTCGGCAAGGCCGGTGACCAGCACCGGGACGTCGCTCGCGGCGACGAGGGCGGCCAGCTCCTCCCGCCGCCGCCGGGCCAGCCCGGCCAGCCAGGGGTCGGGCGAGTCGGCCGCGCCGTCCGGCAGCGCGCCGTGCACCACCACGGCGTCCGGCCGGTGCCCGTGCAGGGCGAGCCCCGCGCGCACCCGGCGCAGTTCCTCGTACGGGTGGCCGTCGGCGGCGGTGACCAGGCGGACGCTGGTGCCCGGCGCGGTGATCGCCGCGCGGGCCTCGGCCAGCGCGGCGACCGCCTTGGCCCGGGCCTCGTACAGCCAGTCGGCCGGCATCGGCACCCCGGCGAGGCCGGCCAGCAGCGGGCGCAGCGCCCGGGCGGCCTGGCGCTGCTCGGGAGCGAGCCGGGCGAGGTAGCGCTCCAGCTGCTCGGGCAGGGCGAGGGTGGCGACGAGTTCGGCGGGCGGCGGGGCGAGCACCACCAGGACGTCCGCGTCGACGGCGGACAGGGCGCGCAGCAGGGCGAGCCGGGCGGTGCCGGGGAGGGCGGTGAGCTCCTCGGGGTCGAGCGGTTCGGCACCGAGCAGGTCCAGGGCGGGCTTCAGCCGGCCGCCGATCTCGCCGAGGGCGTGCCGGAAGGCGGCCTGCTCGTCGATCCGGGCGACGGTGAGCCCGGGCGCGTACGGGGTCCCTTCCGGTTCCAGCCGGGTGCCGAGGACGGTGTCCAGGGTGCGGTGCGGGTCGTCGGCGGCCAGCAGAAGGGTGCGCCGACCCTGTCCGGCGGCGTGCAGGGCGGTGGCGGCGGCCACCGTGGGGGCCGCCGCGTCGCCGCTGACCAGGATGGTGCGCTGTGCCGTCATACCGAACAGCCCCCCGTTTCCTCGGCGTCAGCCCTCGACGCGCTTCTTCAGGCCGGCCAGGGCCCGGTCGATGATGACCTTCTCGGCCTTGCGCTTGATCATCCCGAGCATCGGGATCTTGACGTCCACGGCGAGCTGGTAGGTGACCTCGGTGCGGCCGCCGTCGAGCGGGGCGAGCGTGTAGGAGCCGTCCAGCGAGCGGAGCATCTGGCTGCGGACCAGCGTCCAGGAGACCTCGCGGTCACCGTCCCAGGTGTAGGCGAGGACGTGCTCGTCGCGGATGGCGCCGGCGTCGAGGAGCAGGCGCACCTCGGCGGCGCGGCCGTCCTCCGCGGTGCCCAGCACCTCGATCTCCTTGACCTCGCCGGTCCAGGCCGGGTAGGCGGCGAAGTCCGCGATCACGGCCATGACCGTGGCCGGGGTCGCGTCGATGGTGATGCTCGACCTGGTGTGCTCCGCCATGGAATGGCCCTCCGCGTCGTCCCTAACCTGCTGGTCCGGCCGAGGGTGCTCGGTCGGGTGCGCCCGGAGCAGGCTATCGCGACCGGCGATCCGCTCGGCTCCCCGGGCGACCGGCGGCGGTGCGGGCTACCGGCCGGTCACGTCGGTGCTGCCGTAGGGTGCCATTCGAACGACCCGGTCACGGCCTGGTCGGACCCGGTAAAGGTGTGACACTTCGAACACCGGAGCCGACCCCCCTGGTCGAAGCTGCCTACCGAGCAGTAACGTCCTGCCGTCCCGCAGCGTCGCGAACGAGGAGCAGTCTTGCTCGACTTCAGCCTTCCGGCCCTCTACCAGGTACCGAGCGGCGGTAACCTCTCCGACCTCGTGCACCAGAACGCCGAGCGGCACCCGGACGTCGTGGTGCTCAGCCGCAAGGTGGACGGCCGCTGGCAGGAGTTGACCGCCGCCCAGTTCCTGGTCGAGGTGCACGCCGCGGCCAAGGGCCTGATCGCCTCGGGCATCCGGCCCGGCGACCGAGTGGGCATCATGTCCCGTACCCGGTACGAGTGGACGCTGCTGGACTTCGCGATCTGGTCGGCCGGCGCGATCACCGTGCCGGTGTACGAGACCTCCTCCGCCGAGCAGGTCGAGTGGATCCTCGGTGACTCCGGCGCGGTCGCCGTGCTCGCCGAGACCGACCGGCACGTCGCGGTGGTCGGCGAGGTCCGGGACCGGCTGCCGGAGCTGCGGCACGTCTGGCAGATCGAGGCCGGCGCGCTGGCCACGCTGGCCGAGGCGGGACGGAAGGTCGCCGACACCACCGTCGCCGAGCGCCGCTCGGTCGCCACCGCCGACTCGATCGCCACCATCGTCTACACCTCGGGCACCACCGGCCGCCCCAAGGGCTGCCAGCTGACCCACGGCAACTTCCTGGCCGAGTGCGGCAACGTGGTGGAGCGTCTGGCGCCGCTCTTCCGCACCGGTGAGAGCTCCGTACTGCTGTTCCTGCCGCTGGCCCACGTGCTCGGCCGGATCGCCGAGATCGCCCCCGCGATGGCCCCGATCAAGCTCGGCCACGTCTCGGACATCAAGGACGTCACCGCGGAGCTGGCGGCCTTCCGGCCGACCCTGATCCTGGGGGTGCCCCGGGTCTTCGAGAAGGTCTACAACACCGCCCGCGCCAAGGCCCAGGCCGACGGCAAGGGCAAGATCTTCGACAAGGCCGCCGACACCGCCGTCGCCTACAGCCGGGCGCTGGACGGCGCCGGCGCGGGCCCGGTGCTGCGGATCAAGCACAAGATCTTCGACAAGCTGGTCTACAGCAAGCTGCGCGCCGCGCTCGGCGGCCGGGCCACCCACGCGATCTCCGGGGGCGCGCCGCTCGGCGAGCGGCTCGGCCACTTCTACCGGGGCATCGGCTTCACCGTGCTGGAGGGCTACGGCCTGACCGAGACCTGCGCGGCCACCGCCTTCAACCCGTGGGACAAGCCGAAGATCGGCACGGTCGGCCAGCCGCTGCCCGGCTCGGCCGTCCGGATCGCCGAGGACGGCGAGGTCCTCTTCAAGGGCCCGCAGGTGTTCACCGGCTACTGGAACAACCCGGAGGCCACCGCCGAGGCGCTGAAGGACGGCTGGATCTCCACCGGTGACCTCGGCTCGCTCGACTCCGACGGCTATCTGACGATCACCGGCCGCAAGAAGGAGATCATCGTCACCGCGGGCGGCAAGAACGTCGCCCCGGCGGTGATCGAGGACCGGATCCGGGCGCACGCCCTGATCGGCGAGGTCATGGTGGTCGGCGACCGCAAGCCGTTCGTCGCCTGTCTGGTCACCGTGGACGAGGACTTCTTCCCCAAGTGGAAGGAGCTGAACGGCAAGCCGGCCACCGCCACGCTGGCCGAACTGAGCGAGGACCCGGACCTGCTGGCCGCCGTCCAGGCCGCCGTGGACGACGGCAACGCGGCCGTCTCGCACGCCGAGGCGGTCAAGAAGTTCCGGCTGCTGGACACCGTGTTCTCCGAGGAGAGCGGGCACCTCACGCCCTCGCTCAAGCTGAAGCGCACCCTCGTGCTGAAGGACTTCGCGGCCGACATCGAGGCGCTCTACCAGCGTTGACCTCCCGCTGTCTCCGGGCCCCCGCCCCGGCGGGGGCCCGCGCGCGCCGTCAGCCCGCCAGCAGCGCGGTCAGCCGCCCGGCCAGCAGGTCCCAGCGCCAGGAGCGGTCCACCCAGCGCCGTCCGGCCTCGCCGAGGCGGCGGCGCAGCTCCTCGTCGTTCAGCAGCCGGACGATCCGCTCGGCCGCGGCCTGCGCCGATCCGCCGGGCACCACGTAGCCGGTCTCACCCTCCAGCACGGCGTCCGGCGCGCCGCCGGAGTCCCCCGCCACCACCGGCAGGCCGGTCGCCGAGGCCTCCAGGTAGACGATGCCCAGGCCCTCCACGTCCAGCCCGCCCCGCCTGGTCCGGCAGGGCATCGCGAAGACGTCCCCGGCGCCGTAGTGCGCGGGCAGCTCCGACCACGGCACCGCGCCGGTGAAGCGCACCGCGGCCCGCACCCCCCGGGCGTCGGCGAGCTTCTCCAGGTCCGCCTGGTACGGGCCGCCGCCGACGATCAGCAGCACGGTGTCCGGCACGTCGGCGAGGATCTGCGGCATCGCCTCGATCAGGGTGTCCTGGCCCTTGCGCGGCACCAGCCGGGAGACGCAGACCACCACCGGACGGTTCGCCAGGCCCAGCCGCCGGCGCAGCTCGGCGCCGCCGGAGTCGGGGTGGAAGGTCCGCTCGTCGACGCCCGGCGGCAGCTGGACCATCCGCGCGGCCGCCTCGGGCCCGACCGCGTCGGCGATCCGGGAGCGGGTGTACTCGCCGAGGTAGGTGAGGGTGTCGGTGCCCGCGCCGATCCGGCGCAGCAGCTGCCGGGCCACCGGCAGCTGGGCCCAGGCGGCCTCGTGCCCGTGGGTCATGCCGAGCAGCCGGCCGGCCCCGGCGCGGCGCAGCGCCGGCGCCATCAGCCCGAGCGGCGCGGCGGCGCCGAACCAGACCGAGTCGCACTTCTCGGCCTTCAGGATCTCGGCCGCCCGCCGGATGACCCGGGGTGTGGGAACCATCACCTTCGTCCGGTCGCGGATCACCGGGAACGGCTGCTCGGCGTCGAAGCGGGCCACCTCGGTGCCGTCGCGCCAGGTCGAGGCGTACACCACGATGCTCCCGGCGGGCTGACGCACAGCCATGTTGTGCACAAAGGCCTGGATGCCGCCGGGGCGCGGCGGGAAGTCATTGGTGACGATCAAGGTTCTGTGCATCAGGCCACGGCTCGCTCGGTCGGGGGGTGCTCGGTGTACCGCTGGGTGATCCGTACGATAGGTCAACACCATGGCCCACCGGGAACGGATCCGCGCACGGCAACCGTTTCACCCCAGGGCCTGTCCTAGTACCTAGGCAGCCGGTGGGGCCCGGCCGAACGCGCCGTGCCCACCACCGACGGCCCGGGCGTCCGTCGCGAGACGCCTCCGGTAGGACGTCCGAGACGAACGAGGGAGCGCAGTGGAGTTGGCCCCGGCCACCGAGTCCGGTACACCCAGCGGCGCCGAAGGCCCCGGCACGGCGCTGGCCGTCCGCCAGGAGCCCCCGCAGGCACCCGCGCGCCCCTCCGGGCGCGCCGGGGCGCTCTGCGCGCTCGGCGCGAGCTGGCTGGCCACCCGGGCGCTGCTGGTGCTGCTGATGACCGGCGTCCTGAAGATGGCCGGCGGGGACATCACCACCGACGTCTGGCTGATCTACCACGGCTGGTACGGCGTGCTGCAGACCGGCACCTTCCCGCTGGACGACGTGACCTGGCAGTACCCGCCCGGCGCCGCCCTGGTCATCCTGCTGCCCGGGCTGCTGCCCTGGTCCTACCTGGTCTCGTTCTGGGTGATCTGCGGGGTCGCCGACGCGGTCGCGATGGCGCTGCTGGTGCGGACCGGTCTGCGCAAGGGACGGGCGCTGACCGGCGCCTGGGTCTGGGTGGCCGGCGTGCCGCTGCTCGGCCCGATGATCTACAACCGGTACGACGTGGTGGTGACCGCGATCGCGGTGGCCGGCCTGCTGGCGCTGATCCGCCGCCCGGCGATCGGCGGACTGCTGCTGGGCCTGGGCGGGATCATCAAGATCTGGCCGCTGCTCGCCCTGATCGGCACACCGTCCGGCCGGCGCACCCGGCGGGCCTGGACGACCGCGGCGGCCACCGCCGTCGCGGTGGGCTTCCTGCTCGCGGCCGGGATGAACGGCGCGTTCGAGTTCCTGACGTTCCAGAAGGACCGCGGCGTCGAGGTCGAGTCGGTCGGCGCGCTGCCGCTGCACTTCGCCCGGATCGCGGGGGCCTGGGACGGCCGGGTGATGATGAACTACGGCTCGGTCGAGATGCTCGGGCCGTGGGTGGACGTGGTCGGCAAGGTCATGATGGCCGGTACCGTGCTGGGCTTCGCCTGGCTGCTGCTCTGGCGTTTCACCGCCAAGCGCCGCAACGCGGCCACCATGTACGACGCCGCGCTGACCGCGCTGCTGATCTTCACCGTGACCAGCCGGGTGATCAGCCCGCAGTACCTGGTCTGGCTGGTCGGCGTGGCGGCGGTCTGCCTGACCGTGCGCGGCAGCAGCCAGCGGCCGGTGGTGCTGCTGGTCCTGGCCGCCACTCCGCTGACCCTGCTGGAGTTCCCGCTGATGTTCACCGAGGTGGTCGGCAGCGACCCGCTGGCGGTCACCGTCCTGACCCTGCGCAACCTGCTGCTGCTGGTCGCCACGGTGCTCTCCTGCGTCCGGCTCTGGCGCTCCACCCGCGGTCCGGCGCAGCTGCCGCCCACCGTCGTGCTGGCCTCCTCGGTGCCCCTTCCGACGACCGCCTCCTACCCGGTACGGCCCGGCATCGCGTACGAGCAGGACCTGCTGGACGGCATCGACCGGCCCGGCGCACGGGCCGAACGGCGCTAGCGGGGCTCGGGACGCCCCGAGTGCTAGGGCTCCAGCCGCCGGACCGTCTCGGCCGTCCAGAGCCCGGTGAACTCGGCCAGGCCGAGGCCCAGTTGATCCCGGAGCACCCGGTCCAGCCGCTGGTCCCGGTCGGCGCCCGGGCCCGCCGCGCCGACCGCCCGGTAGAACGCGACCAGCCGCTCGGGCCCGTACCGGCGGGCGATCAGGTCACAGGCCAGCCAGGACTGTTCGTAGGCCTGGGCGATGCCGGTGGCGCCGGCGGTGAAGTCCCTGTCGGCGGGCAGCGCGGCCGGCACCTTCCCGGCGGCGACGTCACGGGCCAGCTCGGGGGCGATCTGCCGCGGGAGGCGCCCGGAGCCCTGGTAGCCGGTCCAGTCGGCGACGCCCTCGGAGAGCCAGAGCGGCGTCCAGGCCCGGGTTTCCGCCCGGGTCGCGACATGCGTCGCCTCATGGGTGGTGACCACCTGGCGGCCGAAGTCGCTGAGCCGCTGGTACGCCCCGGGGTTGACCAGCACCCGGTCCGCCGGGGTGTGCCAGGGCGCCCCGGGCGCCGCGGTGGTGACGGCCGCCATCCCCGTCCAGTCGGCCGGCTCGCCCTCCAGCAGCCGGACGAACTGGGCCTCGGTGGCGGGCAGTTCCAGTAGCAGGCGGCCCGCCCACCCGGTGCCCCAGACCGCGCTGACCGCCGGTACGGCCCGGTCCGCCACGGCCGCGAGCTCCGCCGGATCGGGGCCGTCGGCCAGACCGAGCACCAGGCAGTGGTCGCCCCGTACGGCCCGGAGGGTGCCGAGGTCCCACAGCGGCGGCGGGCCGCCGGCGCTCTCCTCCCGCTCGACCTGCCAGCCGGCCGCGGTCCGCAGCAGGGTGAGCCGGCGCGGGTACACCACCGGCTGGTCGTCGTAGCCGGCCACCCGGACGGCCAGTTCGGCCCCGGCGGTGAGCCGGCCCGGCCCGGCACCGGCGCCGAGCACCAGGTTCCGGTAGCCCGGGTCGACCAACGACAGGCCCGTCGACCCCGCCAGCGCCTGGGCCCGCTCGGTCAGCAGGGCCGCCACCGCGGCCCCGTCATCCGCCACCCGGCCCGCGACCGGCGCCGCCGGGGCGGCCCTGGGCAGCGAGAGCTGGGCCAGTCCGCCCACCGCGAGCAGCAGCGCACCGCGCCGGGACAGCACGCCACAGCGGGCTCCGGCGTCGGTGGCAGAGGTCCGGCCGGTCCGCCTCAGAGCCGGACCACCCCCGCGACGGGCATCGCGCTGACGCTCTCGAAGCGGACCTTGGCACCCGGGTAGGGGGCGTGCACGATCACCCCGCCGCCGGCGTACATGCCGACGTGGTGCATGTCCCGGTAGAAGATCACCAGGTCTCCCGGTCGCGCGTCTGAGAGGCTGACCCGCCGGCCGGCGAACGCCTGGGCCTGCGAGGTCCGCGGCAGGGTCACTCCGGCCTGCTGCCAGCTCCAGTACATCAGACCGGAGCAGTCGAACGCTCGCGGTCCGGCGGATCCGTACACATAGGGCGAGCCGATCATCTTCACGGCGGCGGCCAGCGCGGCGGCACCGCGCTCCGAGGCGGGCGGGACGGTCCCGAGGTCGAGCCGGTCGGTACCGCGGGTGGCACGCTGCTCGGCCTCCCGGGCGTCCTGGGCCGCCATCCTGGCCCGCTCGGTGGCGCTCAGACCGTTGAGCAGCTTCTGCGCCCCGGCCAGCCGCTGCTGGATCTGTTGCTTGCTGTCGGCGAGGGCACGGCGGATCTGCTCCAGTTCGGAGAGCTTGGCGGAGGTCTCGGCCCGGCGCTGGTCGAGCCGGCGCTGGCGCGACACCACCTCGTGCAGCGTGTCGTTCTGCCGCTCGGCGGCCTGGTCGAGGGAGCGCGCCCGGGACAGATAGCCCTCGGGGTCGGTGGAGAGCATCAGCTGGACGGTCTGCGCCAGGCCGCCGGCCCGGTACTCGGCGCCGGCGACGGTGGCGAGGTCGCCGCGCAGCCGGTTGAGCTCGTCCTGGCCGACGGCGATCTGCTGCTGGAGCGTGCCGGCCTCGCTCTGCAGCCGCTGCTGCGCGTCCAGCGCCGCGTTGTACTTCTCCGACGCCTGTTCGGCCTCGTCGTACAGCTGGTCGATCCGCACCTTGACGTCCTTGCGGTTCTGCGGCCCGTCCGGTGAGCCCGGGGCGGCATGGGCGCTGCCGCCCACGGCCACGCCCAGGACGGTGGTGGCCGCCGCGGTCAGCACCAGCGCGCGGGCGAGGGTGTGCGCACCCGACTGTGGGGAACGGCGGTGCACGGCCATCCGACTGCGGCTCCAATTCTGCGTCCCGGCCTGTGGCCGCTCCGGTGCGGGCGGCTCTGGAAGCGGGTGTCCGGTGGCAGACGTTAGCGAGTCCGGGCGAGCGAGTCCAAACCCCTACCAACCCGAATATTTGACCCTGAATCGGACAGGCGTCCGGCCGGCCGGAAAAGCCGCAGGCCCGGCCTCCCGCGAGGGAGACCGGGCCTGCGAGAAAGCCTGACTCGGGGTCAGAGCCGCACGATGGTGGAGACCGGCATGTTGGAGGCCGACTCGTAGCGGACCGAGGCGCCGGGCTTGGGCGCGTGGATGACCTGGCCGCCACCGACGTAGATGCCCACGTGGTGGTTGTCGCCGTAGAAGATCACCAGGTCGCCGGGCTGGGCGTTGGCGATGTTCGAGCCGATCCGGGTGCCGGCGTTGGCCTGGGCCTGCGAGGTGCGCGGCAGCGACACGTTCGCCTGGGCGTACGCCCAGCTGGTGAGGCCGGAGCAGTCGAAGGAGTTCGGGCCGGTGGCGCCGTAGACGTACGGCGCGCCGAGCTTGCTCTCGGCGGCCGCGATCGCGGCGGCGGCCCGCGAGCCGTTGGCGGCCGGGGCGCTGGGCGCGGACGACGTGGACGGCGTGGACGACGCCGACGGCTTGGTGACGGGCGAGGAGGACGGGGTGCCCAGGTCGCCGCGGCCGTTGTCGCGGGATGCCCGGTCGGCCTCGGCCTTCGCGGTCGCCTTGGCGGCGTCCGCCTTGGCCTTGGCCTCGGCGGCGGCCTTCTCCTCGGCCGCGCGCAGCGCCTCGCGCTCCTGCTCGGTCAGCGTGTTGAGCAGTTCCTGGGCCTTGGCCAGCTTGCCCTGGATCTCCTCCTTGGACGCCTTCAGCTGCTGGGTGGTGGCCTCCAGCTCGCCGAGCTTGTTCTGGGCCTCGGTGCGGTCCTGGTCGAGCCTGCGCTGCTGCTCCTGGAGCTCCTTCAGCTGGCCCGACTGCGAGCTGCCGGCCTGCGTCAGGGTGCCGGCCTGGGTGAGGAAGTTGTCCGGGCTGGAGGAGAGCATCAGCTGAACGGTCGGCGATATGCCGCCGTTGCGGTACTGCTCGCCGGCGATCTCGGCGAGGCCGCCCTGCAGATCGGTCACCTGCGACTGCTGGCGGGCCACCTTGTCCTGGAGCTCGCCGACCTGCTTCTGCAGCTCCTGCTGCTTGGCCTGGGCGCCGTTGTACTGCTCGGTGGCGACCTCGGCCTGCTCGTTGAGCTTGTCGACCTGCTCCTTGACCTGATCCTTGGTCGGCGTCGGGTCGGCGTGCGCGCCCGACTGCGCGGAGAGGGCCACGGCCGCTGCGGCGGCCGCGGTCAGGATGGAGACGCGGGCACGGCCGGCGGGCTTGGGACGACGATGGGACGCCACGAAGGCGGACTCCTTCTTCCTACGTCCGCCTACCGGGTGAGCTGACGGGTTCGGGCCGGAAGCGTGCCCTACGGCGCCTCACCGACCGTTCCACCGGTCGACCTGGCGCCGATTCACCCCGGAGGAACTTGGTTCCCCGGCTCCGCTCCACAGCGTCCCCGACTGCTGGACTCCCCGTCGGGCAGTCACCTGCCCCGCTGCTTCACGAACTCGACGGTAACCCCCGCCGTCACCCGGGATGGGTGATCGACTGCACGGTGGTTCGAGGCATGACCCTAGTAACAGAACCGTGATCCGTTCAAATCCTTGTCAGAAAAAAGACGGAAGAATACCCAAGTTCATTTGTGAATATGACCGAATGTGATCACAACCGCACGCGGGGCTGATCATTACTCACAATGCGGGTCGAGAGCGCCCGACCGGGGCGTGTCCCACATCACAGCAGCGGGCCGGCCCGGCCGGGCGTGTCGACCTATCAGGGAATGTCTGGATCGGGGGCTTCTGCCCCCAATCGACGAACCGTCAGACCCGGCGGATGGCGTTGATCTTCATCGCGTCGGCCTTCATCACCTTCACCACGTCACCGGTGTGCGGCGCGTGCACCACCATGCCGTTGCCGATGTACATCGCGACATGGCTGCGGTCGTCGCGGTAGATGATCAGGTCACCGGGCTGCGCCTGGTCCAGCGAGGGGACCCGGGTGCCGACGCCGGCCTGCGCCTGCGAGGTGCGCGGCAACGAGACATTGGCCTGCTTGTACGCCCAGACCATCAGACCGGAGCAGTCGAAGGTGCTCGGCCCGATGGCACCCCAGACGTACGGCGAGCCCTGCTTGCTCATCGCCTTGGCGACGGCCACCCCGGCGTACCCGCCGGCCTGCGGCAGGCTGCTCAGGTCGGTGCGCTCGCTGCCGCGCGAGGCCCGGTCGTCCTGCTGCTGCTGCGCCTTCAGGGCGGCCCGGTCGGCCGCGCTGAGCGAGTTCAGCAGCGTCTGGGCCTCCTTGAGCTTCTGGTTGACGTCCGCCTTGGCCTGGTTCAGATCCTTGGTGGTGCTGTCCAGGGAGGCGAGGACGGCGGCCGCCTCGGCCTTCTGCTGGTCCAGGCGGCGCTGCTGGTCCTGCAGGCCCTTGAGCGCCTCGGACTGGCTGGAGCTGGCCTGCTGGACGCTGGAGGCCTTGTCCAGGTAACCCGACGGGTCGGAGGAGAGCATCAGCTGCACGGACGGGTCGATGCCGCCGGTGCGGTACTGCTCGCCCGCCACCTCGGCCAGCCCGGCCTGAAGCTGCGTCATCTGGTCCTGGCCGCGGGCCACCTGGTCCTGGAGCTGGTCCGCCTGCTTGCGCAGCTGGTCGGCCCGCTCCTTGGCGCCGTTGTACTTCTCGGCCGCCTGCTCCTGCTCCTCGTTCAGCTGGTCGATCTGCGCCTTCACGTCCTCCTTCTTGGGGGAGGGCGCGGCGTGGGCGCCGACCTGGGCGGAGAGGGCGACCGCGGTCGCAGCGGCAGCGGTGAGCACGGAGACCCGCGCGCGGCTCGGCTGCTTGGGACGGCGGTGGGAGGCCAAAGTGATCGGTTCCTTCTTCCAACGGACTCACCCGTTTGAGTGAGGATCCGGAAAATAGGTTTGACGCCAGACCCTAGTGAAGATCCACGCTTTCCGCCACTCCCCCGATGGCGTGAACCTCCACCGGCGGCCTGACTTCACGGGATCCACACACTGCCGCAAACCGGGCGCTGACCAGCGGTCACTCCGGTCCCTCCGGCATCAGGGCCGGGCCAGCCGGTTCAGCAGCAGGACGGAGGCGACGGGGCGCGCGCCCGCCTTGCGCACGCCCTCCGCGACCTCCCGGTCGGTGGAGACCACCACCACCGGACGGCCCTGCGGCTCGGCCCGCACCAGACGGCGGATCAGCTCGTCCGCCGTCTCCCCGGTCCGGCTGAAGCGCACCCGCACCCCGCGCGGCGGCGCCATGATCACCGGCACGTCCAGGTCCTGCCCGTCGAACACACAGGTGACCTCCGCCTGGGTGCGCTGGGCCAGCATCGCCAGCCCGCCCAGCAACCGGATCCGCTGCTGCTCCAGCGGCAGCGCCGGATAACCGGTCTTGGTCACGTTGTAGCCGTCCACCACCAGATGCACCTGCGGGATCGCCAGCAGCTGGTCCAGCAGCGCCGGATCGTCCTCCGCCAGCCCGCGCCGGGCCACGTCGTGCGGCGAGGCCGAGCCCGGCACCACCGCCTCCACCAGGTCCGCCGGGCGGATCTGGGAGACCGGCAGCGCCAGCTCCCGCTGCAGGCCCTGCGCCGACTGCAGCACGGTGTCCAGCAGCAGCCGCAGCCGCATGTCCTCGACGCTGCGCCCCTCGCGGGCCGAACGGCGGCCCTGCTCGGCGGCGGTCTCCAGTTCGGAGATCCGGTGCCGCAGCCGCCGGGCCTCGCTCTCACCCGCGCCGCGCTCGGCGGCCGCCTGCGTCCTCAGCGCCTCCAGCTCGGCGGTGACCCGGCGGGTCTCCGCCTGCGCCCGGCGGGTGTCGCTCTCCAGCGACCGCACCTTCTTGCGCAGCGACTCGGCCTCCTTGCGGACGTCCTCCGACTCGGCCCGCTGCCGGTCCAGGTCCGCCCGGGCGGAGGCCCGTACCTCCGCCAGCTCCGCCTGCAGCTTCTCCGCCAGCCGGGCCGCCTCGGCGGCGGCGCCCTCGGCGCCGGCCCGCTCGGCCTGCTCCCCCGCCTCGGCGACCAGCCGGCTCCAGCCCGCCGACCGCACCAGATAGGCGGCGGCCGCCACGTCCATCGGGTCGGCGGCGCCGGGCACGTGGCCCGCCTCCAGCGCCTTCACCAGGTCCGGCTGGCCCAGCCGCAGCCGCTCCGCTATCCGGAGCCGGAAGGCCGGCTCCGACTCCAGTGCGGCGGCCAGCGCGGTGGCCGCGTACTTGGCCCGCCGGGCCGGCGTGAACTTGGCGTACTGCCGCAGGCTCTGCGGCAGTTCGGCGGGCGGCAGCCCCCCGAGCGCGTCGGCGGCGAGGCCCACCACCCGGCGGCGCACACCCTCGGGCAGCGGCCGGTCGAGCGTCTCGACGGCCCGGTCTGCCGCCGGCTCGTCACCGCCCGACTCCTCGGCGGGGGCCCCGGTACCGGACGGGGCGGCCTCGGCCGCGTCCGGCGCCTGCCCGTCCACAGCGGGCTGCCGCCCCTGCGGCCCGGCGGGCTCCTTCGCTGCGTCCACCACGTCCTCGGCTCCGATCCTCGTCCAGCGGGGTACGGCCCGCGGCCGTCGCCCTCGTCGTCACGCTCCGTGCGTTCTGTCTGTATTGTCCCCGTGCGGTGAACGGCCGCGCACCGTCCACCCCACGGACCGGGCGTCAGCCCTGCTCAGCGGCGGCCTCTCCGGCCTCGGCCCCGGGACGGGCCACCAGTTCGACCTGGTCCACCGCGTTGCACCAGCGGCAGCGCACCGACTCGATGGTCTCGCTGAGCACCTCGGTCTCCTCCACCTTGGACTCGCCGGCCAGGTCGAAGTGCAGGTACTCGGTCACCCGGGCGGAGCGGGTCACGTCGAAGCGGGTCAGGTTGCCGCACAGGGTGCAGCGCCAGCGCGTCTCAGCGGTCAGGGCGGGGACGGTCATCGGGGGTCCTCTCGGGTGGTCCCTGGGTGGGCTCAGGCGCTCCCCCCGGAGCCCCGGCGTCGGCGGCGGGAGGCGGGAATGCCCGCCCCAAGCCTATTGCCTGAGGCAACCGTCCCGACCACCGGTCGCGGCGATCGGGACGGTAGCCCACCTGCCGTACAGCGCGGTGTCGCCCGCGCCGGGCGGAGGGATGCTTGGCCGCATGGCGATCACGGTCCTCGACCACACCGGCGCACGCGGCGGGCCCCCGGCCGCGCCCGCCCCGGCCGTCACCTACGCCCTGATCGCGCTCAACACGGTGGTCTTCCTGCTCGGCCCGGCCGCCGGGCTCAACCCGCTCTACGGCCGCGGCCAGGCCAGGGTCTGCGCGGAGCAGCGGTACGAGCAGCGCTGGGGCGCGGTACCGGCCGAGCTGCTGGCCGGCCGCCCGCTGACCGCCGGACAGCTGGCCGAGGCCCCCGACCCGGCGCCCGGCTGCCCGGCCGCCCCGACCCCGGGCAAGCACCCGGCCCTGTCCGTGCTCAGCGCGCTCTTCCTGCACGCCGGCTGGCTTCACCTGCTGGGCAACCTGCTCTTCCTCTACGTCTTCGGCCCCACCGTGGAGAAGCGGATGGGCCGGGCCCGCTTCGCCGTCTTCTATCTGGCGGCCGGCAGCCTGGCCACCTACGGCTTCGCACTGGCCCAGGCGCACTCGCCCGGCTCGACCACGGTGCTGATCGGCGCCTCGGGGGCGATCTCGGCGGCGCTGGGCTGCTATCTGCGGCTCCACCCGCGGGCCCGGGTGACCACGCTCGTCCCGCTGCTGCTCTTCCTGCCGCTGCGGTTCCCGGCCTGGCTGGTGCTCGGGCTCTGGTTCGCCCTGCAGTGGTGGTCGGTCCACTCGGCCGGCCCCGGCGTCGCCTACCTGGTCCATGTCATCGGGTTCTCGGCCGGCTTCCTGTACGCCTGCACACCGGCCGGCCGCCCCCCGCGACGGCCCGTCTGACGCCCGATACCCTGGCGGCACCCCACAAAGGAGCCCGAACAGTGATCACCGCCATCGTCCTGATCAAGACCAGCGTCGACCGCATCCCGGAGATCGCCGAGGCGATCGCGGCCATCGAAGGCGTCAGCGAGGTCTACTCGGTCACCGGCGGCTACGACCTGGTGGCGATGGTGCGGGTGCGGCGGCACGACGACCTGGCCGAGGTCATCCCCGGCCGGCTGAACAAGGTCCCGGGGGTGGCCCACACCGAGACCCAGATCGCCTTCCGCACCTACTCCCAGCACGACCTGGAAGCCGCCTTCGCCCTCGGCCTGGACGAATAGCGGGACGATCAGCCCGCGCGGCGCGTGTCCGCGACGCAGCGGCCGCCCTCGTTGCGGTAGTTCCAGGCCGCCCCGTCCGTGACCAGCTCGCGGACGGCGGTCAGAAAGCGGTCGATGTGCTCGTCCGGGGTGCCGGCGCCGAAGCTGACCCGGATCGCGTTGAGGCTTCGCTCGCCCGGCAGCGACGGCTCGGGCGCACCGCACTCGGACGGCGCGACGTCCTCGTCGCCGAGCAGGGTGCGGACCAGCGGGTGCGCGCAGAACAGGCCGTCCCGCACGCCGATGCCGTACTCGGCGGAGAGCGCGGCCGAGAAGTGCGAGCTGTTCCAGCCCTGGACCACGAAGGAGAGCACGCCCACCCGGGCCGAGTCGGCGCCGAACAGGTTCAGCACCTTCACCTGCGGGACGTCCGCCAGGCCCGCCTTCAGCCGGGCGATCAGCTGCTGCTCCCGGGCCTCCAGCGCGTCGAAACCGGCCTCGGTCAGCGCCCGGCAGGCCGAGGCGATGGAGTAGACACCGATCACGTTCGGCGAACCGGCCTCGTGGCGGGCCGGGCCGGTGTGCCACTGGACGGCCACCGAGCCGTCGGTCTCCCGGGCCACGGTCCGGGTGGCGCCGCCGCCGGCCAGGTACGGCTCGGCCGCGTCCAGCCAGTCGGCACGGCCGGCCAGCACCCCGGCGCCGAACGGCGCGTACAGCTTGTGGCCGGAGAAGGCGATCCAGTCCACGCCCAGCTCGCGCACCGAGACCCGGTGGTGCGGGGCGAGCTGGGCGGCGTCCAGCACCACCCGGGCGCCGTGCCGGTGGGCGGTCGCGGTGAGCTCGGCGACCGGCCACAGCTCACCGGTGACGTTGGAGGCGCCGGTGACACAGAGCAGCTTGGGGCCCTCGGGCGCCTCGGCCAGCGCGGCGTCCAGGGCGGCGACCGCCTCGGCGTGCGAGCGCGGGGCGCGCAGGTAGCTGACCGCCAGGCCGGCGTGGCGCCAGGGCAGCAGCGAGGCGTGGTGCTCGGTCTCGAAGGCGAACACCCGGGTGCTGGCCGGGACGGCCCCGGCGAGCAGGTTGAGCGAGTCGGTGGTGGCCCGGGTGAAGACCACCTGGTCACCCTCGCGCAGGTCGAGGAACTCGCCGACGGTGCGGCGGCTCTGCTCGAACAGGTCGGTGGAGAGCTGGGAGAGGTAGCCGGCGCCGCGGTGGACGCTGCCGTAGTAGGGGGCGTAGGCGGCGACGTCGTCCCAGACCCGCTGGAGCGCCGGGGAGCTGGCCGCGTAGTCGAGCGCCGCGTAGGTGACCTTCTCGCCACTGACCAGCGGGACCTGAACGTCCTGACCGAGGACGGCGAGCGGGGCGCAGATTTCGGTGGAGAGGGACATGGGAATGCACTCCTTCTGGGTCCAGGACCCCGGGAGTGCGTGTCGTCCGGGTGTCCGCGCTTGCCACCCGGACGGTTTGCCGCGTGACCCGGTCCTCACCCAGGGCACCCCGCCACGGACGGAGGGTTGCCGGACAGCCAGCTGGGGCTTTGCGCTGTCACTCATGACCTGGCGAAGACTCTAGGTGGCGCCCGCCGGGCGGTCAAACACGGTTTCACCATCCGGACACCCCGCGAAGACGCCGAAGGGCCGGTGGCGACCCGCCGCCACCGGCCCCAACTGCCTTCTCACGCCCGGGCGGTGGCCTCCGACCAGCGCTTCAGGACGTCCTGCGCCGCGCCCGAGTCGATGGCCTCGGCGGCCCGTTCGATCCCGGCCGCCAGCTGCTCGGCGAGCGGGGCACCGGTCAGCTCCAGCGCCACCAGCGCGGCCGCCGTGTTGAGCAGGACGGCGTCCCGCACCGGCCCGCGCTCCCCCGCCAGCAGCCGACGGGCGACCTCCGCGTTGTACGCCGCGTCCGCCCCGCGCAGCGCCTCGATGCCGACCAGTTCGATGCCGACCTGGCGCGGGTCGAAGGACTCCTCGGTGACGACACCGTCGCGCACGATCCAGACCTGCGAGGTGGTGGAGATGGTCAGCTCGTCCAGACCGTCGTCGCCCCGGAAGACCAGGGCGTTCGAGCCGCGCTGCGCCAGCACCCCGGCGATCAGCCCGGCCAGCCGGGTGTCGAAGCAGCCGATCGCGTGCGAGGTCACCCTGGCCGGGTTGGTCAGCGGGCCGAGGATGTTGAACGCCGTCGGCACCCCGAGGTCGCGCCGCGCCGGGGCGGCGTGCCGCATCGCCGGGTGGAACTTGGCGGCGAAACAGAAGGTGAGCCCGACCTCCTCCGCCACCTCGGCGACCCGGCGCGCGGAGAGGTCGAGGCCGATGCCGAGCTTCTCCAGCACGTCGGAGGAGCCGCTGGCCGAGGAGGAGGCCCGGTTGCCGTGCTTCACCACCTTGGCGCCGGCCGCGGCCGCGACGATCGCCGACATGGTGGAGATGTTGACGGTCTTGGCGCGGTCGCCGCCGGTGCCGACGATGTCGACGGCCGGGCCGGGGATGTCCAGCGGCTCGGCGTGCGCGTACATCGAGTCCACCAGGCCGGAGATCTCGTCGACCGTCTCGCCCTTGGCCCGCAGCGCCACCATGAAGCCGGCCACCTGGACCGGGGAGGCCTCGCCGCTCATGATCCGGTCCATCGCCCAGGCGGTGGCCGACCGGCTCAGGTGCTCGCCCCTCAGCAGCGCCGACAGGATGTCCGGCCAGGTGCGGACCACCTGCGCGGGGTCGTTGCCGCCGTTCGCAGGGTGCACGTTCACCATGGCTGACTCCAGCTCTTGTCGGTTCCCCGGGGTCGGGGACATCCGTAGGAATGGAATCAGCCTATCGAGCGGCGAGGTCCCCCGGTCCGCCCCGGCACCCGCCTTCTCTAGGAGTGAGACGGCACCGCTCAGCGGGCGACCGGCGCCCGCTTCTCCAGCCGGGCGCGGAGCAGGGTGGCGGCGGACTCCGCCAGCGCCACCGGGTCCACCGGGCGGGAGATCGCCGCGTCCGCCCGGCTCCAGGCGGCGAGCCAGGAGTCCTGCGGCCGTCCGATCAGCACCAGCACCGGCGGGCAGCCGTAGATCTCGTCCTTCAGCTGCCGCCCGAGGCCGAGCCCGCCGGCCGGCACCGCCTCGCCGTCCAGGACGCAGAGGTCCACCCCGCCCTTCTCCAGCGCCTTGAGCACGGCAGGGGTCGTCGCGCACTCCAGGTAGGACAGCTCCTGCAGATCCTCGGCGGGCCGACGGCCGAGCGCCGTCAGCACCTGCTCGCGGGTGTTGCGGTCGTGGCTGTAGACGAGAACGGTGAGCGTCTCGTCGGTCTTGTACGCCATGGGCCCTGCTCCCTCAAGTGTGATCCGGACCACGTTCGCCTGATCCGGATGCTACTCCCGATCACCTGCCGCCGGTCCCTGCCGCGCGATCCCTTCTCAAGCCGCCGCGCCCACGACTCACCCAGTCGGAGGACGGCCCGTCACCCCAGACCTCGCAGTCACCCGTACGGTCGACACGGCGGCCCCTCCTTTACTCCCCACCCACCCCCGAACCATGCAGCGACACGCAGGGCAACAGGGTCGAAGGGGCCTTCGAAGAACCGTCAGAAAAGGGACACGCCGCTGCTCAGCCGCCATCCGGACGCCCCGTCGGCCCCCGGGGGGGCATACCGCACGCACCGGACACTCCGAGGGACACCCCCCGGCGTGAAGACGGAATAAGGGACCGACATAATGTCCGTCGTGGCGACAGCAACAGCAGTAGAAACCGGGCACGCGCACGGATCGGTCAACCGGCCGAACATGGTCAGCGTCGGAACGATCGTCTGGCTCAGTTCCGAGTTGATGTTCTTCGCGGCCCTCTTCGCGATGTACTTCACGCTCCGCTCCGTCAAGGGAGCCGAGTTCTGGAGCGAGAAGGCGCACGCCCTCAACGTGCCCTTCTCCTCGGTCAACACCACGATCCTGGTGCTCTCCTCGCTGACCTGCCAGCTCGGCGTGTTCGCCGCCGAGCGCGGGGACGTGAAGAAGCTCCGCTCGTGGTTCGTCATCACCTTCGTGATGGGCGCGATCTTCATCGGCGGCCAGATCTTCGAGTACACCGAGCTGGTCAAGAAGGACGGCCTCTCGCTGTCCTCGGACCCGTACGGCACGGTGTTCTACCTGACCACCGGCTTCCACGGTCTGCACGTGACGGGTGGTCTGATCGCCTTCCTGCTGGTCCTGGGACGGACGTACGCAGCCAAGCGCTTCACGCACGAGCAGGCCACCGCAGCCATCGTGGTGTCGTACTACTGGCACTTCGTCGATGTCGTGTGGATCGGCCTGTTCGCGACCATCTACCTGATCAAGTAACCAGCTGATCAGGTCACTGGCCACCGGCTCCGGTCCCCGCCCTCACCGGCGACGGGCCTCTTTGCCGGTGCCGACGCTCCCACCGACCGACCGCGCGCGCAGCCCTAGAACAGGCAGCCTCGTGCCGGCCAGACCGGCCGCCGGGTGCACCCACCAGTCGACCAGATCCTGACACCGGGGTTATTCCGTGAAAAAGCTCTCCGCACGACGGCGCCACCCATTGGCGGCGCTGGTCGTCCTACTTCTCGCCCTGGCGGCAACCGGGGGGCTGTACGCCGCGTTCGCGCCCGCCGACAAGGCGCAGGCCGACGTCGCCGCGCAGTCGCTCGCGATCGATGAGGGCAAGAAGCTCTTCGCCGTGGGCTGCTCCTCCTGCCACGGCCTGAACGGTCAGGGCAGCAGCGACGGTCCCAGCCTGGTCGGCGTCGGCTCCGCCGCGGTCGACTTCCAGGTCGGCACCGGCCGCATGCCGGCCCAGCAGCCCGGCGCCCAGGTGCCGCGCAAGAAGAACATCTACTCGCAGTCGGAGATCGACCAGCTGGCCGCCTTCGTGGCCTCGCTCGGCCCCGGCCCGGTGCGGCCGGACCCGGAGCAGTACACCTCGACCAACCCGGACGACGTGTCCAAGGGTGGCGAGCTGTTCCGCACCAACTGCGCCCAGTGCCACAACTTCGCCGGTCAGGGCGGTGCCCTGACCCAGGGCAAGTACGCCCCGTCGCTGGAGGGCGTGGACGCCAAGCACATCTACGAGGCCATGCAGACCGGCCCGCAGAACATGCCGTCGTTCCCGGACACCACCATGCCCGAGGAGCAGAAGAAGCAGATCGTGGCCTTCGTTCGCCACGCCACCAACGATGAGCCCAACCCCGGCGGTCTCACGCTCGGCAGCCTCGGTCCGGTGACCGAGGGCCTGTTCGGCTGGATCTTCGGTCTCGGCGCGCTCATCGCGGTCGCGATCTGGGTCGCCGCCCACACCACCAAGGCCAAGAAGTCATGAGCCACGACATGTCAGAAGAGAAGCTGCCGGAGCCGCACGGCTCCGCCGGGCACCACGAGGTGGCCGCCCACGGCGACCCGTTCGCCGACCCGGGCCTGCCGGCCCACGAACCCCGCCGGACCGACATCGACGAGCGGGCCGCCAAGCGGGCCGAGCGCCAGGTCTCGCTGATGTTCGTGGTCTCGATGCTCGCCACCGTGGGCTTCATCGCCTCCTACGTGGCCATCGACCCGGACAAAATCGTCTACGTCTTCCCGCTGGGTCACATCAGCGCGCTGAACTTCGCGCTGGGCCTGACCCTGGGTGTGGCGCTGTTCTGCATCGGCGCGGGCGCGGTCCACTGGGCCCGCACCCTGATGTCCGACCACGAGGTGCCGGCCGAGCGTCACCCGATCGAGGCTGACGACGAGGTCCGCGCGGACGTCATCGACCAGTTCAAGACCGGTGCCGCCGAGTCCGGCTTCGGCCGCCGCAAGATGATCCGCAACACCCTCATCGGTTCGATGGCGCTGGTCCCGCTCTCCGGCGTGGTCCTGCTCCGCGACCTGGGCCCGCTGCCCGAGGACAAGCTGGCGCACACCGGCTGGCGCGAGGCCACCGAGGCCAAGCCGCTGCAGCTCATCAACATGAACACCAACACGCCGATGAAGGCCGAGGACATCATCGTCGGCTCGCTGACCTTCGCCATGCCGGAGGGTCTGCACGTCCACGACGAGGACTTCCAGCAGCAGATCGCCAAGGACGCCCTGATGCTGGTGCGCATCGCGCCGGAGGACATCAAGGACGACCGCTCCCGGGAGCAGGGCTTCGAGGGCATCCTCGCCTACTCGAAGATCTGCACCCACGTCGGCTGCCCGATCAGCCTCTACGAGCAGCAGACCCACCACGCGCTCTGCCCCTGCCACCAGTCGACCTTCGACCTGGCGGACGGCGCACGCGTCATCTTCGGCCCGGCCGGCCACCCGCTGCCGCAGCTGAAGATCACCACTGACGAGAAGGGCTTCCTGGTCGCCACCGGCGACTTCGACGAGCCCGTCGGCCCGAGCTACTGGGAGCGTGCTCGATGAGTAGCGCGAGCAGCACCACGTCCGGTGCCGCCAAGCCCGCCAGTACGCGCGCCAAGCCCGCCAACAAGTGGGAGCAGGCCGCTGACTGGACGGACGGCCGGCTGGGGATCTACTCCCTGGCCAGGGCCAACCTCCGCAAGATCTTCCCGGACCACTGGTCCTTCATGCTGGGCGAGAT